>NZ_JBIARH010000002.1:330932-445130 GCF_042889785.1 Streptomyces sp. NPDC002476 | reverse complement strand
CCGGCCTTCTCCACCGCCCTCGCCACCACCAACGACGTACCCATCACATCCGAACCATGCACAGACTCGTCCTCGACATGAACCGCCCGGTCCGCGCCCATCGACAACGCCTTGCGCAACGCATCCCGCGCATCCTCCGGACCCACCGTCAACACCGTCACCTCGGCATCACCGGCACCCTCCGCGATCCGCAACGCCTGCTCCACCGCGTACTCGTCCAGCTCCGACAACAGACCATCCACATCCTCACGGTCCACCGTCAGGTCATCCGAGAAACGCCGGTCACCCGTCGCATCCGGCACATACTTCACACAGACAACGATCCTCAAGCTCACGCCGGCTCTCCTACCTGGTGCGGTTGGTACAGACGACGATATGGCACTCAGTACCCTCTGTAAAGGAACGCAGTGCCAGAAAGCGTCTTTCGGTGCTACGTTCCCCGCATGACTGACGCACGCAGACCGGCGAAGAAGGCCCCCATGCGGGAGGTGCTGGCCGAGGCTGCCTTCCAGCTCTTCCTGGAGCGGGGCTTCGAGCGGACCACGGTGGACGACATCGTGGCCCGGGCCGGGGTCGGGCGCCGGTCGTTCTTCCGGTACTTCCCCTCGAAGGAGGACGCGGTCTTCCCGGACCATGAGCGGTGTCTCGCCGACATGACCGCGTTCCTGGCGGCGGCCGGCGACGTGGAACCGGTCGACGCGGTGTGCGACGCGGCCAGCCTCGTGCTGCGCATGTACGCCGCCAACCCCGAGTTCTCCGTCCAGCGCTACCGGCTCACCCGGGAGGTGCCCGGGCTGCGGACCTACGAACTGTCCGTGGTGCGCCGGTACGAGCAGACGCTGGCCGGCTACCTCCGTGAGCGCTACGGCGACGCGCGGGACGGCGCGCTCCGTGCCGAGGTGATCGCCGCGTCCGTGGTCGCCGCGCACAACAACGGGCTGCGCACCTGGCTGCGCTCGGGGGGCGAGGTCGACGCGGAGACGGCGGTGGACCACGCCTTCGGGCTGGTGCGGAGGGTGTGGGGGAGCGGGGCGGCCGGGGACGTGTCGCCGCGCTCGGCCGACGACGGCTCGGCCGACGGCGACGTGGTGGTGATGGTCGCCGCGAAGAACGCGCCGATGTGGCGCGTGGTGCAGCAGATCGAGTCGGTCATCGGCCAGGGCTGACGCCGGAAGTCACCTTCTTGGCACTGATTCTTGGCACTGAGTGCCTTTACGTCTCGGCACTCAGTGCCCTATGGTGCGGACGCGCCGACGCGCACGCATGGCGCATCCGAGCCGAGCGCAAGGGGTCGAACGTGTTCCAGTCGTCGAATGACACTGTGCAGACGGAGCGTGAGGAAACCGGCCTGCGCTACCACCGCTGCCGTTGGTGCGGCACCGCCTCGTTCCGGAGGCTGCTGTGCCCGGTGTGCGCATCGAGTGATCTGCAGTCCGAACACAGTGACGGTCTGGGCGTCGTGGTGAGGTCCGGCGTCGTGCACCGCTACACGGAGACGGCACGCAACGAGTCGCTCGTCAGGCTTCCCGAGGGATTCGTGTTCCGTTGCCGCGTCGTGGGCGCCGCACCGCACCTCGTGGCGGTCGGTGCGCGGGTGCGGCCGTTGGCCGGGGGCGATCCGGCCGCCGGTGAGGTGGTCTTCGAGCTCTGCGAGCCGCCGAGGAGGGACGACTGGCTCTGAGTACCTGGACTTCGAGCGTCCGGCCCGGTGAGTCCCGCGCCACATGGATCCGGCCCGTCGTACACCTGGCGGACACCTTCCCGCCATGGTCAGGTCATCGATTTCCCCGCGGGTCGTGATTGGCTGGGGGCATGACGGATCAACTTTTCGCCGGAATCGCGGAAATCTCCGGAATCGCCGGGAACACCGACACCGACGGCGGCGGTCCCGCCGGACGCCTGAACGATGTCGAGGAAGCGGTGCGTGCGGCGGCCGCCGCCGAGATCATGCCCCGCCACCGGCAGCTCGCCGCGCACGAGATCGTCGAGAAGAACGGCCCGCACGACCTGGTCACCGTTGCCGACAGGCTGGCCGAGGAACACCTCACCGCCTCGCTGTCCCGGCTCCTGCCCGGCTCGGTCGTGGTCGGGGAGGAGGCGGTCCACGCCGATCCTTCGGTGTACGACGCGCTGGGCGGTGACGCCCCGGTGTGGATCGTCGACCCGGTCGACGGCACCCGCCAGTTCGTACGCGGTGAACCGGGCTTCTGCACCCTGGTCTCCCTCGCCCACCGCGGCGAACTCCTCGCCTCGTGGACCTACGCCCCGGCCCTCGACCAGATGGCCGTCGCGGTCCGCGGCCGGGGTGCCACGTTGAACGGGCAGCCGATACGGTCCGGCACCCCCGCCCCCGGCGCCGTTCTCGAAGTGGCCACGTCACACCCCGACTACACCACCGACGCACAGAAGCGGGCGCTGCTCGGTCTGCGAACCGACGGCATCGACGCCCGGCCCTGTGGCTCGGCCGGTCTCGAATACCTCGCCGTCGCGCGTGGGGAGCTCGACGCGGTCGCCTTCACCTGGGAGTACGCGTGGGACCACGCGGCCGGTCTGCTGCTGGTCGCCGAGACGGGCGGCGCCCAGGCCACGCTCTCCGGCGCCCCCTTCCGGATCGCCGGAGGCAATGACCTGCCGTTCACGGCGGGCCGCGACGGGGCGACCGTCGAACGTGTATTGCGCGCACTGCGCGAAGGGGCCTGACCGGCCACCGCCCGGCCGTCCCCGGCCCCGTGCGCCATGGGGCAGGGCCCCGGTCCCTCAGCCGTCCGCGCCTTCACGGCCGTCCGTGCCGTCCGGGCCTTCCCCGCCGCCGGGCGTGAGGCCCGACCGGACGCTCCGTACCAATTGCGACGCCCGCTCCACCGCCGCCGGGTCCAGCCCCCGCATCACCTCACCGACCCGCGCGGCGAGGTCCCGGGGAGCGTCCGGCAGCGCGGCCGCGGCGGCCGGCGCGCCCTTCTCGTTCAGGCACCACACGCGGTGGTGGGCGTGGAACGACTGGGTGAGGATGCCGAACGCGCGCGACCGGCACAGGGCGACATGGGCGATGCGTGCCTCGGGCCCGGCTGCCGCCCAGGGAGACCGCACGGACACCGGGCACCGAGACGAGCCGGGAGGCCATGTCGGCGATCCGGGCGGGCACGACTGGGGCCTCCCGTGTCACCGGCGGCCGCTGAGCGGGAGAGTTCGGTGGCTTCATCGCGCGTGACCCCACCCCGGCCCGCGCCGCCGGAGGCTCGGAATATCCTGGACGTGCTGGCCGTCGGCTGACGAAGGAGTCCGAAGGTGCCGTCGATGCTTGATGCCGTCGTCGTGGGGGCGGGGCCCAATGGACTGACCGCCGCGGCCGAACTGGCCCGGCGCGGTTTCGCCGTGGAGGTCTTCGAGGCGGGTGACACTGTCGGAGGCGGTGCCCGCACGGAGGAACTCACGTTGCCGGGCTTCCGCCACGATCCCTGTTCCGCCGTCCATCCGCTGGGCATCGGTTCGCCCGCGTTCGCCGCCATGCCGCTCGCCCGGCACGGTCTGGAGTGGCTCCAGCCGGAACTGGCGCTGGCCCATCCGTTCCCGGACGGGTCGGCCGCGGTGCTCACCGGGTCCGTGGGGGAGAGCGCCATGTCGCTCGGCGCCCAGGACGCGGGGGCGTACCGCAGACTCGTCGCCCCGTTCCTCGGCCACTGGGACACTCTCGCCGAGGACTTCCTGCGCACGCCGTGGGACGGGCTGCCCCGTGACCCGTACCGCTGGGTGCGTTTCGGTCTCGACGCGCTCCAGCCCGCGACGCTGCTCTCCCGCCGATTCCGGGGCGAGAAGGCACGCGGGTTGCTCGCCGGGCTCGCCGCCCACGCCATCGCGCCCGTCAGCGGGGTGGCGACCGGTGGGATCGCCCTGCTCTTCGCCCTGGCCGCGCACGAGAAGGGCTGGCCGGTGCCGCGCGGCGGATCGCAGGCCATCTCCGACGCCCTCGCCTCGTACGTACGCGAACAGGGCGGCACGATCCGCACCGGCACGGAGGTCAGGCGCCTCGACGAACTCCCGCCCGCCCGGGCGTACGTCTTCGACACCTCGCCCTCCGCCCTCGCCCGCATCGCGGGCCTGGGCCGCGCGTACAGCGGTTACCGGTACGGCGCGTCCTGCTTCAAGATCGATTACGCGCTGTCGGGCCCGGTCCCGTGGACCGCTCCGGAGGCGCGCCGGGCCGGGACGGTCCATATCGGTCCCACGGCCGGTGAGATCGACGCCGCGCTGAGTGCCGCCGTGGCGGGCCGCGACCCGAGCGTGCCGTTCCTGATCACCGCACAGCCCAGCCTGATCGATCCCTCCCGCGCGCCCGAGGGCCGGCACGTCTTCTGGGCGTACGGACACGTCCCGGCGGGCTGGGAGGGCGATGCCACGGAGGTCATCGAACGCCAACTGGAGCGTTTCGCCCCCGGGTTCCGTGATCTGGTGCTGGCGAGGGCGGTGGCCGGTCCGCCCCGGATCGCGGCGCGCAACGCCAATTACGTGGACGGCGACATCGCGTGCGGTGCGTTCGCCGGTCTCCAGACGGTGATCCGGCCCAAGCTGGCGCGTGTCCCGTACGCGACGGCCCATCCGGCGGTGTTCCTGTGCTCCTCGGCGACCCCGCCCGGCCCGGGGGTCCACGGCATGTCCGGCCACCATGCGGCGAAGGCGGTGTGGAGGCGCCTGCGCACGACGTACTGACGGTACGTCAGGCGCCGAGCCGACGCCTGACGTGCGCGTGTGCCGGGGCCGTCGGGTGGACAGGTCCCAAGGGGCGTGCCCGTCAGGCCGGGCGGGGCAGGTCGATGGAGCGGTGCTCCTCCACGACGTGGTAACCGGCGCTCGTGTACAGGTTCATCGCCACCTCGTTGCCGCCCCACACGGTGAACATCAGAGCCGAGTCGCCCGCCGCGAGCGTGGCCCGTTCCCCGGCCGTCATCGCGGCCCGCCCGTACCCCCTGCCGCGGTGCCGCTCCTGGACGTGCAGCGAGTACCCGTAGGTGACGCCGGGAAGATACCCGTGCTTCAGCCAGCCGGTGCCGATCTTCTCGCCGCCTGTTTCAAGCACCAGGAACGTGTTGCCGGGCGTGGCCAGGCCCTCGGGGATCAGCTTCGCGAAGTCACGGTCGGACTTGCGTGCGGCGTCCTCGGGGCTCAGCGCTCCTGCCCGGACGATGCCGTGCATGTAGGAGTCCTTCTCCGCGGCGAGCCATTCGGGGAATTCGTCCCGAGTCATCGGGCGGGCGGTGATGCCGTCGAGCGGTTCCGGCGGGGAGGCGACGGGCCGCGCCCTGACCTGGCCGCGGACGCCGTAGTCGTCGAACGGCCCGTCGTCGGGGCCTATGAGCCGCACGTCCACCCGGCGCGCTCCACGCTCCGCGCACCACCTCTCGGCCCAGTCCCTGGCAGCCCGTTCGTACCCCCGTCCGGCGTGCGACGCGCCGACGCGGAGGTCGCCGATGCGGCCGACGCGCTTGCCGTTGTCGTCGGCCACGACCACGGCGACGTGCCCCACTCGGGTACCGGCCTCCGCGATCTCGACGACCGTCCAGTCGAGGATGTCGGCGCGCACCTCCTCGACCCTGCGCGCCACCGCGGCCTCGCCGAGCCCGGCGGCCGTGTGCGCGGCGCGCAGCCGCTGCTCGAAGTCGTTCTGCCAGTCGGCACTTTCACCCAGGGTGTTGAATTCCGTCACCCGGTCACACTGCCACGTCGTCCGGGGAGCGGGCGTGTGATTTCGCCGTCGGCGCGCTGCCGCCGCTGGTGCCGCGACCGGCAATGTTTGCCCGGAAGGAGCGGCGCCTGGTGCATGCGATCGCAAGGCGGCCGGAAGCCCTCGTAGCAGGCTACGTGGGCTTTTGGCCAACGCCGCGAACGCGCGTGCCAGGTGGCGCGACGGGGTAAACGTTGCCGGGAGCGGCACCAGATGCCGCCCGCCCCGGGCGCGGCATCATGGGTGTATGAGCACACCTGAACCCGAGGCCGTCACCATCGCTCTGGTACGGGGCGACATCACTCGGCAGTCCGTCGATGTCATCGTCAACGCGGCGAATTCCTCGCTGCTCGGCGGGGGCGGGGTCGACGGGGCGGTGCATCGGCGTGGAGGGCCCGAGATCCTGGCCGCCTGCCGTGAGCTGCGGGCTTCGCGGTACGGGAAGGGGTTGCCCACGGGGCGTGCGGTGGCGACGACCGCGGGGAGGCTGGACGCCCGATGGGTGGTGCACACCGTGGGGCCGGTGTGGAGCAGCGGAGAGGACCGCTCCGAGCTGCTCGCCTCCTGCTATCGCGAATCACTGCGCGTGGCGGCGGAGTTGGGGGCGCGCACGGTGGCGTTTCCCGCGATCTCGACGGGGATCTACGGCTGGCCCATGGACGACGGGGCGCGCATCGCCGTCCGTACGGTGCTGGCGGAGGCCGTCGCACCGGTCGAGGAGGTGCGGTTCGTGTTGTTCGACGCGCAGGCGTATGCCGTGTTCGAAGAGGTTCTGTCGGCGCGTGGTTGAGCGCGGCGGAGCGCGACCGCCGTTGCGGGGGGAAGGGCCGCGCGGCCTCGGCGCGCCGGGGAGGCGCACGCCGAGACCACGCGGTGCGCGGTCACTTGTGGGGAGTGGGCAGCAGGGCCATCTCGCGGGCGTTCCTGATCGCGCGGGCGAGCAGCCGCTGCTGCTGAGCGGTGACGCGGGTCAGGCGGCGGCTGCGGATCTTGCCGCGGTCCGAGATGAACTTCCGCAGCAGATCGGTGTCCTTGTAGTCGATGCAGGTGATTCCGGCCGCGTCCAGCGGATTGGGCCGGGCCTTCGGTGACGCGCGCTGGTCGTCGCGTCGTGCCATATGAACTCCTTGCGATTTTCGGAGGGTTGTGTTGTCCGAGGGCGTGAGGGCGCGGTCAGTGGACCGGGTCGAGGAACGAGTCGAACGAGGCGGGGAGCCGTTTCCATGCCTCGGGCCCTTCCGCGTATTCGGCATCGGTGAGGAGGCAGGAGTCGAGGAGCCGGACCACCCCGTCGCGGTCCAGGGCCGGTGAGGTGAAGACCAGGTGCTGGCAGCGGTCGCCGTGCTCGGGGTGCCAGTCGAGCGCGGCCGCGGCTGCGGGCCGCCGCGCAGCACAGGTCCTCCAGCGCCCGGTACAGCCGTTCGGGGTGGAAGGGGCGGCTGCGGTGCCAGACGAGTGTGGTGACCCCGGCTTCGTCCGCCTCCTGCGGCAGCAGCGCACAGGCGGGGTGCTGGGCGGCGGCGGCCGACTCCACGTCGAAGCCGGCGAAGGCGAGGCGGGCCAGCTCCGGGGATCCGGCGGGAACATGACGGGCCGTCGGGTGGAGCTGGGTCAGGAGGGCGCGGTCCTCGTCGTCCGCCGCCTCGTTGTCCACGAGGGCGAGCACGGGCGCGTACTCCAGCTGACGCGCCCAGGTGTCGCCCACGGTCCGCCGGTCGTTCGCCGCCGCCGCGAGTCCCGCCTCGGCCAGGTCGTCGCCGTTCCCGAGGTACGGCAGCACGAGCGCGGGATCGACGGCGGTGATGACATTGGTGAGTTCGAGCACATCGCCGCCGTGCGCGACGACCACCTCGGCCATTGTCCGGGGTTCGACGGAGTCCCACAGCTCGACGATCGCCGGCCCGGCCGGACCGGCGTCGGCCAGCCGCCGCAGCTCGGGAACCAGGTCCTCGCGCAGCGCGCAGCAGGCGCAGCCGTCGACGAGCGGGGTGTCCGCGCCGGACAGTTCGCCCGAGGCGTCGCGCACGGTGCGTCGCACCGTCCCCTCGGCGGCGCCGGTCAGATCGTGGTGCAGGGCGACGCTGCCGGGGACGGTGCGCAGCAGCCGTTCCACGACCTCCCTGCGGGCGTCGGAGTGGAGACCACCGACGATCACGACGGGCAACCGCGTCGCGCTCCACATCAGTTCGCCCCGCGCGGGCCGTAGCGGCGTTCGAACCGCTCGACGCGTCCGGCGGTGTCCAGTACGCGTGCGGTGCCCGTGTAGAAGGGGTGGCTCGCGGAGGAGATCTCGACGTCCACGACGGGGTAGGTGTTGCCGTCCTCCCACACGATCGTCTTGTCGCCGGTCACGGTGGAGCGGGTGAGGAAGGCCGACCCGGCCGCCTTGTCACGGAAGACGACGGGGCCGTACGGCGGGTGGATTCCTGGCTTCATGGCGGGTCCTTCGGGGAGGGGAGCCCGGACGGGAGGTCCGGAGCGGTCGGTCAGCGTTCTTCGCGGAAGTCGACGTGCCTGCGGGCGACCGGGTCGTACTTGCGCAGGACCATGCGTTCGGGGTCGCTGCGACGGTTCTTGCGGGTGACGTACGTGTAGCCGGTCCCCGCGGTGGAGCGGAGCCTGACGACGGGGCGCAGTTCGGTGCGAGCCATGCCGCTACTATATGGCAATGATTTCCATTTCCAACACGCGCTCCGTCGCGGGAAACGAGTAGTCCCATGTCCGCCCACTGCCAACTGACCGGCGCCCGGCCGGGCTTCGGCAACCGCATCTCCCACTCGCACCGGCGCACCTCGCGTCGCTTCGACCCCAACATCCAGCGCAAGCGGTACTGGCTGCCGAGCGAGGGGCGCAGCGTCAGGCTGACGCTCAGCGCCAGGGCGATCAGGACTGTCGACGCCATCGGTGTCGAGGCGGCCGTCGCCCGCATCCGGGCCAGGGGGGAGAAGGTCTGATGGCGAAGAAGAGCAAGATCGCACGGAACGAGAGGCGCAAGGCGATCGTCGAGCGGTACGCCGCCCGCCGCGCCGAGTTGAAGGAGATCATCCGGCGGCCGTCCAGCACGGACGGCGAACGCCGTGCGGCGGCGGACGAGCTCCGGCGCCAGCCCCGCGACGCGAGCGCCACCCGGGTGCGCAGCCGCGACGTGGTGGACGGACGACCGCGCGGCCATCTGCGGAAGTTCGGGCTCTCCCGCGTGCGCGTGCGCGAACAGGCCCACGCCGGGCTGCTGCCGGGGGTAACCAAGTCCTCCTGGTGAGAGGGGCGTTCGGGGCGGCGGCGGGGGAGCGGTGCCCGCCGCCCCATCGACCGGTACGGATGATCAGGCCGTCGCCCGGCCGGCCCGTAACGGCCCGGCCGCCTGGTCCATCCGTACCGGCGCGGTGTGGGCCGACGGCGCGTACCGGTGCTGTGAGGGCGGGTGATGCGCACCGGTACGGCGCGGGCGGCCGGTCCGTACCAGTGTGGCCGGGGGCTGCCCGCGCGGACCCGGCTGGATTCGATGCCCCTGCCGCGTACCGGCCCTCCGCGGCTGACAGGATCTGCGGATGCTTCGGCGTCGGCATGCTCCTCACCTCCGCGCTGATCGCTCCCCGGATCCCCGTGGCGTGGCAGCCGCACGTCCTCGCGGGGGCCGGGGTCCTCATGGGGGCCGCGCTGGCCGCGAGCGCCGGGATCCCCGTGTTCGCCGTCGCCCTCGGCGCCTTCGTGCTCACCGGAGCCGCCAACTCCCTGCAGGCCCTGGCCATCCGCAACCTGATCCACGCCCGCGTCCCGGCCGACGTGCGCGGCCGGGCCTTCGCGTCCTCCGGCGCCGCGCTGAACGGCGCCAACCTGACCGGAACCGCGCTCGCCGGCCCGGTGGTGAGCCTGCTCGGCGGCGCCGGTGCGCTGGCGCTGGCCGGCATCGGCACCCTCGTCGTGAGCCTCGCCGGTGCCCCGGCGCTGTTGCGCGGGCGGCGCGGGACCGGCCGGACGTCCGCCACCGGCCCGGCCCGGCCCGTCGGACCGGCGCGGGACTGAGGGCTGTGCGGGACGGGGCGGAGGAGAGTACCTGGCAGTGCGAGGTCGATGTCGGATTCTCGCCAGCCCGAGAGCACCCGGTGGCCCATGCTGGAGACATGTACACGGACACCGAGCGCTGCGTACGGGCGGTCCAGTCGAAGGACGCCCGCTTCGACGGCTGGTTCTTCACGGCGGTTCTCACCACCCGGATCTACTGTCGTCCCAGCTGCCCCGTCGTGCCCCCCAAGGTCGAGAACATGACCTTCTACCCCAGCGCCGCCGCCTGCCAGCAGGCCGGATTCCGGGCCTGCAAGCGGTGCCGGCCCGACACCAGCCCGGGCTCCCCGGAATGGAACGCCCGCGCCGACTCCGTCGCCCGCGCCATGCGCCTCATCCGCGACGGTGTCGTCGACCGCGAGGGCGTCCCCGGGCTCGCCGTCAGACTCGGCTACTCCGCTCGCCAGATCGAGCGTCAACTCCTCGCCGAACTGGGTGCGGGCCCGCTCGCCCTGGCCCGCGCCCAACGGGCCCAGACCGCGCGCCTGCTCATCGAGACCACCTCGTTGCCCATGGCAGAGGTGGCGTTCGCCGCCGGGTTCGCCTCGATCCGCACCTTCAACGACACCGTGCGCGAGGTCTTCGCCCTCGCCCCGGGCGAGCTGCGCAGCCGCGCCGCCCGGTCCACGACACCGACACCCGCCCCGGGGGTGATCACGCTGCGGCTGCCGTACCGGGCACCGCTCAACCCCTCCAACCTCTTCGGACACCTCGCCGCCACCGCGGTCCCCGGTGTCGAGGAGTGGCGCGACGGTGCCTACCGCCGCACGCTCACCCTCCCGTACGGGCACGGCATCGTCTCCCTCACCCCGCGCCCCGGCCACATCGGCTGCCGGCTGTTTCTCACCGACCCCCGGGACCTCACCCGCGCCATCAGCCGCTGCCGCTGGCTGCTCGACCTGGACGCCGATCCGGTGGCCGTCGACGACCGGCTGCGCGCCGATCCACTGCTCGCGCCCCTGGTCGACACGGCCCCGGGGCGACGGGTGCCGCGTACCGTCGACGGCGCGGAGTTCGCCGTACGGGCGGTGCTCGGGCAGCAGGTGTCGACCGCCGCCGCACGCACCCACGCGGCGCGCCTCGTCGCCGCGCACGGCGTTCCCGTCGACGACCCGGAGGGCGGCGGCCTCACCCATCTGTTCCCGGCCCCGGACGCGCTCGCCGGACTCGACCCCGAACGGCTCGCCCTGCCCCGCACCCGCCGCACCACGCTCACCACGCTCGTCGGCGCGCTCACCGACGGAACGCTCCGGCTCGGCACCGACAGCGACTGGGAGCGGACACGGACCGAACTTGCCGTCCTTCCCGGCTTCGGCCCCTGGACCGTCGAGGTGATCGCGATGCGTGCCCTCGGCGACCCGGACGCCTTCCTCCCCACCGACCTCGGCATCCGCCGAGCCGCCGCGGAACTCGGCCTCCCGTCGACCCCCGCCGCGCTCACCGCCCGCGCGGCGGCCTGGCGGCCCTGGCGCGCGTACGCGGTCCAGTACCTCTGGACCGTCGACGACCACCCCATCAACCACCTGCCCGCATGACCCAGTTGGGACGATCCGCCATGACCACCACGCCCGCACCCACGACCTCCCGGCGGTCCGGGACGGCCGTCCACCGGCGGCACGCCGTCGTCGACAGCCCCTACGGCCCGCTGACACTCGTCGCCACCGACGGCGTGCTCTCGGGCCTCTACATGACCGAGCAGCGCCACCGCCCGCCCGAGGAGACCTTCGGCGAGCCCGACCCGCGCCCGTTCACGGAGGCGATCCGCCAGCTCGACGCCTACTTCGCCGGCGAGCTGCGCGAGTTCGACCTGCCGTTGTGCCTGGACGGCACCCCGTTCCAGCGCAGTGTCTGGGCGCAGCTCCAGCTGATCCCGTACGGCGAGACCCGCTCGTACGGTGAACTGGCCGAGACCCTCGGCAAGCCGGGCGCCTCCCGTGCGGTGGGTCTCGCCAACGGCAAGAACCCGGTGGGCATCATCGTCCCCTGCCACCGCGTGATCGGTGCCTCCGGCAGCCTCACCGGCTACGGCGGCGGGCTCGACCGCAAGCAACGGCTGCTGGCGTTCGAGAAGGGCGGACGCGACGACGGCCCGGACCTCTCCCTCTTCTGACGTCCCGGCTCCTGACGCCTCCCGGCTCCTGACGCCTCCCGGCTCCTGACGCCTCCCGGGGAGGGCGGACACGTGACGCCGCCCGGGCCGACGCGGCGGACGTGCGACGCCGGAAGCCCGGGCGGCGGGAGATCCGGGGGCCGGGCAGTGTCGGACCCGGGCCGGGGCGGCGGCGGAATCCCGGGCCCCGGATGGGTCCGGAGCCCGGTCGGGCCGTGTGTCCGCCCGGCCGGTCGGTGCCGGGAGCCCCGGGCGGTGTCAGCCGGTGAAGATCTCGACCACGGTCCAGATCGCCAGGCCCAGCATGCACAGCCCGCCGATCCGCTGAACCGTCTTGAGCGGCACCCGCTTCGCGATGAACTGCCCCGCGAGCAGCGCCAGCGCCGAGACCGACATCAGCGCGGCCGCGGACCCGATCGCCGTGGACCAGGTGCCGTTGCTCGCGGCCAGATTGGCCGTGGTGATCTGCGTCAGATCGCCCCACTCACTGATGAAGACCGCCATGAACGCGGTCGAGTAGACCGGCCAGAACCCGGTCACCGTCCTGGCGCCGTCCTCCTCCTCGTCATCGCCGCCACCGGCACGCAGCAGCATGAACGCGCCGAACGCGAACAGGGACGCCGAGACGACCTTGACGAGCCAGTCCGGCAGCAGCCCGATCAGGCTGCCCGCCCCGACGGCGATCGCGACGTGCACGATGAACGCGGACGACGTGCCGAACCAGACGTACAGCGGGCGCATGCGGGTGCCCATGGCGAGGGACGCGAACATCGTCTTGTCCGGCAGTTCGGCGAGGAAGATCAGCCCGAAGGCGGTGATGATCGCCAGGGGGTCGAGGTGCATTCCGGGTGGCTTTCTGTGAGAGCCGGGCCCCGGGCCTTCGCGAAGCGCCACTCGGGCTGTCCGGAGGACCACTCGGCCCGGCACGACATCGGCACCCGCGGGTCGCGGGCACGTCATACCTGACCGAAGGTCTCGCCCGCCCGTGGGACTCACGGGCCCGGCCACCGGGAACCCGAGGGCTCCAGTGTGTCGACGACCGGTTCGCGGGGCTACTCCCCTTCGCAGCCGCCCACTGTACCTCACCGACCACCGGAGCTGCGCAGGTGTTCGATCCGATGCGGGGTCGGTACAGTCCCCGAGTGATCGTCCGAGCCGTCTCCGGAGGCGTCCCCGCATGAGCCGCCGCCCGCGCAAGCCCGTCCCCGCACAGAGTGCCTCCCGGCCCACCGTCAGCGTCTGCCGTGGCTGCTGCTGCGGGACCCCGAAGATCCCGGGCGTGGACCACGCCGGTCAGCTCGCCGTGCTGCGCCGGACGCTCGCGGACGTGGCGACGGTCCGCGCGGTGGACTGCCTGGACGCCTGCGAACAGGCCAATGTCGTCGTCGTACAGCCCTCGGCTCAGGGGCGCGCGGCCGGTGGCCGGCCGGTCTGGCTCGGGCTCGTCAACGACCCGGACGCCGTGACGGACATCGCCGCCTGGGTCGAGACGGGCGGGCCGGGGCTGGTGGACCCGCCCGGGATCCTCGACCTCTACGCCTTCCGCCCCTCGCGCCGCGTCCAGCGGGAACTGCGAGAACCGGGGGACTGAGCGCCACCGTCGGATCGCGGGGCGAGTGCCCCTCAGGTTCCCCGCGGTCGCGCCGGTCGGCCCGGCCCCCTGGAACCTCAGCCCCGGGAGCCCGTGTCCCCGCGGCCGCCGTCCACAGCGGCATCGTTTCCGTCGCCCTCGTCTCCGTCTCCGACCCCGTCCGTGCCCGTGGCCGCCGTCAGCCGCCTCAGCAGTGCGGGAAGGGCCGTCCCGATCGGTTCACGAATGGTCTCGGCGGCCAGTTCGTCGTACGGCGTGGGCTCGGCGTTCACCACGATCAGGCGTGCCCCGTGCTCCGCCGCGATCCCCGCCAGCGAGGCGGCGGGCTGCACCTGGAGCGTCGTCCCGACCGCGATGAACACCTCGCACGCCGTGGCGATCGCCATCGCCTCGCCCAGAACCACCGGATCCAGCCGCTCACCGAACATGATCGTCGCCGACTTCAGGATGCCGCCGCAGACCGTGCACGGCGGATCGGCCTCGCCCGCCTCGACCCGGGCCAGGGCCTCGGCCATGGGGGAGCGGGCGTGGCAACGGGTGCAGACCACCTCGCGCGCCGTGCCGTGCAGTTCCAGGACCTTGCGGGCGGGGAGACCGGCCAGCTGGTGCAGACCGTCCACGTTCTGCGTGATCACCCGCACCGGCGTGCCGGACCGCTCCAGCTCGGCCACCGCGCGGTGGGCGGCGTTCGGCCGTGCGTTCCAGGTCGCGCTGGTGCGGCGCATCTGCCACGAACGCCTGCGGATGTCCGGATCGCTCATGTAGCAGCCGTATGTGACGAGCTTCTCGGCCTCCGGGTCCTTGCGCCAGAGCCCGTTCGGCCCGCGGTAGTCGGGAATGCCGGAATCCGTGGAGATACCGGCGCCGCTGAGGATCGCGACGAGAGTCATGACCACGAGCGTACGCAGCGCCGGACGCCACCCGCGAGGTCAATTCGCCCGCGACGCACGGGCCGGCGCCCGGGTCGGACACACGGGGCGAGGGGTGACACGAAGGCCGGGGACCGAGCCGGACGGACGTCGGGCCGCGGGGTCTGCGGGACTGAACGGTGACGGGGGCCGGCCCGTCCAGGTGTGCGGTTTGGCGCGGGCGGTCTGCCTGGGGACGCCACCGTCCTGGACGGTGCCGCTCCGGGCCATGTGGCAGCGTCCGTCGTCGAGCGAGACCAGCCCGTACTGCCCGTACTGGCCCGGCGCCGGCCATCCGTCCGTACCCGTCGCCGCGTCGTGCGCGCCCTCGCGCAGCAGGGGGAGCAGCAGGCCGCGCTCCGGCCGCCGCCCCGGCCGCGCACCCCGGTGGCCCGCGCACCAGCTCACCGGCTGACGGCCGGTCAGGGCAACGGGCCCCCGAGTCGGCCGGTCACCGGGCGACCGTCCTCCCGCTCCGCCGTGCCGCCGCCCGAGTCGAGCACGTCCAGCGCCGCCCTCAGGCGCAGGGCGAGACCGGCGGGCAGGCAACGGTCGAGCTCGTCGCGTGCGACGAGCTCCCAGGACAGCAGCTCCTCCTCCAGGAGCCGGATCTCCTTCAGCTACCGCTCCCCGAGCACGCCGCCGTCGTAGAGGTACGCGGCGATCGGCGGGCGCCCCGGGCCGCGCGCCCAGTCGACCGCGAGGAGCCGCCCGGGCGGCAGGTCGAAGCCGATCTCCTCGAACGTCTCGCGCCGTGCGGCCTGCCGGGGCTCTCGCCCTCGTCGGACTCGACGGTTCCGCCGGGCAGTGCCCAGCCCTCGCGGTAATTCGGTTCGACGAGCAGTACCCGGCCGCGGGAGTCCCGGAACACGGTGGCCGCGGCGGCCAGCACCCGGGGCAGCCCCGCGATGTAACGGCCTGGGGAGCGAGAGGGATCGGGCTCCCGACGCCCTGCGACTCCGCCTCCCGCGTCGTCATCGGTCACCGACGCTCCTTCCCCGAGCTCTCAGCTGCTTTCGAGCAGGGGAGGCCCCATCCGGCTCCCTCCTCCGCCCTGGATCCGAAGCCGCACGACGCCGCTCCCTGATCCACTTCCTCTTGTCCCCAGGTCGTAAGCGGCGTAGTCAGTGGTGGTCACGCGGGGCAGCATAGCCGCACGATAGGGCCCCGGGACGGCCCTGGGCAGCGGGTATGCGCCGCGGATCGGGTCGGGGCGGCGCGACTGCCTGTTCGAAGAGCAAGGGGTTCAAGGTGGTGGACGGAGCAGTGACGGAGACCGCGAGCGTCCTCGTCGCGGCGGACAAGTTCAAGGGCTCGCTCACGGCGGTGCAGGTCGCCGAGCGGGTGACGGCCGGGCTGCGGCGCGTCGTCCCCGGGGTGCGGGTCGAGACCCTGCCGGTGGCGGACGGCGGCGACGGCACGGTGGCGGCGGCGGTGGCCGCCGGGTTCGAGCGCCGTGAGAGGCGGGTGACCGGGCCGCTCGGGGAGCCGGTCACGGCGGCGTACGCGCTGCGCGGCACCACCGCGGTGGTGGAGATGGCCGAGGCGTCGGGCCTCCAGCGCCTTCCCGCGGGCGTGTTCGCCCCGCTGACGGCCACGACGTACGGTTCCGGCGAGCTGCTGGCCGCCGCGCTCGACGCGGGCGCCCGGAGAATCGTGTTCGGCGTGGGTGGCAGCGCGACGACGGACGGCGGCGCGGGAATGCTGGCCGCGCTCGGGGCCCGCTTCCTGGACGCGGACGGCGAGCCCGTCGGGCCCGGTGGCGGCGGCCTCGCCGACCTCGCCGAGGCGGACCTGTCCGGTCTCGACCCGCGCCTGGCCGATGTGGACCTGATCCTCGCCGGCGACGTGGACAACCCGCTGACCGGCCCCGAGGGCGCCCCCGAGGTATACGGGCGGCAGAAGGGCGCCACCGACGAGGACATCGCGGTCCTGGACGCCGCGCTCGCCCACTACGCGTCCGTCCTCGGTCCGGAGCACGCCGGGCTGCCCGGGGCGGGCGCGGCAGGCGGCATCGGTTACGGGGCGCTGGTCGCGCTCGGGGCCCGGTTCCGGCCCGGCATCGAGGTCATGCTCGACGTCCTCGGCTTCGCCCCTGCGCTGGCGCGGTCCACTCTGGTGATCACCGGTGAGGGGTCGCTCGACGAACAGACCCTGCACGGCAAGGCCCCGGCGGGCGTGGCCTCGGCTGCCCGCGCGGCGGGCGTCGAGGTCGTGGCGGTCTGCGGCCGGCTCGCGCTGACGCCCGAGGCGCTGAACGGCGCCGGCATCAGCCGCGCGTACGCGCTCGCGGACCTCGAACCGGACCCCGCCGTCTCCATGGCCCAGGCGGGACCGCTGCTGGAACGGGCGGCCGAGACGATCGCGCGCGACTTCCTGCGGTAGGCCGTGCCGCACCGGCCCGGGTCCCTCCTCGGACCACCGGCCTCCTCGGGTCAACCGGGGGCCGGTGCCGTGTCGTGGCCGTCCCCCGTCTCCGTGTCGATCCGTCCGGTGCGGGCGTTCACGTCGAACCATCCGGCGGCGGTGTGCCCGTCGAACCGTGCGGCGCCGTCCCGCTCGAACCGCGTGACGCCCGCAGCCGCGTCGGACGGCCCCGGCGCCGTGTCGGACGGTCCGACGGGCGCGTCGTACGGCTCGGTGTCCGCGTCGCTCCGCTCGCCGTCGCCGAGCAGGTCCGCCAGGAACCTCAGCTCCACCGGCAGGTCACGGCGCCACGCCATCGTCACGAACGGGGCGAGGATGATCATGCCGCCGTCCAGATGCGGCTTGACCGACAACTGGACCAGGGTTCCCCCTTCGCTCGGGCTCAGGTGGAACTCCAGTTCCGGCGAATGTCGGCCCAGCGGGGTCCACATCCGCGCGCCGCGGAAGGCCAGGTACTCGACGGGTGTACTCGCGGTGCAGGTGAGGCGGTGCGCCCGGCGCCTGCCGGGGAACTTGCAGAGGTATTGGTCGCCGAGGTCCGTGGCGACCGGGCCGTCGAGCACCTGGTCTATGCTCGACGACCACACGGCGAGGTTCCGTGGATCCCGGAGGAACGAGAAGATCTCCTCCGCGGGGCGGGACACATGGACATGCGCAGACACACGGGGCATGGCTCCACCTCTTACGGCGCCCGTCCGCCCGACCTTCGGCGTCCGGTAGCCCTCGTCGCGGTGCCGTCGCCCATCAGCCTGCTTCTCGTCGCGAGGACGCGCACGCCTCGCACGACCGATGGAGTGAATCCAGTGCCTCGACCCGCTCGCGGCCCGGTGCGCTTCCCGCGACGCGGCCCGGACATCTGGTAACGGCCTGGGGAGCAAGAGGGAGTGGATCGGCGAGCGGCGTCGTGCGGCTTCGGATCCAGGGCGGAGGAGGGAGGCGGATGGGGTCTCCCCTGCTCGAAAGCAGCTGAGAGCTCGGGGAAGGAGCTTCGGTGACCGACGACGACGCGGGAGGCGGAGTCGCAGGGCGTCGGGAGCCCGCTCCTTATTG
Organism: Streptomyces sp. NPDC002476; assembly: GCF_042889785.1. NCBI lineage: Bacteria > Bacillati > Actinomycetota > Actinomycetes > Kitasatosporales > Streptomycetaceae > Streptomyces > Streptomyces sp. NPDC002476. The sequence continues at coordinate 427,266 of NZ_JBIARH010000002.1, read as the reverse complement.
CTCCCCAGGTCGTAAGGGCGGACGGCGGCGGGCCGCACACCCCGGGCCGGCCGACACGCAACCCGGGCCGGTTGCCGCTTCGCCCCGGTCGCCGCAGTCTGGACGTGTGGCTGTCCCCGGGCCCGCCGTGGCCGACCGGAGCGGCTGGGCCGTCCGGACACCCGGTCCGATCGGCACCGGCCCCCTGGCACGTGTGCGCCGCCCCGAGCCCGTCCCCGGCCCGGGGGAGCTGCTGCTGGACGTGGAGGCGTGCGGGGTCTGCCGTACGGATCTGCATCTGGCCGAGGGCGACCTCCCGCCGCGCCGGCCGGGCACCGTCCCCGGACACGAGATCGTCGGCCGGGTCGTGGCGGCCGGCGACGGGACCGGCCGGTTCCGTGTCGGCGACCGGGTGGGCGGGGCCTGGCTGCGCGGCACGTGCGGGAGCTGCCGGTACTGCCGGGCCGGGAGGGAGAACCTCTGTCCCCGCTCCGTCTACACCGGCTGGGACGCCGACGGCGGCTTCGCCGAGACCGCGGTGGTCCCGGAGGACTTCGCCTATGGGCTCCCCGACGACCAGGACGCCGCCCACCTCGCCCCGCTGCTCTGCGCGGGCATCATCGGATACCGCTCCCTGCGGCGCAGCGCGCTCCCCGAGGGCGGACGGCTGGGCATCTACGGCTTCGGCGCCTCGGCCCACCTGGCGGCCCAGGTGGCGCTCGCCGAGGGTGCCACCGTCCATGTGCTGACCCGCTCGGCGAGCGCCCGCGCGCTGGCGCTGGAGCTGGGCGCCGCCTCGGCGGGCGACGCGTACGACCGTCCTCCGGAACCGCTGGACTCGGCGATCCTGTTCGCACCCGTCGGCGACTTGGTGCCGGTGGCGCTGGAGGCCCTGGACAGGGCGGGAACGCTCGCGATCGCCGGGATCCACCTGTCGGACGTCCCCGTGCTGAACTATCAGCGCCATCTCTTCCAGGAGCGCGACCTGCGCAGCGTCACGTCCAACACGCGTGAGGACGGCAGGGAGTTCCTCGCCCTGGCACGGCGCATCGGCATCCGGGTCACGGTGAGTCCGTACCCGCTGAGCGAGGCCGACCGGGCCCTGGCCGACCTGGCCGCCGACCGGGTGCGCGGGGCTGCCGTGCTCGTGCCCGGCTGACCTCTCGTGCCCCGTCAGCCGTCGTCGCCCCCGACGCCGGTTCGGCTCGGGCACGGCCGCTCCGGCGTGCGCGTCGGCACCGACCCCCGCCGGTGCTCGGCATGGGCCCGGAACCCGCGCCGCACGGTCGGGACGAGGGCAGGGCGGTGAGCTCCGTGACGACCCGCATCAGGACGCGTCCGACGCGGGGGCGAGCCGGCCGCGGAGCCCATGCCCGGCCGGGAACGCGGCCGTACATGTGAGAGGGCCCCGGGTGCTTCCCAGCACCCGGGGCCCTCTCACATGCGCTTGTGCGGTTACGGCAGCTGGGCCGCCCGTGCCTCGCGCCGGTTGTCGCGGAAGGTGTTCACCCTCCGGGCCGTCGCGAAGAGCGGGATGACCGCGCCCAGGACCACCTGGAGCGCACAGCCGGTCTGCAGGAGCAGCTGCCCGCCGGGGGCGTCCAGCGCCCACGCGGCCAGGAGCCCCATCGCGGAGATGATCCAGCTGAGCATCGCCACCGCGAGGACGCCCCGCGGCTTCGGGTACTCGACCCGGCTGACCATCAGCCACGCCACCCCGACGATCGCGAGGAGCGTCGGGACGAAGGGCAGCTCCAGGAGCACGATCGAGACGACCGTGAGCGCTCCGAAGGGGCTCGGCATGCCCTGGAACATGCCGTCCTTCATGGTCACGCAGGAGAATCTGGCGAGTCTGAGCACCACCGCCAGCAGCACCACGATCGCCGCCAGCGCCGACACCCGCTGGTGCGCGTCGTCCGCGACCATGCCGTACACGAGGACGAAGTACGCCGGGGCGAGCCCGAAGCTGATCAGGTCCGAGAGGTTGTCCAGTTCGGCACCCATCGGCGAGGAACGCAGCTTGCGGGCCACGAGCCCGTCGAAGAGGTCGAACACCGCGGCCAGGAGCATCAGGATCACGGCGGTGGCCGCGGAGTGCCGCGCCATGCCGCTCTCGTCGCTGCCCGTGAGGTGCGGAATGAGGATTCCGGTGGTGGTGAAGTACACCGCCATGAAGCCGCACGTGGCGTTGCCCAGCGTGAGGGTGTCCGCTATCGACAGCCGCAGAGAGAGCGGCATGTCCTCGCCGGCGTCCTCCTCGGACTCCGACTCCGGCACCCAGCCGGTCCGGGTCTCAGGATCAATCACGGTCAATTCGAGTCACCCCCGCGGTAGTGGCCTGGCCGACCTCGACCGCGACCTCGACACCCTCCGGCAGGTAGAGGTCGACGCGGGAGCCGAAGCGGATCAGACCGATGCGCTCGCCCTGTTCCACCTTTGTACCCTGCGGGACGTAGGGGACGATACGACGTGCGACCGCGCCCGCGATCTGCACCATCTCGATGTCACCGAGTTCGGTGTCGAAGTGCCAGACCACGCGCTCGTTGTTCTCGCTCTCCTTGTTGAAAGCGGGAACGAAGCCGCCGGGGACGTGCTCGACGGAGGTCACGGTGCCGGCCAGGGGCGCGCGGTTCACATGGACGTTCAGCGGGCTCATGAAGATCGCGACGCGGGTACGTCCGTCCTTCCACGGCATGATGCTCTGCACCACGCCGTCGGCCGGGGAGATGACCCGGCCCCGCGTGATCTCGCGCTCGGGGTCCCGGAAGAACCACAGCATGCCCGCCGCGAGCGCGGTGGTGGGCACGGCCACCGCGGCCCAGCGCCCGGACCTGCGGGCCCGGGTGAGGCTGAGTGCCGCGGTGGCGACGGTCGGGAGGAGCCACGGCGAAGCTCCGCGTGCAAGGCGGACACCGCCGCGCGGTGCAGAGGTTTGGCTGTCGGGCATGGATGACCTTCGTAGCGGATGATGCCGCGCTGGCAACGGGGGACGGCGGCTTTTCCGGCGATGTTATCGGTTGCGAGCCGCAACTGGGCAAGCCAGCAGCCGAGTCGGACGGCGGGAAGGCACCGGCTGAGGATGACAGGGTGTGATCTTCTTCGCTTCCAAATCGGCTTGAAAGGGACAATCAACCCTGGAACCGGTACTCCTCAAGGAGTCGGCGCCCAATGATCATTTTCTGGATCTCGGCGGTACCTTCGCCGATCAGCAGCATCGGGGCCTCCCGGTAGAGGCGCTCGATCTCGTACTCCTTCGAGAAGCCGTAGCCGCCGTGGATACGGAAGGCGTCCTCGACGACTTCCTTGCAGTACTCGGAGGCGAGGTACTTCGCCATCCCTGCCTCCAGGTCGTTTCGCTCCCCGGAGTCCTTTTTGCGAGCCGCATTCACCATCATGGCATGGGCGGCCTCCACCTTGGTGGCCATTTCGGCCAGCTTGAACTGGATGGCCTGGTGCTGGGCGATCGGCTTCCCGAACGTCCGGCGCTGCTGGGCGTACGAAACACCCAGCTCGAACGCACGTTGTGCGACACCGCAGCCACGGGCGGCCACATTCACCCGGCCGACCTCGACGCCGTCCATCATTTGGTAAAAACCCCGGCCGGTGGTGCCACCCAGAACCCGGTTGGCCGGAATTCGCAGTCCGTCCATGATGAGCTCGGTGGTGTCGACGCCCTTGTAGCCCATTTTGTCGATTTTGCCGGGAATGGTGAGTCCCGGACGCACCTCGCCGAATCCGGGTTCCTTCTCGACCAGGAACGTTGTCATCGACTTGTGCGGGGCGGTGCCCTCGGGGTGGCCTTCGTCACTCCGGCAGAGGACGGCCACGAGCGTGGACGTACCGCCGTTCGTCAGCCACATCTTCTGGCCGTCGAGGACGTACTCCTCGCCGTCCCGGACGCCCTTGGAGGTGATCGCCGACACGTCCGAGCCCAGTCCCGGCTCGGACATCGAGAACGCGCCCCTGACCTCGCCCAGGGCCATGCGCGGGAGGAAGGTGTCCTTCTGTTCCTGGGTGCCGTGCTGCTTGAGCATGTACGCCACGATGAAATGTGTGTTGATGATGCCCGACACGCTCATCCAGCCGCGGGCGATCTCCTCCACGCACAGCGCGTACGTGAGCAGCGACTCGCCCAGCCCTCCGTACTCCTCGGGAATCATCAGCCCGAACAGACCGAGTTCCTTGAGTCCCTCGACGATCTCGGTCGGGTACTCGTCGCGGTGTTCCAGGCCGGTCGCGACCGGAATGATCTCCTTGTCGACGAAATCCCGGACCGTGGAGACGATCTCCTGCTGGACATCGGTGAGACCGGAGGTCTGGGCGAGTCGCGTCATGGCTACTTCTCCACGTTCTTCTGCGAGGGCTTCGGGGAGGACTTCTGCGGGGCCGGGAGCGGCTCGGGGCGGCCGGGCTGCTCGCCGCCGCGCTCCTTGATGTACGTCTCCGTGGGGACCATCACCTTGCGGCGGAAAACGCAGACCAGCGTTCCGTCCTGCTTGTATCCCCGGGTCTCCACGTACACGATTCCGCGGTCGCTCCGGGACTTCGACGGGGTCTTGTCCAGAACGGTCGTCTCGCCGTAGATCGTGTCGCCGTGGAAGGTCGGCGCGACGTGCTTCAGCGACTCGATCTCCAGATTGGCGATCGCCTTTCCGGAGACGTCCGGGACCGACATACCGAGCAGCAGCGAGTAGACGTAATTGCCGACGACGACGTTCTTCCCGAAATCCGTCGTCCGCTCCGCGTAATTGCTGTCCATGTGCAGCGGATGGTGATTCATGGTCAGCAGACAGAAGAGGTGGTCGTCGTACTCGGTGACCGTCTTCCCGGGCCAGTGCTTGTAGACCGCGCCGACCTCGAACTCCTCGAAGGTGCGTCCGAACTGCATCTCAGACCTCCGGAGCCTCGAACTTGGAAGTGCGGCGCAGACCGGCCGCGCGCCCCTTGCCGGCGACGACCAGGGCCATCTTGCGGCTCGCCTCGTCGATCATCTCGTCGCCGAGCATCGCAGAGCCCTTCTTGCCGCCCTCCTCGGAGGTGCACCACTCGTACGCGTCGAGGATCAGCTCCGCGTGGTCGTAGTCCTCCTGCGACGGCGAGAACACCTCGTTGGCCGCATCGACCTGACCCGGGTGCAGCACCCACTTGCCGTCGAAGCCCAACGCCGCGGCACGGCCGGCGACCTCGCGGTACGCGTCCACGTCACGGATCTGGAGGAAGGGGCCGTCGATCGCCTGGAGGTCGTGCGCGCGGGCCGCCATCAGGATGCGCATCAGGATGTAGTGGTACGCGTCCGCGTCGTACCCGGGCGGCTGCCGGCCGACGACCAGGGTCTTCATGTTGATCGACGCCATGAAGTCGGCCGGGCCGAAGATCAGCGTCTCCAGCCGCGGCGAGGCGGCGGCGATCTCGTCGATGTTCACCAGGCCCCTGGCGTTCTCGATCTGCGCCTCGATGCCGATCCGCCCGACCTCGAAGCCCATCGTCTTCTCGATCTGGGTCAGCAGCAGGTCGAGGGCGACGATCTGCTGGGCGTCCTGGACCTTCGGCAGCATGAGGCAGTCGAGATTCTGGCCGGCGCCCTCGACGACCGTGACGACGTCGCGGTACGTCCATTGCGTGGTCCAGTCGTTGACCCGCACGACCCGGGTCTTGCCCGTCCAGTCGCCCTTGTTCAGCGCGTCGACGATGGTGTGCCGGGCGCCCTCCTTGGCGAGCGGCGCGCACGCGTCCTCCAGGTCCAGGAAGACCTGGTCGGCCGGGAGGCCCTGGGCCTTCTCCAGGAACCGGGGGTTCGAGCCGGGCACGGCCAGGCACGAGCGGCGCGGACGCAGACGGGAGGTGCCGTCCCGCAGGGACGTCGCCTGAGGGTGGTGGTGGGAGACGGGCGGGCGGTTGACGGCAGTCATACGGGGACCTCCAGAGGGTCGAGCTTGTTCGCTTTCCGGATCTCGTCGACGATACGGCCGATGATCTCCGTGATACCGAAGTCCTTCGGGGTGAAGACGGCGGCGACACCGGCCGCCATGAGGGCCGCGGCGTCGGCGGGCGGAATGATCCCGCCCGCGATGACCGGGATGTCCGAGGCGCCGGCCTCGCGCAGCCGGGCCAGCACGTCCGGTACGAGCTCCGCGTGCGAACCGGACAGGATCGACAGGCCGACGCAGTGCACGTCCTCGGCGAGGGCGGCCGACACGATCTGCTCGGGCGTCAGTCTGATCCCCTGGTAGACCACCTCGAACCCGGCGTCACGGGCCCGCACGGCGATCTGCTCGGCTCCGTTGGAGTGCCCGTCCAGACCCGGCTTGCCGACCAGCAGCCGCAGTCGCCCGGCGCCCAGATCGGTCGCCGTCCGGGCGGCCTTCTCCCGGACCAGGGCGAGCGGAGTGCCGGGCTCCGCGGTCACCGCCACGGGGGCCGACGAGACGCCCGTCGGGGCCCGGAACTCGCCGAAGACGTCACGCAGCGCCCAGGCCCATTCCCCCGTGGTGACGCCCGCGCGGGCGCACTCCACGGTCGCCGTCATCAGGTTCTCGCGGCCGGCGGCGGCCTTCTTCAGCGCGGCCAGCGCGTCGGTGGCGCGCGCCTCGTCCCGGTTGTCGCGCCAGGCGTGCAGGGCGGCGACGACCTTGGCCTCGTTGGCCGGGTCGACCGTCATGATCGCGCCGTCGAGGTCCGCGGTGAGCGGGTTGGGCTCCGTGGTCTCGTGGATGTTGACGCCGACGATCTTCTCCTCGCCGTTCTCGATCCGGGCCCTGCGGGCGGCGTGCGAGGCGACCAGCTCGGACTTCAGATAGCCGGACTCGACGGCCGCCATGGCGCCGCCCATCTCCTGGATCCGGTCCATCTCGGCCAGCGACGCGGTGACCAGCTCGTCCACCTTGGCCTCGACGACGTGCGACCCGGCGAAGATGTCCTCGTACTCCAGCAGGTCGCTCTCGTGGGCCAGCACCTGCTGGATGCGCAGCGACCACTGCTGGTCCCAGGGCCGGGGGAGACCCAACGCCTCGTTCCACGCGGGCAGTTGCACGGCCCGGGCGCGGGCGTCCTTGGACAGGGTGACGGCCAGCATCTCCAGAACGATCCGCTGGACGTTGTTCTCCGGCTGCGCCTCGGTCAGCCCGAGCGAGTTGACCTGGACGCCGTAGCGGAACCGGCGCTGCCTGGGGTTCTCCACGCCGTACCGCTCGCGGGTGACGCGGTCCCAGATGCGGCCGAAGGCGCGCATCTTGCACATCTCCTCGATGAAGCGGACGCCCGCGTTCACGAAGAACGAGATCCGCGCCACCACGTCGCCGAACTTCTCCTCCGGCACCTGCCCGGAGTTCCGCACGGCGTCCAGCACCGCGATCGCCGTCGACATGGCGTACGCGATCTCCTGGACCGGGGTGGCCCCGGCCTCCTGGAGGTGGTAGCTGCAGATGTTGATCGGGTTCCACTTCGGGATGTGGTTGACCGTGTACGCGATCATGTCGGTGGTCAGCCGCAGCGAGGGACCGGGCGGGAAGACGTGCGTCCCGCGCGAGAGGTACTCCTTCACGATGTCGTTCTGCGTGGTGCCCTGGAGCCCGGTGACGTCGGCGCCCTGTTCCTCCGCGACCACCTGGTAGAGCGCCAGCAGCCACATCGCGGTGGCGTTGATCGTCATCGAGGTGTTCATCCGCTCCAGGGGGATGTCCTGGAACAGCCGTCGCATGTCACCGAGGTGCGACACGGGCACGCCGACCCGGCCGACCTCGCCGCGGGCGAGGACGTGATCGGGGTCGTAGCCGGTCTGGGTCGGCAGGTCGAAGGCGACGGACAGGCCGGTCTGGCCCTTGGCGAGATTGCGCCGGTAGAGCTCGTTGGACGCCTCGGCGGTGGAGTGGCCGGCGTACGTCCGCATGAGCCACGGGCGGTCCTTCTGACGTTCGCTCATCGGGGGCCTCAGACGTTCTGGGCGGCTCGGGCGGTCCGCTCCGCCGAAGCGTCACGGCTGTGCTTGTCGGTCCGCTCCGCCGACGCGTCACGGCTGTGCTTGTCGGCCCGCTCCGCCGACGCGTCACGGAACAGGTTGATGGCGTCGAGGTGCTTCTCGCGCAGCTCGTGGTCGCTCACGCCCAGGCCCTCGCGGGGGGCGAGCGCCAGCACGCCGACCTTGCCCTGGTGGAGGTTGCGGTGCACGTCGTACGCGGCCTGGCCGGTCTGCTCCAGCGGGTAGACCTTCGACAGCGTCGGGTGGATCTTCCCCTTGGCGACCAGGCGGTTGGCCTCCCACGCCTCGCGGTAGTTGGCGAAGTGCGAGCCCACGATCCGCTTCAGCGACATCCACAGGTAGCGGTTGTCGTACTCGTGGGTGTAGCCGGAGGTCGAGGCACAGGTGACGATCGTGCCGCCCTTGCGGGTCACGTACACGCTCGCGCCGAAGGTCTCGCGGCCCGGGTGCTCGAAGACGATGTCGACGTCCTCGCCGCCGGTGAGTTCGCGGATGCGCTTGCCGAACCGCTTCCACTCGCGCGGGTCCTGCTCGTGCTCGTCCTTCCAGAACCGGTAGCCCTCGGCGCTGCGGTCGATGATCGCCTCGGCGCCCATCCGCCGGCAGATGTCCGCCTTCTGCTCGCTGGAGACGACGCAGATCGGGTTGGCGCCGCCCGCCAGGGCGAACTGTGTGGCGTACGAGCCGAGTCCGCCACTGGCGCCCCAGATCAGCACGTTGTCGCCCTGCTTCATGCCCGCGCCGTTGCGCGAGACCAGCTGCCGGTACGCGGTGGAGTTCACCAGTCCCGGCGCGGCGGCCTCCTCCCAGCTGAGGTGGCGGGGCTTCGGCATCAGCTGGTTGGACTTGACGAGCGCGAGCTCGGCCAGACCGCCGAAGTTGGTCTCGAAGCCCCAGATGCGCTGCTCGGGGTCGAGCATGGTGTCGTTGTGGCCGTCCGAGGACTCCAGTTCGACGGAGAGGCAGTGCGCGACGACCTCGTCGCCCGGCTGCCAGGCGTTGACGCCGGGCCCGGTGCGCAGGACGACACCGGCGAGGTCCGAGCCGATGATGTGGTACGGCAGGTCGTGACGCCGGGTGAGCTCGCTGAGCCGTCCGTAGCGCTCCAGGAAGCCGAACGTGGGCAGCGGTTCGAAGATCGAGGTCCAGACCGAGTTGTAGTTCACCGAGCTGGCCATGACGGCGACCAGGGCCTCGCCGGGCCCCAGTTCGGGCACCGGCACCTCGTCCAGGTGCAGCGACGCGCGGGGGTCCTTGTCGCGGGTGGCGAGCCCGGCGAACATCTCCGTCTCGTCCCTGTGCACGGTCACCGCGCGGTACGACTCGGGGATGCGCAGGGCCGCGAACTCGGCGGCCCGGTCCGCGGCGGAACCGCCTGACGATTCCGTCCGCGCTTGGATCGCGTCCAGGATTTCCTTCACGGTGTGCCTCCGGCGGATGGGTCGCTCGGGGGACGCCGGGGCGTCCCCCGAGCTGAGGGGGAACTGAGGTGTGGAGGTGGTGCCGTCGGTTCGGCCGGTGGTGCTGGGGCCTGCTCTGTGGAGCAGAAGGCTGTGCCTGTGACGCAGGCGTCCGGGCGCGCGGACACGGGGCCCGCTGGGACAGCCGGCGTACACGAGGTCCCGGTACGCCGACCACCCGGACAACTTCAACGTATGGCACTCCGTGACAGGTGGCAAGGCACTCGGTGCCAACAATTTCTCTCACTTGTCATCCACCGGGCACGCATGAGCGGAATGGGGGATGCTTCGCGTGGATATGCCCGCGATGTGCCCGGTGGATGATCGATCAGTGAGCGCGGTAGAGGTACGGGGTCGTGGTCGTCAGGGCCATGAATCCCAGGCGTTCGAGGATCGGGCGGCTCAGGGCGGAGGCGTCGACCTGGAGGAAGCCGTAGCCGCGTTCCGCCGCGATCCGGGCGCGGTGGGCGACCAGCGCCCGGTAGATGCCCCTGCCGCGCCACTCCGGGGCCGTTCCGCCGCCCCACAGCCCGGCGAAGCGGGTGCCGGGGTACAGCTCCATCCGGGCCGCGCTCACCGGTTCGTCGCCCGCCATGGCGAGGACGGCGACGATGTGGTCGGGGTCCTCGGCCAGCCTGGTCGACACCAGGTGCCGCAGCCGCGCCCCTTCCGTGCCGAACGCCCGCTCGTGGGCGCGGACCATCAGTTCCACGTCGTCCGCGTCCCGCACCGGGCGCAGCCGGACGCCCTCCGGAAGCTCCACCGCCGTCGGGAGGTCCACGGCCGGGGCGACCATCAGGGTCTCCGGCTCTTCCGCCTCGAATCCGGCCGCGAGCAGCCGCTCCGCCAGATCCGCCGGCCGGTCGTGCGCGTACAGCTTCCACTCGAACTCGTCGAGCCCGATCGCCGTGCAGTGTGCCGCCTGCGCGGCGATCGCGGCGTCCGCCCGCCGGGCGTCGAGGTCCGGGGCCGACCAGACGACGGTGCCCCAGCCACCGGCCGGGTCGGTCATCCGTACGACGTCACCGGCGCGCTCGACCTGGACACCGGGGCCGTCGGGGTGGGCGTGCTCGCGCATCTCGCGGTCGAAAAGGATCAGAAGTGCATCACGATCAGGAGTCATCCGCACACCGCAGCACGGGGGCGCGAGCGCGGCAACCGCATTCGGCGCGGCGCGGGGGCGGCCCGGCCGACGGGGTGCCTACCCGGGCCCGGGCCCGCGCCCCGCCCCGACGGCCCGCTCAGCGGTCCTGGAGGGCCTGCCGGATCGTGCGCATCACCTCGTCGAGGGGCGCGTCCGTCCGCGCCACCGCCACCAGCACCTCGCCCTCGGAGGCCACCGAGGCGGCGGGCCGCGCCACCGGTTCGCCGCCGGTGATCCGGCCCGCCCCGATGCCTGTGCCGAACGTTCTGCGCACGATCGCGAAGGCGTGGTCGAGCTGGGCCTCCACGTCGCCCTCGCCGCCCGCCCGCAGCCAGCGCCGCAGCACATGGTTGTGCGCGGTGACGACCGCGGACGCCGCGACCTCGGCGAGCAGCGGGTCGTCGTTGCCGGCCTCGTGGTCGCGCTCGTCGAAATGACCCAGCAGGTAGCGCGTGAACAGCCGCTCGTAGCGGGCCACCGAGGCGATCTCGGCCTCGCGCAGGGTGGGGACCTCACGGGTCAGCTTGTAACGGGCCACGGAGACCGCGGGCTTGGCCGCGTACATCTTCATGACCTCCTTGATGCCGCGGCAGACGGTGTCGAGCGGGTGCTCGTGCGCGGGCGCGGCGTTGAGGACGGCCTCGGCCCTGACGAGGGTGTCGTCGTGGTCCGGGAAGATCGCCTCTTCCTTGGAGCGGAAGTGCCGGAAGAAGGTGCGCCGGGCGACTCCCGCGGCGCCCGCGATCTCGTCGACCGTCGTGGCCTCGTACCCCTTCGTCGCGAAGAGTTCCATCGCCGCGGCGGCGAGTTCGCGGCGCATTTTGAGCCGTTGGGCGGCGGCGCGACTGCCGGTGGCGCTTTCCTGCGGGTCGGACGCGGCGGAGACACGGGGGGACCTGGCGGGCTGGGACATGGTGTGAACGTACTGCATCGACGCGGGTGAGGGCGCCCGCGGGGGCGCAGCGCCCGGCGGATCGCGCGGGGGCGGGCCGCCCGCAGGATCGAGCAGCCCGCCCCATCCGGCCACCGGCACCGGGGGCAGTTCAGCGCCGGGCATGTTCGCGGAAGCCGCGCCCCGTCTTGCGGCCGAGGCAGCCCGCGGCCACCAGGTGTTCGAGCAGCGGTGCCGGGGCCAGTCCCGGGTCGCGGAACTCGTCGTGCAGCACCTTCTCGATGGCGAGCGACACGTCGAGCCCGACGACGTCCAGGAGTTCGAACGGCCCCATGGGGTAGCCGCCGCCCAGCTTCATCGCGGCGTCGATGTCGTCGAGGCTCGCGTAGTGCTCCTCGACCATCTTGATCGCGTTGTTGAGGTACGGGAACAGCAGCGCGTTGACGATGAACCCGGCCCGGTCCCCGCAGTCCACCGGGTGCTTGCGGATCGTGCCGCACACCTCGTGGACGGTGGCGTGGACGTCGTCCGCGGTGAGCACCGTGCGGACGACCTCGACCAGCTTCATCGCCGGGGCCGGGTTGAAGAAGTGCATGCCGACGACGTCCTGCGGGCGCGAGGTGGCCCGCGCGATCGCCACGACCGGCAGCGAGGAGGTGGTGGTGGCGAGGACCGCACCCGGCTTGCAGACCTTGTCCAGCGTCGCGAACAGCTGCTGCTTGACCGTCAGGTCCTCGGCGACCGCCTCGACCGCGAGATCGACCTCGGCGAGGGCGTCGGGCGAGCCCGCCGGGGTGATCCGGGCCAGTGCCCCGTCCCGCGCCTCGGCGGTCAGCCGCCCCTTGGCCACGGAACGCTCCAGGGACTTGGCGATCCGGGCCTTCGCCGCGTCCGCCTTCTCCTGGCCGCGGGCGACGAGCACGACGTCGTGACCGGCCTTCGCGAAGACCTCGGCGATCCCCGACGCCATCGTGCCCGAGCCCGCGACGCCCACCGACCGCACCGGCCGCCCCGCGACGGGCGACGCGTCCTCGCGCGGGGTCGGCGCGTCCGGCACCACCGTCCGGCTGCCGGGCTCCGTGTACGTGTAGAAGCCGCGCCCCGCCTTGCGGCCGTTCAGCCCCGCCTCGCTGAGCTGGCGGAGGACCGGAGCCGGGGCGTGCAGCCGGTCGTGGGACGAGGCGTACATGGCCTCCAGGACCGTGCGCGCGGTGTCGATCCCGATCAGGTCGAGCAGGGCGAGCGGCCCCATCGGCAGTCCGCAGCCCAGCCTCATCGCGGCGTCGATGTCCTCGCGGGACGCGTAGTTCGCCTCGTACATCGCCGCGGCCTGGTTGAGGTAGCCGAACAGCAGCCCGTCGGCGACGAAGCCCGGCCGGTCGCCGACCGCGACCGGCTCCTTGCCCAGGCTGCGGGCGAGCGCGGTGACCGCCTCGACCGCCTGGGGAGCGGTCAGCACCGAGGAGACCACCTCGACCAGCCTCATCGCCGGGGCCGGGTTGAAGAAGTGCAGCCCGAGCACACGCTCGGGGCGCAGCGACTCGGCGGCCAGCCGCGTCACCGACAAGGCGTTGGTCCCGGTGGCCAGGATCGCGTTCGGGGAGACGATCGCGTCCAGCTCCCGGAACACCTGCTGCTTGATCTCGTACGACTCCGGGACGACCTCGACGACCAGCTCCGCGTCCGCCGCGGCTCGCAGGTCGTCGTGGGTGCGGAACCGGGCGAGCACCCGGCCGCGTTCGCGCTCCGTGATCCGGCCGCGCCGCACGGCGCGCTCGGTCGCGGCCTCCAGCGAGGCGAGGGCCCGACGGGCCGCCGCCCCGTCGATGTCGATGCCGACGACCTCATGACCGGCGCGGGCGAGGACCTCGGCGATACCGGTGCCCATGGTGCCGAGGCCGACGATGGCGATGGTGCTGAACGGGGTGTCCATCACGGGACTCCAGAGGGTGAGTGACGACTGTGAGAACGCGCGGAGCGCACGGGAACGGACCGGCGCGAAGCAAGCGCGGAAGAGGAACCGGCGCGAGGCGCACGGAAGTTGTGTGGCGAGCTGCGCGGCCCGGGGGCGACGGTGCGCCCGGACCGGAAGGGGCGACGGACTCTGTCCCGGAGTCGCGTCTCACGAAGCTGCCGAACCGACGAGCACTCCGGGTGGCTGCGTCACCAGGCCACCGGAGCCGGCGGGGATCGTGTCCCGCTCAAATGAGATTAACTCGCTGGTAACGAGCGCGCCAGACCTGGGACGTCGTGCGTCACGTCACATGCGACGGCCCTCTCGATACACACAGTGCCCGCCGATACGCTGAGCGTCATGGACGAGGAGTACCGGTCGCTGACGGACCGGCTGGCGGACGAGGCGGACGCGGCGGGGCAGCCGGAGGCGCTCCGCCGGCTGATCGCCACCGATGACGACGAGGAACTGGCCCGCGTTCTCGTGGAGCACGAACGCCCGCTCTGGGCACGGGAGATCGCCGCGTTCCGGCTCGGCTGCGCGGGGGACCGGCGGGCGTTCGAGACGCTGGTCCTGCTGCTCAACCACCGCGACCCGGAGCGCTGCGTCTGCGCCGCCCATGCCCTGGCGCGTCTCGGCGACCCCCGCACCCCCCGGGCGGCCGCCGCCCTCGCGACCAATGCCCTGCGCACCGCGTACGCCCTGCACCCGGTCCGGCTGCTCACCGTGCTCCGGGCGCCGGAGTCCGTACCCGCGCTGATGACCACGCTGGAGCGCCTCCTGGACCCCGGCGATCCGCACTGGCGGGTGGCGCTCGCCTGCGTGGAGGGGCTCGGGCGGCTGGCGGACGAACGGGCCCGCCCGCTCCTGGAAGCGGCCCTGCCGCATCCGGGACTGGCCGGCGCCGCGCGCGAGGCGCTGGACCGGCTGCGGGCGGGCTGAGCGCGCGCAGGCGTGCGGGGCGCGCGGCGTCGGTCGTACGGGATGCGCGAAGCGCGCGGGCATGCGCGGCGTGAGGCGCGCGGGCGTACGGTGCGCGGTCGTTGCGGGGGCCCGACGCGACGCGCCGGGCCCCCGGGCCGGTACATGGCCGGTTGCCCGGCCCGCCGATCAGCCCCGGAAACCGAGCAGCCGGTGCAGGACACCGCCCCTGGTCTCGGCGACGGTCGCCCGCGCCGCCCGGTCGGCCGCGGGCGTCGGGTCGGGGGACTTGGCGCAGACCGCGTCCGCCTCGGAGTCGCCGGTCCGGCCGCGCGGGACGGTGCCCTTGGCCAGGTAGTCCGCCAGATAGGTGTCCAGGCAGTCGTTGTCGCTCAGTGTGATGCCGTGGTTGCCGCCGCCCTGCTCGACGACCAGGCGGGAACCGCGCAGTGTGCGATGCATGGTCACACCGCCCTGGTACGGCGTCGCCGCGTCGTCCGTGGCCTGGAAGAGCAGTACCGGCGGAAGGCTGCTGTTGGACACCTGCACCGGACGCAGCGGCTCCACCGGCCAGTCCGCGCACGGCGCGTTGTACCAGGTGTTGTTCCAGGTGAAGAAGGGGGCCTTCGCCTGCGCGCGCCAGCCGTCGTCGCGCCAGGTGTTCCACTCGCGGGGCCACGAGGTGTCACGGCACTGCACGGCCGTGTAGACGGAGTACCCGTTGTCGCCCTCCGCGTCGAGCGCCCCGAACCTCTCGTACGCCTTCACGAGCGCGTTCTCGTCGCGGTCCTTCACGTAGGCGGTGAACGCCTCGGCCAGGCGCGGCCAGTAGCCGTTGTAGTAACCGCCCGGCAGGAACGTGTCCTCCAGCTCGCTCGCCCCGACCTTCCCGCCCGCGGGGTGCTTCGCGACGGCCCGGCGCATCGCGTACCAGGCGCGTTCCACCCGCGCCGGGTCGCTGCCCAGCCCGTACGCGCTGTCGTGCTTGGCCACCCAGGCGGCGAACGCCTTGTGGCGGGCGTCGAAGGCGTAGTTCTGGCCGATGTTGGCCTCGTACCACACGCCCTCCGGGTCGACGTTCGAGTCGAGCACCATGCGCCGCACCCGCTCCGGGAACAGCTTGGCGTACACCGCGCCGAGGTACGTCCCGTAGGAGTAGCCGAAGTAGTTGAGCCGACGGGCGCCGGTCGCCCGGCGGATCACGTCGAGGTCCTTGGCGGCGCTGACCGTGTCCATGTGGGGCAGCAGGTCCGGGTACTTCTCACCGCACGCCTTCGCGAAGGAGACGGTGCGGTTCCGGTTGGCCTGCTCGACCCCGGGCGCGTGTGGCACCGAGTCGGGGCGCAACGGATCGAAGAACCCGGGGACGCAGTTCAGGGCGGGGCTGCTCCTTCCGACGCCGCGCGGATCGAAGCCGATCACGTCGTACTGCGCGGCCACCGCCTTCGGCAGCGAGGAAGCGACGAATCCGGCCATCGGCAGCCCGCTGCCCCCGGGGCCGCCCGGATTGACGAGCAGGGGGCCCTGGAAGGTCTTCGCGGTGTGCGGGATGCGGGACAGGGCGAGGGTGATGTGCCGGCCCGACGGGTCGTCATGGTCCAGCGGGGTGCGGACCGTGGCGCACTGGAGCCGAGGGTGCGCGTCGGTGCCGCAGTCGGTCCAGTGGAGCGGGGCTGTGGCGGGCCGGGGCTCCGCGTCGGCGGCCGCCGGGGACGGGGTCGCGGTCACCAGACCGGCGACCGTCGCGCCCACGGCGACGAGAATTCCTGGACGTTTCGTCATATGGCCTCCCGGGGTGGGGAACACGGGGGAACGCTGCTGTGCGTGGCACGGTCTCCGCCGCATGCTCCCCGCATTCATGCCAGGAAGGGCACGTTGTGGCGAGAGTTGACCCGTTTGCCCTGTGACGGGTGTTTCTGGTAGGGGCGTTCCGGAGGTTGTCGGCTCGGAGCGGGTTCGTCGGAGCAGGGTCGGCCGGGTCGGTCCGGAGGGGGCGGGGCGCCGGGTTCCACGGTGCGCCACAGCCCCTCGTCGACGAAGCCCACCGAAACGTCCGGGAGTGCGCCCGCGCCGGACGCGACCGGGAGCCGAGGGTGCCCCGGCCGGGTTCCGGCGGGGTCCCGGCCGGGAGCGGTCCCGGGAGCGGTCCCGATTTTGAGCGGCGCGCCGAAGGTGATTGGCTCGGCACACCCCCGAAAACCGAGTGCTGGAGGAACAGCCATGGCGCAGGTCGAGGCCACCACGGAACGAGTCATCGCGGCGGACGCGGACACGGTGTTCGACGCGCTGGCCGACTACGAGCGGACCCGCGGCAAGGTGCTGCCCGGACAGTTCAGCGAGTACGAGGTGCGCGAGGGCGGCGACGGCGAGGGCACCCTCGTGCACTGGAAGCTCCAGGCCACCAGCAAGCGGGTTCGCGACTGCCTGATGGAGGTCACCGAGCCCACCGACGGCCGGCTCGTCGAGAAGGACCGCAACTCCTCGATGGTCACCACCTGGACCGTCACCCCGGCCGGCGAGGGCCGTTCGAAGGCCGTCGTGTCGACCGTCTGGAACGGCGCCGGGGGCATCGGCGGATTCTTCGAGCGGACCTTCGCCCCCAAGGGGCTCGCGCGCATCTACGACGAACTGCTGCGCAATCTCGCCACCGAAGTCGAGAAGTAGCCCCTGGGGGCTGTCCCGTCAGCTCTGGCGGGCGCCCGACAACGGCTGCGGCACCTCGCCGCGCTGTCGGAACGCCCGCATACGGGACGTATGCGGGCGCCCCTCCGCCTTGCGATCCACCACGTCCGACGCCGCGCGCCGATCCGCCGCGGATCACGGGACAGCCCAGGGCACGGTCGGTCCACCTCACCGGTTCGGGTGGTTTTCCGGTCCCGCCGGTGGTGCTTCGCAGCACCTCCCACCGGGGATTAAGCCCCCGGTGCGCCGTCGGCGCCCCCTCGCCGGCGGTTGCCCTCCCTCGTCGCGCGATGCGAGAAAGGGCGGCGCAGACGCGACGAGGGGAGCGGCGACGTGGTGGGTGGGATCACTCTGCTGGGGGACGACCGGGGCGGTACTCCCGGCGGTTCGGGAACCGCCGGATCGACGCCCGTGCCACCCCCGCACCCGTCTCCGTCCCCGGACAGGGGAACGCCGCAGGCGGCGGAGGAGTCCGCCGCCCCGCCCGTCTTACCCGAGACCAGCCCCCGCCGCATCCGGCTCGTCTTTCTCGGGCTGATGCTGACGCTGCTGCTGGCCGCGCTCGACCAGATGATCGTCGCCACCGCGCTGCCGAAGATCGTCGGGGAGCTGCACGGCCTGGAGAAGATGTCCTGGGCCGTCACCGCGTACCTCCTCGCCTCCACCATCGGCCTGCCGCTCTACGGGAAGCTCGGCGACCTCTTCGGGCGCAAGGGCGTCTTCCAGTTCGCGATCGTCGTCTTCGTCATCGGCTCCGCACTGGCCGGCTGGTCCCGCACCATGGACGAACTCATCGCCTTCCGGGCCCTCCAGGGCATCGGCGGCGGCGGACTCATGATCGGCGTCCAGGCCATCATCGCGGACGTCGTCCCGCCCAGGGAACGCGGCAGGTTCATGGGGCTCATCGGTGCCGCCTTCGGCCTCGCCTCCGTCGCAGGCCCGCTGCTCGGCGGCTTCTTCACCGACCACGCCTCCTGGCGCTGGTGCTTCTACATCAACGTCCCGTTCGGCCTGATCACCCTGGCCGTCATCACCGTCGTGCTGAAACTGCCCCGGCCCGCGGTCCGCCCCCGCCTCGACGTCCTCGGCGCGCTGCTGCTCGCCGCCGCGTCGACCTGTCTGGTGCTGCTCACCAGTTGGGGCGGAACGGAATACCCCTGGGGGTCGGGCGTCATCCTCGGGCTCGGCGCCGGGGCCGTCGCGGCGACCCTGCTGTTCCTGGCCGCCGAGCGACGGGCGGCCGAACCGGTCATCCCGCTGCGGCTGTTCCGTGACTCGATCTTCAACGTCACCGCGCTCGTGGGCGCGGTCGTCGGCGTCGCGCTGTTCGGCGCCGCCAGCTACCTGCCGACCTTCCTGCAGATGGTCGACGGCGCCTCGGCCACCGAATCCGGTCTGCTGATGCTCCCGATGATGGGCGGCATCGTCGTGGCGTCCATCGTCTCCGGCCAGCTCATCTCCCGTACCGGCCGCTACCGCGCCCACCCCGTCGTCGGCGGCGCCGCCTCGGTCGTGGGGATGTGGCTGCTCTCCCGGCTCGACACCGACACCCCACCGCTCGAGAACGGCATCGCGCAGGCCGTGCTCGGCATCGGGATCGGCCTGGTCATGCCGGTGCTGGTGCTCGCCGTGCAGAACTCCGTACCGCCCGCCGACCTCGGCACCGCCACCAGTGCCAACAACTACTTCCGGCAGATCGGCGGCAGCGTCGGCACCGCTGTCTTCGGCACGCTCTTCGCCGGGCGCCTCGCCGACGCGCTGGCCGCCCGCCTGCCGGCCGACGCCGATCTGCCCGAGCCCGAGTCGATCACCCCGCAGCTCGTCCACGCCATGGAACCCGCGCTGCGCGACGCCTACATCCGCGCGTACGCCGACGCGATGCCGCGGATCTTCCTCTACCTCGTGCCGGTGCTCGTGCTCGGCCTGGTCCTCGCCCTCTTCCTCAAGGAGAAACCGCTGGTGTCCCACAACGGCCCCGAAACAGCCGCCCCGTCCACCGCCGGGGCCGCGCCGGTCCCCGCCGCCCGCGCCGCGGCCCCCGCCGCGCCTCCGACCGTGTACCTCTCGGGCGTACCGGTGTGCGGCAGCGTCCAGCACCCGGACGGCACCAAGGTCCCGCGCGCCGCGCTCACCCTCATCGACGTCCAGGGGCAGCAGGTCGGACGGGGCGCGAGCGGTGACGACGGCCGCTACGCGCTGAGCGTGCCCGGCGCGGGCGCCTACGTCCTGATCGCCGCGGCCGGGGGCCATCAGCCGCAGGCCGTCAGCGTCACCGTGGGCGAACGACCGGTCGAGCTCGACGTGGTGCTCGGCGGCGCGGGCCGGCTCGCGGGGATCGTCGTCACCGCCGACGGGCTCCCGGTGCGGGACGCCGCCGTCACCCTCACCGACGTGCGCGGCGAGGTGGTCGCCTCCACGCGCAGCGGACGCGAGGGCGGCTATGTGATCAAGGAACTGGTGGCCGGTGAGTACACCCTCGCGGCCAGCGCCCCCGCGTTCCGGCCCGCCGCGCTGCCGGTGAGCGTGCAGGCCGCGCGGGAGACCCGGCAGGACATCGAACTCGCCGGAGGGGCGGTGCTGCGCGGTGTCGTACGGGCCGGTGGTGGCAGGCCGGTCGAGGACGCCCGGGTCACCCTGCTGGACGCGGCGGGCAACGTCGTGGACACGCTCACCACCGGGCCGGACGGGGCGTTCAGGTTCGTGGACCTGTCCACGGGCGAGTACACGGTGATCGCGGCCGGGTATCCGCCGGTGGCCACGGTCCTCCAGGTCGCGGGCGGCGGGCGCACCGAGCGCGACCTCCTGCTGGGGCACGAGGACTGACCGTTCGGCGGACGGGCCGCGGCGGACAGGAGAGCGCGGCGACGGACGGGAGGGTGGCGCCACGCCGGGTGAGGACGTCGCCGGGTGGCGATGGCGACCCGCACGCGCGGAAGGTCACTCGACAGGCTCCCGGCCGGCCGGCCGGGCCGACTCGGTCGGATACACCGCCGCGTGGACCGACCGGAAGAGGGCGGTGACCTCCTGGCCGCTGAGGCCCTGGGAGCGTGCCTCGTTCAGCCATTCGGCCAGCGACGCCCGCAACGGCGATTCGGAAGCCGTCTGCGCCGGTGCGAGGGAGCGGGTGATGAAGGTGCCCGCCCCCTGCCTCACCTCGGCGAGACCCGCGCGTTCCAGCTCGCGGTATGCCTTGAGGGTCGTGTTCGGGTTGACCTTGGTGTCCGCGGCGACCTGCGCGGCCGTCGGCAGACGGTCACCCGCCTCCAGTGCGCCCATCCGCAGCGCCTGCTCGACCTGCCGCACGATCTGGAGGTACGTGGCCACTCCGCTGCGTCGGTCGATGCGGAACACGACCACCGTCATCACCCCCTTCGGGCTGCCGAAACGATACGTACCCGTGCCGGCGTGTCACCGGAGGGGCCTTTGGGACACCCGCCACACCGTGAACGCGGTGAGCACGGCAGCGGCCGCGAGCAGGATGCCCGCACCCGTCCACTGCATCGCCGGCATCTGGTCGAAACCGAGGTACTGGATGACATTGTCGACGATGCCGTGCTCCTTCACGCAGGCGTTCGACGCGGCCTCGGTCTCCTCGACGCACAGGCCCCACCCGTACAGGTGACCGTCGGCGGAGCCGATCCAGCGGTCCAGCTCGTACGCCTCGTCGAAGCGCGCGGGCAGCTCCTTGTCGAGCGGGTAGGAGAACATGCGTGCGGGCGCCAGAGAGGAGTGCACCCGTTCCCAGACCAGCTCCACGCACAGGGAGAAGGCGAACGTGACCGCCATGGCCGGCAGCACCCGGCGCAGCAGCAGGCCGATGGTGATCCCGGCGGCGGTGAGGAAGAGGCACAGGGCGGGCAGCACCGGGCCGGTGTTGTCGAAGATCGCCCCCTCCGACCAATGGGCCTGGAACACCGAACGGTAGGGCTTCCACCACCAGGTGAAGAGCGCCGAGAGCACCGAGGCGGCCACGAGCACGGCGCCGTGGCACCAGGCGAGCTTGGCCGTGATCCAGCGGCGCCGGGACACCGACTGGGTGGTGACCAGACGGACGGTGCCGTGCTCCTGGTCCGCCGCGATCAGCGGGGCCCCGAGGAAGACGGCGAGGAGCATGGGCAGCATGCCCAGGGCGGTGAGGGTGAGACCGACGCCGCCCGAGGAGAACGCCGGCTGCGACAGGGGCTCGTCCGGCCAGCCGGCCGCTTCGAGGACCTGGACCATCCGGTCGCGCTGGTAGACCAGCCATCCCGAGCCGAGGACGGCCACGGCGGCCAGGGTGAGCAGTGCGGCCCGGTGCTGGCGGACGACGAGCCAGCTCAGCCCGCCCAGCAGGCGACGGCCGGGCTCCTGGCGGGTCGTCCGGGAGGCGTCGGTGAGGGGGGTGCTCATCGGCTGTGGATCCCTTCGTCCTCGAAACGGGCGCCGGGCGTGAACAGAGCAGGCGCGTCCGGCGAGCGCAGATGTGCCAGCAGTACTTCCTCCAGGCCGGGTTCGGTGACGACCCACTCGGCGGGCAGCGGGCCGTCCGGCCGTACCAGCGCCTGGAACTGCCGTCCCTGGACCCGCATTTCGACGACGGTGTGGGGGGCCAGCGCGGCGACCGGGTCCGCGCCGGTGACCAGCCCGGTCACCAGCGCGTGCGCCGGGACGAGCGCGTCCGCGTCACCCGCCATCCGGACCCTGCCCTCGGCGAGGACCAGCAGGTAGTCGCACATGTCCTCCAGCTCGGACAGCAGGTGCGAGGACATCATCACGGTGGTGCCGCGCTCGACGGCCTCCGACATCAGCAGGCTGCTCAGGTCGTGGCGGGCCAGCGGGTCCAGATCGGCCATCGGCTCGTCGAGCAGCAGCAGATCGGGCCGCTTGCCGAAGGCGAGCGCGAACGCGACCCGGGTGCGCTGGCCGCCCGAGAGCGTGCCGATCCGGGCCTGCATCGGCACCTGGCCCGACCGTACGATCCGCTCCGCCGCGACCATGTCCCAGCCGGGGTTGAGTTCGGCGCCCATGCGCAGCGTCTCCGCCACGGTGAACCCCTTGAACAGCGGCTTGTCCTGTCCGAGGAACGCGAACCTCGGCATCACCGCGGGATCGTCCACCGGCACGCCGAAGACGCGAAGTTCGCCTTCGGTCGGCTGCACCTGCCGGGTGGCGAGTCCCAACAGGGTGCTCTTTCCCGCTCCGTTGGGGCCGACGAGACCGCAGATGCGCCCGGCCGGCAGCCGGAACGAGCAGTCCCGCAGGGCCCAGCCGCGGCGGTAGCGCCGTCCCAGGCCGCGGGCCTCCAGCGCCCAGGCGCCGGACGCGCCGTCCGGAGTGGATGCGTCTGCCATGCGCTTCCCCCTGATTCCATTAGTCAATTAATGGAATCATTGTCTTGGTGAAGGGAGCCTGTCAAGGCGGGTCCGGGGAGGCCGCGCGCCGATCCGCGTTCGTGTCCGGGCGCGGGCCGCTCGGGGCCGTGTTCCGAATGCCGGGCGCTCGGGGCCGGCGTGCGGGTTCTTCGGAGGACTGGACCTCTGAACGTTGATGCGCCTCTGGCCCGGAGGTTCCCCGGCGCGTAGCGTGACCCCGCATGAAGATCTTGATCAGCGCGGACATGGAGGGCGCCACCGGCGTGACCTGGCCGGCCGACGTGCTCCCCGGAACTCCTCAGTGGGAGCGGTGCCGTGCCATGTTCACCTCCGACGTGAACGCGGCGGCGCTCGGCTTCTACGACGGCGGCGCCGACGAGGTGCTCGTCAACGAGGCCCACTGGTCGATGCGCAACCTCCTGCTGGAGCGGCTCGACGACCGGGTGCAGATGCTCACCGGCCGGCACAAGTCCCTCTCCATGGTGGAGGGCGTCCAGCACGGCGACATCGACGGCATCGCCTTCGTCGGCTACCACACCGGCGCCGGGGCGGAGGGCGTCCTCGCCCACACGTATCTGGCGAACTCGGTCACGGGCGTGTGGCTCAACGGTGTCAGGGCGAGCGAGGGGCTGCTCAACGCCCATGTCGTGGCGGAGTACGGCGTCCCCGTCGTCCTCGTCACCGGCGACGACCTGACCTGCGCGGACGCGGAGGGCTACGCGCCCGCGGCGCGCAAGGTGGCGGTGAAGGACTACGTGTCGCGGTACGCGGCGGTGTGCCGTACCCCGGCCCGTACCGCGGCGGACATCCGGGCCGCGGCCGGGGAGGCGGCCGCGCTGGCCGTGCGGCACGCACCGGTGGAGGGCGGTCCGTTCACCGTCGAGCTGGAATTCGACGCCGAGCACCTGGCGGGCGCGGCCACCGTCGTCCCCGGCGTGGCGCCGGGCGGTGAACGGCGTGTCGCCTACACCAGCGCGACGATGTACGAAGGCATTCGCACGTTCAAGGCGGTGACCACGGTCGTGTCGTCCGCCGTGGAGGAACAGTATGGCTGAGCAGTCCTGTCCCGGTGACGCCCTCGACGCGCGGGCACTCGACGAAGTGGTGACGTTCACCTCCGAACTGATCCGGATCGACACCACCAACCGCGGCGGCGGGGACTGCCGCGAACGCCCGGCCGCCGAGTACGTGGCGGAGCGGCTGGCGGCGGCCGGACTCGAACCCGTCCTGCTGGAACGCACCCCGGGCCGCACCAACGTGGTCGCCCGGATCGAGGGCACCGACCCGTCCGCCGACGCCCTGCTCGTCCACGGCCATCTCGACGTCGTTCCCGCCGAGGCCGCCGACTGGACCGTGCACCCCTTCTCCGGCGAGGTCCGCGACGGCGTCGTCTGGGGGCGCGGCGCCATCGACATGAAGAACATGGACGCGATGACCCTGGCCGTCGTCCGCGCCTGGGCCCGGTCCGGGGTACGGCCGCGCCGCGACATCGTGATCGCGTACACCGCCGACGAGGAGGCCAGCGCCGAGGACGGCTCCGGCTTCCTCGCCGACCGCCACGCCGCGCTCTTCGAGGGCTGCACCGAGGGCATCAGCGAGTCCGGGGCCTTCACCTTCCACGCCACCCCGGACCTGGCGCTCTACCCGATCGCCGCGGGCGAGCGCGGCACCGCCTGGCTGAAGCTCACCGCGCGCGGCAGGGCCGGGCACGGCTCCAAGGTCAACCGGTCCAACGCGGTCACCGCGCTCGCCGCGGCCGTCGCCCGCATCGGCGCGCACGAATGGCCCGTCCGACTCACCCCCACCGTGCGCGCCGCACTCACCGAAATCGCCGCACTGCACGGCATCCGCCCCGACCTCGACGCCCCCGGCTTCGACGTGGACGAACTGCTCGGCAAGCTCGGACGGTCCGCCGCCCTGGTCGAGCCGACCGTCCGCAACAGCTCCAACCCGACGATGCTGGAGGCCGGTTACAAGGTCAACGTGATCCCCGGCCAGGCCACCGCCTTTATCGACGGCCGGATGCTTCCCGGCGGCGAGGACGAGTTCCACGACACGATGGACCGGCTGACCGGGCCCGACGTCGACTGGGAGTTCCACCACCGCGAGGTCCCCCTGCAGGCCCCGGCCGACTCGCCGACCTTCGCGAAACTGCGCGCCGCCGTCGAACGATTCGACCCGGACGGCCACGTCGTGCCGTACTGCATGTCGGGCGGCACGGACGCCAAGCAGTTCTCCCGGCTCGGCATCACCGGCTACGGATTCTCGCCGCTGAAGCTGCCCGCGGGCTTCGACTACCAGGCGCTGTTCCACGGCGTCGACGAACGCGTCCCCGTCGAGGCGCTGCACTTCGGCGTGCGCGTCCTCGACCACTACCTGCGCACCGCCTGACCCGCCACCACCGCCCGACCCGCTACAGGGGGATGTGAACATGCTGCCCACAGGGGCCCACGGAACATGGCCGTCACCGATCGACGCCGCCCTCGCCGCCTCCCGAGACGGCCGCCCGGACCACGTCGGCACCGTCGGCGACGAGGTGTGGTGGACGGAACCGCGCCCCGCCGAGGCGGGCCGCCGCGCCCTGGTCCGTCGCCGCGCGGACGGGACGACCGCGAGCGTGCTGCCCGCCCCGTGGAACGTCCGGAGCCGGGTCGTCGAGTACGGCGGACAGCCCTGGGCGGGGGCCGCCCGCGCCGAGGGCGGACCGCTCGTCGTCTTCGTCGACTTCGCCGACCAGCGGCTGTACGCGTACGCCCCCGACGAGCCCGGCGGCCCCCGGCCGCTCACCCCGGTCCATGCCGTCGGCGGGGGGCTGCGCTGGGTCGATCCGAGCCTCCACCTCCACAGGGGCGAAGTGTGGTGCGTGCTGGAGGAGTTCACCGGCGAGGCGCCCACCGACCTGCGCCGGGTGATCGCCGCCGTCCCCCTGGACGGCTCGGCCGCCGAAGACCGCACGGCGATCCGCGAACTCACCGACGACGGCCACCGGTTCGTCACCGGGGCGAAGCTCTCGCCCGACGGGCGCCGGGCCGCCTGGATCGCCTGGGACCACCCGCGCATGCCGTGGGACGGCACGGAGGTGATGCTCGCCGACATCACCGAGGACGGCACGTTCCGGGACGTCCGCAGCTTCGCGGGCGGCCCCGAGGAGTCGATTCCGCAGATCGAGTGGGACACCGACGGATCGCTGCTGTTCGCCGGTGACCGCAGCGGCTGGTGGAACCTGTACCGCGCCGACCCGCACGGGGGCGCCGTGCCGCTGTGCACCCGGGAGGAGGAGTTCGCCGGCCCGCTCTGGACGATCGGCTGCCGCTGGTTCCGGCCGCTGGACAACGGCCTCGTCGCCACCGTCCACGGCACGGGCACCACGACCCTCGGCATCCTCGACCCGCGGACCGGCGAACTCACCGACGTCGCCGGGCCCTGGACCGCGTGGGCCGCCTCGCTCGCCGCGCACGGCAGCCGCATCGTCGGCATCGCCGCGAGCCCGTCCAGCGCCTACGAGGTCGTGGAGCTGGACACCGCGACCGGCCGGACCCGCGTCATCGGCACACCGCACGAGGACGCCGTCGACCCCGCCTACTACCCGCGGCCCGAGTCCCGTACCTTCACCGGACCCGACGGCCGGGAGATCCACGCCCACGTCCACCCGCCGCGCAACCCCGGGCGGACCGGTCCCGACGGCGAACTGCCGCCCTACGTCGTGTGGGCGCACGGCGGCCCGACCGGGCACGCCGCACTCGTACTCGACCTGGAGATCGCCTACTTCACCTCGCGCGGCATCGGCGTCGTGGAGGTCAACTACGGCGGCTCCACCGGCTACGGCAGGGACTACCGCAACCGGCTGCGCGAACAGTGGGGCGTCGTCGACGTCGAGGACTGCGCGGCCGTCGCCGAAGCCCTGGCCGCCGAGGGCACGGCCGACCCCCGCCGCCTCGCCATCCGGGGCGGCAGCGCGGGCGGCTGGACCACCGCCGCCTCGCTGACCGGCACCGACGTCTACGCCTGCGGCACGATCATCTATCCCGTCCTCGACCTGACCGGCTGGGGCACGGACGAGACCCACGACTTCGAGTCGCGCTACCTGGAGTCCCTGGTCGGCCCGATCGCCGAGGTCCCGGAACGCTACCGCGAACGGTCCCCGCTCAGCCGTACCGAGCGACTGAACACACCCTTCCTCCTGCTCCAGGGGCTCGCCGACCCGATCTGCCCGCCCGTCCAGTGCGAACGGTTCCTGGCCGCGATCGAAGGACGCGGCGTCCCGCACGCCTACCTCGCCTTCGAGGGGGAGGGGCACGGATTCCGCCGTGCCGACACCATGATCCGTGCCCTGGAGGCCGAACTCTCCCTGTACGCACAGACCTTCGGATTCGACTGCCCCGACGTACCGGCTCTGGAGCTGAAGCGGTGACCCCCGAAGCACGCATCCCCGAAGAGCGGAAGACCGCACCGCGGACGCTCGAACCGCTGATCCGCCCCGCCCGGCTGCGCCCCGGTGCCAGGATCGCCGTCGTGTCGCCGAGCGGGCCCGTCCCCGCCGACCGCCTGGAGCCCGGGCTCGACATCCTGCGCCGTTGGGGCCTCGAACCGGTGGAGGCGCCCCATGCGCGCGCCGTCCATCCTGAGCTGGAGTATCTGGCGGGCGCCGACGAGGCGCGGGCACAGGACCTCCAGGAGGCCTGGTGCGATCCCTCGGTCGACGCGGTGATCTGCGCCCGCGGTGGCTACGGCGCGCACCGCATGGTCGATCTGGTCGACTGGGACGCGATGCGGGCCGCCGGGCCCAAGGTGTTCATCGGCTACAGCGACATCACCGTGCTCCACGAGGCGTTCGCCGAGCGCGTGGGCCTCGCCACCCTGCACGGCCCGATGGTGGGCACCGAGACCTTCCTGAAGGACCCGGACACCCAGGAGTCCCTGCGGGCCACCCTGTTCGAGCCCGAGACGGTGCGGACGCTCGGGCTGCCCGGCGCGCGGACGCTGGTGCCCGGCACGGCGCGCGGCGTGACCTTCGGCGGCTGCGTCAGCCTGCTCGCCGCCGGCATCGGCACCCCGCACGCCCGGTCCTCCGCCCGGGGCGGGCTGCTGGTCATCGAGGACACCACCGAGGACCCGTACAGCGTCGACCGCATCCTCACCCATCTGTTGCGGTCCGGGGCGCTCGCCGGGATCGCCGGCGTGGCCTGCGGTTCCTGGGAGGGATGCGGGCCGTACGAGCAGGTGCGGGCCGTCCTGGCGGACCGGCTCGGCGCGCTGGGCGTGCCCGTCGTGGAGGAGCTGGGCTTCGGGCACGGGCCGACGGGGCTGACGATTCCGCTCGGTGTGCCGGCCGTGCTGGAAGCGCCCGCCGACGGCGGCCCGGCCACGCTCACCACCGAGGTGCCCGCGCTGATCTGACCGTTCGTTCCCCGCCTCCGCCGAGGAGGACCGCACCCGGACCGGCCCGCGGCACCCCGCTGCGGGCCGGACGAGGCTGTCTCGCCGACACCGGAGCGCGTGCAGAACAGCGGGGACGCGGGCGGCATGCTCGTCCTGTTCGCCAAGGTGTACGACGTGGCCGGAGGGCGGTGAGCCGGGCCCCGTCCTCGCGACGCCCTCGTACGGTGGGCGACGGTTCGACGACAGGCGCTTACGACCTCACCCGCGATGGAGAGCGGGCTCCCGACGCCCTGCGACTCCGCCTCCGGCGTCGTCGTCGGTGACCGACGCTCCTTCCCCGAGCTCTCAGCTGCTTTCGAGTAGGGGAGACCCCATCCGCCTCCCTCCTCCGCCCTGGATTCGAAGCCGCACGACGCCGCTCGCTGATCCACTCCTTATTGTTCCCCAGGTCGTTAGCCTGACCGGATGCCGGAAACCGAAGCCGACGCCGACTACCTGGCCGAGGGGCGCCGTGCGGCGGTCCGCCCCTACCGCCGGGCGGACGCCGAAGAATTCACCTCCCGCGCGCGGGAGAGCCGGGACCTGCACCGTCCCTGGCTCTTCCCGCCCCTCGACGCCGCCGCGTACGCCGCGTACGCCGGACAGCTGATCGACGACCCCACGAAGGCCGGCTTCCTGGTCTGCCGACGCGAAGGCGAGGGCGGACGCGGCCCCGGCGCGATCGCCGGATTCATCAACATCAACAACATCGTGCGCGGCGGGTTCCGCTGCGGAGCACTCGGGTACGGCGCCTTCGCCCACGCGGCGGGGCGCGGCCTGATGGGCGAGGGGCTGGAACTGGTCCTGCGCCACACCTTCGGCCCGTTGGGCCTGCACCGCCTCGAAGCCAACATCCAGCCCGGCAACGAGGCGTCCCTGGCGCTCGTCCGGCGGGCCGGATTCCGCCTCGAAGGGTTCTCGCCGGACTTCCTCCTCATCGACGGGGCCTGGCGCGACCACGAAAGGTGGGCGATCACGGCCGGGATGCCGCGGCGCGCGGCGGGCTGACCGTGCCCCGCCTCGGCCGCCGCCGACCCCACTCCACCGGCCGAACCGGATTGGGGAAGTCTTTGCCCGTGGCCGGATCGGAGCGCCACCGCGGCCCGCGAGGCCGTATTCCACGGGCCGCGGAGCACGAAACTCCGTATAGGAACGGGAAAGCGGCGGCCGAAAGCGTGAGGGATCGGGCCTGTCGGCGCGACACCCGTGTTGACCGAATGCGGCCGAAGGCAGAGCCTCGTCATATAGCTGCTCAATACAACTGGTTCGCAACCGGTTCTGCCGGGCCCTCGCCCACGGCACGCCGCCCCCGACGGGGCGACCCGTGCGTACGACCGCTTCCCGGCCGGGGCCGCATCGGGAGGACGCGTATGTGTGGAATCGCAGGCTGGGTCTCCTTCGACCGTGATCTCCGGGCATCCGAGGAGGCCGCGACGCTCGACGCGATGACGGAGACGATGGCCTGCCGGGGCCCGGACGACCGGGGGACCTGGACCGACGGGCACGCGGGGCTCGGGCACCGCCGGCTCGCGATCATCGACCTGCCGGGCGGACGCCAGCCCATGTCCGTCTCCACGTCCGAGGGGGACGTCGCCCTCGTCTACTCCGGCGAGGCGTACAACTTCACCGAACTCCGCGGCGAGCTGACCGGCCGCGGGCACCGGTTCACCACCGACTCGGACACCGAGGTCGTGCTGCACGGCTACCTGGAGTGGGGCGAGGCCGTCGCCGAACGCCTCAACGGCATGTACGCCTTCGCCGTCTGGGACGGCCGTCACGACAAGCTCGTCATGATCCGCGACCGGATGGGAGTCAAGCCATTCTACTACTGGCCCACGCCCGACGGAGTGCTGTTCGGCTCGGAGCCCAAGGCCATTCTGGCCAATCCGCTGGCCCGGCCCCGGGTGACCCTCGACGGGCTCCGCGAACTGTTCAGCCTCGTCAAGACCCCCGGACACGCCGTGTGGGACGGCATGCGCGAGGTGGAGCCCGGCACGGTCGTCACCGTGGACCGCGACGGCCCGCGCCGGCGTGTCTACTGGCGGCTGGAGACCCGTGCGCACCACGACGACCGCGACACCACCATCACCACCGTGCGCTCGCTGCTCGACGACATCGTGGGCCGCCAGCTGGTCTCCGACGTACCCCGCTGCGTCCTGCTCTCCGGCGGCCTCGACTCCTCCGCGGTCACCGCCCTCGCCGCCCGGCGGCTCGCCGAGAGCGGCGAGAAGGTCCGTACGTTCGCGGTCGACTTCGTCGGACGCACCGAGAACTTCGTCGCCGACGCGCTGCGCACCACCCCCGACACCCCGTTCGTGCACGACGTGGCCCGGCAGGCGGGCACCCTTCACCGCGACATCGTGCTCGACCCCGACACCCTCGCCGACCCCGACGTACGCGCCCGGGTGATCCGCGCCCGCGACCTGCCGATGGGCCTGGGGGACATGGACTCCTCGCTCTACCTGCTCTTCCGGGCCATCCGCGAGCACTCGACCGTCGCACTGTCCGGCGAGTCCGCCGACGAGGTCTTCGGTGGCTACCTCCAGTTCTTCGACGAGGAGGCCCGCCGCGCCGACACCTTCCCCTGGCTGGTCCACTACAGCGAGCACTTCGGCGAGGACGCGGACATGCTCCGCGACGACGTGCACCAGGCCCTCCGCCTCAGGTCGTACATCCGCGACTCCTACGAGACCGCCGTCGCCGGCATCGAACGGCTCACCGGCGAGAGCGACTTCGAGTACCGCATGCGCCGGATCTGCCACCTCCACCTGACCCGGTTCGTCCGTGTCCTGCTCGACCGCAAGGACCGGGCCAGCATGGCCGTCGGCCTGGAGGTCCGGGTGCCGTTCTGCGACCACCGGCTCGTCGAGTACGTCTACAACACACCCTGGGCGCTGAAGTCCTTCGACGGCCGCGAGAAGAGCCTGCTGCGCGAAGCCGTCGCGGACGTGCTGCCCCGGTCCGTGTACGAACGGACCAAGAGCCCCTACCCGTCGACGCAGGACCCGAAGTACGCCGTCGCCCTCCAGGAACACGCCCGCGACCTGCTCGCGCAACCGGACCACCGGGTCTTCGAGCTCATCGACCGCGACCGGCTGAGCAAGGCGGCCGACGAACACGCCGCCCCCCAGGTCACCGGTGCGTCCCGGCGCGGCCTGGAACGCACCCTGGACCTGGCGACGTGGCTGGACATGTACCGGCCGGAGCTGGACCTCAGCTGAGCCGTTCACCGGCGGCGGGGCGCTCGGCGGCCGCCCCGTCCGACCGCCGCCCCTTGTAATTGATCTTCATGGTGTCCATGTCCGTCGCGGTGGAACGGAGTTCGCCGTGGCCGTACCCCAGTTCCCTCAACCGGGTCTCGGCGCGGTCCTCGGCGATCGCGGACGCCATCTCCTCGCCGTCCGCGGCGTCCGACACGACCACGAAGCGCATGCTGAAGTGCTTGAGCACCCGGTCGTACGACAGTGAACCCGCCTCGGTGAACTGCATCGCCTCCAGCCCGTGCCGGTCCACCTCGGACAGGAGGCGGGCGCGTGCCTCCTCCGTCAGGCCCTGCCAGGTGCCGCGCACGATCACTCGGTAGGTGTGCTGGGTGCTCATCGTGGTTCCCGCTCCGTCTTCCGTTCGTGAAGAGCTTCCGCTCATGAACGGCCAAGGCTACGGAGACGGGGCGCGGCGCACTACGGAATTCGTGGGGCCGCCCCCGGGCGGGGCGTCGGCTCGGTCCGTGGCGGGGCCGTGAGCTTCCGGCCTTTTCCGAAGCCGGGCGGCGGAGCCCTGGTCGGGCCGCCGTCCAGCGTGTTCCATGGTCGACGGGGGCGCCCGGACCAGCGGCGGCCCGCGCGAGGGAGCGAGGTTGCCTTGGCCACGACCGTACGACGTGCCGTACTGAATCTGCCCGCCGCACCGCTGGGCCCGGAGAACCCGTTGCCCGCGTTGCGTCCGCTCGACGAGACACACGTCGTCGACGAACGGGTCCGGGCCGGCCTGCCGCGCGACATGGCGCGCCAGGTCGGCTACGCACCACTGTCCACCGTGCTTCCGGTGCGCCTTCTCGACGGGTACGGACGCGAGCGCGTCCCCACCGCGCTGGACGCGATCGTCATCGAGAACGACCGGCTGAGGGCCACCGTGCTGCCCGGGTTCGGCGGCCGCGTCCACTCCCTTCACCACAAGCCGACCGGCCGCGAACTCCTGTACACCAACCCGGTGCTGCAGCCCGCCGACTTCGCGCTCAACGGTGCCTGGTTCTCCGGCGGCATCGAATGGAACATCGGGGCCACCGGCCACACCACCCTGTCCTGCGCACCGGTGCACGCCGCCCGTGTGCCCGCGCCCGACGGCGGGGACATGATCCGGCTCTGGGAGTGGGAACGGCTGCGCGACCTCCCGTTCCAGGTGGACCTGTGGCTGCCGGAGGACTCCGACTTCCTCCATGTCGGGGTGCGGATACGCAACCCACACGAGCACACCGCACCCGTCTACTGGTGGTCCAACATCGCCGTCCCCGAGGGCGAACACACCCGCGTCCTGGCCCCGGCCGACGAGGCGTGGCACTTCGGCTACGAGCGGGCCCTGACCCGGGTCCCGGTTCCGGTGTCCGGTTCCGTCGACCGCACGTACCCGCTGCGGAGCGACTTCCCCGCCGACTACTTCTACGAGGTGCCCGACGGCGCACGCCGCTGGATCGCCTCCCTCGACGAGCACGGGCACGGTCTCGTCCAGACGTCGACCGACCTGCTGAGGGGCCGGAAGCTGTTCCTCTGGGGGAGCGGTTCCGGCGGGCGGCGCTGGCAGGAATGGCTCACCGAACCCGGCACCACGGGCTACGCCGAGATCCAGGCCGGCCTCGCCCGGACCCAGTTGGAGCACGTACCCCTCGAACCGGGCGCCGAGTTCAGCTGGCTGGAGTCCTACGGGCCGCTGTCCGCCGACCCGGAGGCCGTGCACGGCGACGACTGGGCGCGGGCCCGTGCCGAGACCGAGCGGCGGCTCGCCGAGGCACTGCCGCGCGCCGATGCCGAGGCCGCGTACACCGCGTGGCTCCGCTGCGCCGACACCGAGCCCGGCGAGTCGCTCGCCACCGGTTCGGGGTGGGGCGCCCTGGAGGTCCGGCGCGGCGGATACCGGCTGCCGGGCACCCCGTTCGTGGAATCGACCCTCGGTGAGCAGCAGGAGCCCTGGCTGGAGCTGCTGGACCGGGGCAGCCTCCCCGAGCCCCGCCGCGCGGCCCCGCCCGGCCCCTCCCTGGTCTCGCGGCACTGGCGCGACATGCTGGAGACGGCCCCCGCCGGTCCGCTCACCGAATACCACCTCGGTGTCGCCCAGTGGCACGCCGGTGACCGTGCCCAGGCGGTCCGCAGCTGGGAACGGGGGCTCGCCCGTGCCGTGTCCCGCTGGCCGCTGCTGCGCTGCCTCGCCGTGGCCGCGGGGGAGAGCGGGCAGCGGGAACGGGCCGCCGGACTCTACGCGGAGGCGTTCGACGACCTGGGCGCGGAGCGTCCCGGCGTCGGTGGTGAGGCCCGGACGGCCGCCGTGACGGCGCTCGGCCGCGAGGCGATCGAGGCGCTGCTGGCGGCGGAGCGTCCCGAGGCGGCCCGGGAGGTGTGGGCCGGGCTGCCCCCGGAGGTCCGCAGTCGCGGGCGTTTCCGTCTGCTGGAGGCCCGGCTGCTGATCGCCGAGGGCGACCGTACCGCCGCCCGGGCCGTTTTCGACGAGGGCTTCGAGGTCGCCGATCTGCGGGAGGGGGCGGAGATCCTGGACGAGGTGTGGGCCGCGGTCACCGACGAGGAACTGCCGGACCGGTACGACTACCGGATGCGTCCCAGGACGTGACGGCTCCTCGGGACCTGATGTGCCTCGGGACGTGCCGCCTGCCAGGACATCAGGCGTCCCGGGGCTCGAGGTGCTCGAGGTGAGGGACCGCCTGGTACGAGCCGCCGGGACGGGCGCGGATCCGGTGGCTTCCGGCTCGGCGGTGTCCGGTCCGGCGGTGTCCGGTCCGGCGGTTGTGGGCCCGGTGTTCTCCGGGCCCGTGGGCGGCTTTTGGCCCCGTCGGGTGGGGCCGGTGGTCGTGGCGCAGGGCGAGCGCCGCTCAGGCGCCCACGTTCCGGTCGACGTACTCGAAGACGGAGCCGTCCGGATGCACGGCGATCAGGTTGCGGCCCACCGGTGTGGGCACCGGACCCGCGATGACCCGCGCACCGACCCGGGTGAGGGAGGCATGGGCCGCGTCGACATCCTTGACCGCGATCGTCGCTGTGACCTTGCGCAGGATCTCCAGTTCCGACTCGGGTCCGCTCATCAGCAGAAAGCAGCTGATCGCGGCGACCGACACCCCGCCGCGCTCGAAGCGCAGCGCGGAACTGTCCGTGAGGTCCTCGTAGAAGGCCACCGCGGCCTCCAGGTCGTCGACGCAGATACGCAGCGTGGTTCCCAGAATGTCCATGCGGGACAGGGTAGTTGGCGGATATCAGACCCGGCAGAGGATCTCGCCGTGCGGGACCATGAACCAGGCGTCGTCCCGTTCTCCCCACGTCCGCCGGGCCGAGGCGATGGCGGCCAGTTCCCCGGCGTCGGAGTGACCGCCCGCCACGGCCGACTGGTGGGCGTGGACGATGTCGAAGGAGTCGTCGGGGAAGGCCGGTGCGTGCACATCGGCGGTCGCGAACTCGATCCGGTCCAGGCCGCGTTCGGCCGCGACCTCGGCAGCCCGGTCCAGGACCTCCCGACTGGTGTCGACCGCGGTCACCTGGCCGGGAGCGACCAGCGCGGCGAGTCGGCGGTGATGGTGCCGGGCCCGCAGCCGATGTCCAGCACGGTCATGCCGGGGCGGAGTTCGCCGACGAGGTACGCCGCGGAATTCGCGGCCGTACGCCAACGGTGCGAGCGCAGGACGGACTCGTCGTGGCCGTGCGTGTAGACGGCGGACCGCTTCTCCATGGCGTGGTTC
The DNA here is from genome assembly GCF_042889785.1 of Streptomyces sp. NPDC002476. NCBI lineage: Bacteria > Bacillati > Actinomycetota > Actinomycetes > Kitasatosporales > Streptomycetaceae > Streptomyces > Streptomyces sp. NPDC002476. Next base: position 392,538 of record NZ_JBIARH010000002.1, on the reverse strand, counting down.
CTTCCTTGGGACGCGAAGCGCGAAGCGCGGTGCCCGGGAGCGGGCCGCGCGCAGAGCGGCCGGCGGCGAGGCCCCCGTGATGGCACCGTACGCGCATGGATCGCATTATGAGATGGATGTCTCGCCATGTGGTCAAAGGGTGATGCTGTCGTGGGTTGCCCTTCCGTTCGACGGCCCCGGTCGCGGATGCCTCACCGCTTCGGGACGGGGCAGTACACCGTCAGTGATTCCGGCAGCTTGTCGATCATCAACTCGCCCCGTGCATAACCGACTTCGCCGTCGTATGCGTAGGGTGTGCCGGGAGCCAGGCCCGAGACCCGTACTTTCCGGCGCCGCCGTGCCGCGTGGACGGGCGAACGGGTGAGCGGCCCGGCGACGGCCGCCGCGAGCAGGCGCAGGCCGGGGGCGCGTCCCGCGTGCACCATCCGTACGTCCAGCAGACCGTCCGCGAGACCGTGACGACGGCCCGGCGCCGGGCCGACCCGCTGGAACAGACCGTTGCCCACGAACAGCAGCCACAACGGGCGCCGCCGCCCGTCCACCTCCGCCTCCAGCGGACGGTCACCGCGCAATGCCCGCCATGCCCCGAGCAGACCCGCCGGCCAGGCGCCGATCCGGGGAGCCCAGTACTCGCGGGTCCGCACCAGCTCGGGATAGACGCCGAGGCTGAAGGCGTTGAGGAAGTATCCGTTCGCGTCGACGGGTTCGCCCGGCCCGAACGGCCCGAACGGCCCATGGGGTTCGTGGGGCCTGCCCGGTGCGGCCGGTTCGCTCGGGCCTTCCGGGCCGTTCGGCCCCGGGCGGAAGCGGCCGATGTCGACCCGTACCGCGTCACCCGTGGTCAGGGCGGCGCGGACATCGTCCACCGTCTCGATGCCCAGGTCGTGGGCGAAGTGGTTCAGCGTCCCCCCGGGGAACACCGCCAGCGGCACCCCGTGCGCGCGGGCCACGGCGGCCGCCGCGTTGACCGTGCCGTCCCCGCCGCAGACTCCGAGCGCCCTGCCCCGTCCGGCCGCCCTCTCCAGCTCGGCGCGGAGGTCGTCGGGCGCGCATCCCACCACCTCGGCATCGGGCAGTGCGGCGCGCACCAGTGATGCCGTCGTCGCCGCGGTTCCTGACTGCTCGTTGACCACGACGACCAGGCCTCCGCCGGCCGGCAGCGCGGGTGCGCGACCGGGCGTGCGGCTCGGTGCCGGGAACCGCGCGCGCGTCGGAACGACCCCGCGCAGCGCCAGCGCCGCCCCCATCCCGAGCGCCGCACCGGCCAGCACATCACTCGGGTAGTGGACCCCGGTGTAGACGCGGGAGGCGGCGACGGAGAGCGCGAGCGGCGCCACGACCGCGCCCCACCCCCGCGATTCCAGGGCCACGCCCGTGGCGAAGGCCGCCGCCGACGCCGAGTGCCCGGAGGGGAAGGACGTGGTGAACGGCTGACGATTGAGCTGCCGAACTACCGGAACGGCGTCCAGCAGCGGACGCTCCCTGCGCACGGCCCGCTTGCCGAGCGTGTTGGTCACGGCGGACGCCACGGCCAGCGAGGCGACCCCGCGCAGCGCGGCCCGCCGCGCCCGGGCACCGCCGCCCAGTGCGGCCAGGCCTGCCGCGACACCGAACCAGAGGAGTCCGTGGTCGGCGCAGCGGCTCAGCCGGGGCAGTACCGGTTCGGCACCCGGCCAGGTCCGGTGCGCCAGGCTCCTGAACACGGCGAGATCGCCGCGGCGGAGCCAGGCACGCGGTGCGACGGACGGAGGAACGCCGAACGGCGTACGCGGTGAGTGCATGGAACTGCGGATACCCCGATCGGCCGTGTGACACCTCGCCCGACCGCGCGGAACCACCGGGCCGTGTGCGACACGTTCCGCCGTCCGCCCGCACGGCCCGGCATGTGTGCCGTTCGGGTGTCCGCCGACGGCGCCACGTGTGCGGGGCGCGGGCCGCGACCCTTACCCTGTGTTCCTGATTCCGGCCCGTGGCCGGACTCTCCGTGACCGCAGCCGCGATCCGCCGGACCGGGCGCGGGGCCGACGAGTTCTGGTCCCGGACGCCTCGGGACTGCGGCGCGGTCGGACCCCGCAAGGGGCAGACTCCACAAGGGGCAGACATGAGTTCCGCGCGCCTGGACGTGGCCGTATCCGAGAACGCCGAGCTGGGCGAGGGTCCGACCTGGGACCCGGCCGCCGGCCGGCTGATCTGGGTCGACATCCTCGCCGCCCGCGTGCACACCTACGACCCGGTGACCGGCCACCGCACGGTGCGGACCACCGAACAGCACGTCGGCGCGGCCAAACCGCGCGCGGGCGGGGGGCTCGTCGTCAACCTGCGCGACGGCATCGGTCTGTACGACCCGGACGGCGCGTTCCGTTGGCTGGTCCACGACCCCGAGCCCGGGCGTCGGGGCAACGACGCGGCGGTCGCGCCCGACGGGGCGCTGTGGGCGGGCACCATGCGCTACGACGAGACCGAGATCGGCGGCAGCCTCGCCCGTGTCGCGCCCGATGGCGGGGTCACCCCGGTACTGCCCGTGGTGGCGTGCAGCAACGGCATCGGCTGGAGCCCGGACGAGCGGCTGATGTACTACGTCGACACGCCCACCCGCCGGATCGACGTCTTCGACTTCGACGGCGAGAACGCCGTGAACCGGCGTCCGTTCGCCACGATCGAGGAGGGCGCGGGCTTCCCCGACGGGCTGACCGTCGACGCGGACGGCGCCGTCTGGGTCGCTCTGTGGGACGGCGCGGCGGTGCGCCGCTACACGCCCGACGGTTCGCTGGACCGGATCGTCGAGCTGCCCGTGAGGCGTCCGACCGCCTGTGCCTTCGGCGGTACGGACCTGCGCGACCTCTACATCTCCTCGGCGCGCGTCGGACTGGACGCCCCGCATCCGCTGTCCGGCTCGCTGCTGGTGCTGCCGGACGCTGGGCAGGGCATGCCGGGGACACCCTTCGCAGGCTGACCGCCGTCCGGGCCCCGGGCCCGGCCGGACCGCGCCGGGACCTCGGCTTTTGGCCGCCGGGCCCCGCTGGGCGGGCGGGCCCCGGCGAACCCTCGTATAAAGGCCCTGGGCGTGACATACAGCGGGCACGGCGACGGGGCGGCGGCGAAGGAGGCCCGGATGGCGCGGGAGCGGACCGAGCACACCGAGCACACCGAGCACACCGAGGACATGCGGCACACGGAGCGCACCGAGAACGAGAAGCACATCGACGAAGCGGAGTGCACCGAGGAGGCGGAGCGCACCGACGACGTGGAGCGTACGGGGAGGGACCACCGGAGCGGACCGGCGGAGCGCGGCGGGGATACCCGCTGCGTCCGGGAGGACCACGGTCCCGTCCGCTACGGGCCGCCCGCCCCCGACCCCGGACTGCCCGTGCTGCCCGAACTGGCCGAGGTGCTCGCCGCAGCGGCCGGCCGCGGCGCGCCCGAACAGACCGGTGGGGGCGATGTCCTGCGCCGCGCCGCCACCGCCTACTGGGCCCGACGCGGTCTGCACGGTGGCCCGGAGCACGTCGCCGCCGCGCCGGGCGCCTCGCCGCTGCTGCTCGCGCTGATCGCCGCGCACGGCGGCGACGTCCTGCTGCCGCGTCCCTGCGCCGCCACCTGGATCCCGCAGGCCCGGTTGCTGGACAGCCCCGCCTACCAGGTGCCGACTCCGGCCGAGTGCGGCGGCGTGCCCGATCCGTACGCGCTGCTGGAGACCATCCGCAGGGTGCGCGCGGAGGGCGGCAGGCCACGGTTGCTGCTGATCTCCGTCGTCGACGATCCGACCGCGACCGTGGCCCCGCCGGAACTCGTGCGCGAGGCGTGCGAGGCGGCGGTCGCCGAAGGGCTGCACATCGTCAGCGACGAGACCTGGCGCGACACCCTGCACCGGCCGCACGACACGGTCCTGCTCAGTCCGGCGGAGATGTGCCCGGACGACGTCACGGTCCTCTGCGATCTCGCCGGGGCGCTGACCCCTTCGGCCTGGCCGGTCGCGATCGCCCGGTTCCCGGACACCGGGCGGGGGGCGGTGCACCATGCCCGTACGCTCGACGTTCTCACCGCGCTGGGCGCGCTCGTCGCCGTCCCCGTAGCCGCTGCCGCCGCCCACGCGCTGCCGGGGCCGGACGCCGTCGCCGACCGGATACGCAGGTCCGCGGCGCTGCATGCGCGGGTCGCGGGGGCGGCCCATCGCGCGGTCCTCGCATCGGGCGCGCTCGCCAGGCCCCCGCAGGCGGGACGCCACCTCTACGCCGATCTGGGCCCGCTCAGGTCCGGGCTGGCCGACCGGGGGGTGACGGATTCCCTGGAGCTGGAGGAGTACCTGACGGAGCGTCTCGGGACACCGACGCCCGGCGGCCACCGGTTCGGCGACGATCTGGCGGCCCTGCGCGTACGACTGGGCACCGGGGCGCTGGTCGGCACGACCCCCGAACAGCAGCTGGAGTCCCTCGCCGCCGAACGGCCCCTGGAACTGCCGCATGTGGCCAGGGCCCTCGGGCGCCTCGAAGCCGCCCTCGCGGATCTTCGCTGACGGAACCGGACGGCGCCCCCGCACTCGTTCAACGGCGTCACTGTCCGACCGGCTCCTTCCCGAGCCCGGACCGGCAGTGTCCCGAGCCCGGACCGGTTCTGTCCGGTGCCCGAACCGGGCTGCGGTCAGCGCCCGTGCAGCGACCGGACCGGGACCCTGTTCAGTGGCCGGACCGGGCCCGTATCCGGCGCCACGCCGCAGGGCCACCGCTGACCAGCAGCGTCAGACCCACCGCCGCGACCACTCCCTGCCACGGTTCGGGGAACAGCGAGCCGCCCAGCACACCGATCAGCTGGTACGTCGCGGCCCACGCCAGACAGGCCGGCACGTCCCCGCGCGCGAACCGGTGCAACGGCATCCGGCTCAGCAGGCAGGCCAGCATCACGGGAATCCGCCCCGCCGGTATCAGCCGCGACAGCACGAGCACCATCGCCCCGTGCTCGTCCAGCTTCCGCCGTGCCTGCTCCAGCCGTTCCGGAGCGGCCTGGCCGCTGATGGTCCGGAGCCACTTCGAACCGTTCCTCGACCGCACCCCGCGCCGGCCGAGCCAGTACAGACAGCTGTCGCCGACGAAGGCCGCCGTCGCCGCCACCGCGAAGACCACCAGCAGCGCGAACGGCGACGACTGGTGCAGTGCCACCACCGCCGCCGAGCTGACCAACGCGCCCGTCGGCACCACCGGCACCAACGAACCCAGAGTCACCAGCAGGAACAGGGAGGGGTAGCCCACCGCCTGCTGCGTCGACTCCGGGGGGAGCTGCCGCACGACCTCCTGGATCACCTGGCGGCCCCCGGCCGCATCCGCTCGCCGTGGGAGAGCCGGTGCGTGGCCACCTCCGGTGCCAGCACCGCCGCCTTGCGGACGAACTCGTCGCCCGGCGAGTGGAACTCGTGCGGCCGGACGCCGTCCAGCCCGATCGGCCAGTACGTGCCGTAGTGCACCGGTACGGCGGCCCGGGGCGCCAGCCGGGCCAGCGCCTGCGCCGCCCGCCCCGCGTCCAGATGGCCGTGTCCCAGGTACGGGCCCCAGCCGCCCACCGGCAGCAGTGCCACGTCCACCGGCCCGACGACCCGGGCCATGTCGTCGAAGAGGCCGGTGTCGCCCGCGAAGTACGTCCGGGCCTCGCCCTCGACCACATAGCCGAGCGCGGGGGAGCGGTGCGGCCCCACGGGCAGGCGCCTGCCGTCGTGCAGCGAAGGAACCACGCGGACGCGCACCCCGTCCGTCCCGCCGAACCGGAGCTCGTCGCCGGGGGCCACCTCGGTGACCCGCAGCGCGCGGGCCGAGCTCAGCCGGCGCAGCCCCGGCACGGTGCGCAGCGCGCCGACCGGCACCACCAGTCGGCTGCCCGCCGCGAGCCGGGCCAGCGACGGCAGATGGAGGTGGTCGGAGTGGAGATGCGAGACGAGCACGACATCGGCGACCGCGGCCTCCGGGCCGGGCAGCTCGCCGCGACGCCGACGCAGATGGGCCAGGCGTCTCACGAACAGCGGATCGGTGAGCACGCGCACCCCGGAATCCTCGATCGTGCAGGTGGCATGGCCCCACCAGGTGACTTCCACCGGCACGCGGCACCTCCTCGTTCCCGGGTCTTCTCGTTCGGCTCCGGCAACCGAGCCTAATGCCGTGACCGGATCGGGTGCCCGGGCTCCGTCCGTTGACGCATCCTCCGGGTGGCGCCACGGACGGCGAGGGTGCGCCGGGTACAGGGGAGTGCCCCGCATCGGGCGTGTGCGCCGGGTACAGGGGAGGGCCCCGCACCGGGTGTGTGCGCAGGGTGCGGGGTTGTGGGCCCCGCATCGGGCGTGTGCGCCGTGGCGTACACCCGGGCCACCCGTACGACCCTTCCTGTCGCCCCGTGTGCGCCCTCGCCGCCGGGTCCGCTCCGGCGCGCGCGGGCGCACTGCCGTTCCGCGCGGTGTCACGCGCTCCTCCCGTCCCGACATGCGCCTTTTTGCAGGGGAGAGGGAGGGGTAGGGTCGCCCGTACGCCTAAGGGCTGTCCCGTAATCCGTGGCGGACCAGCGCGCGGCGTCGGATGTGGTGCATCGCAAGGCGGAGGGGCGTCCGCATACCGGATGTATGCGGACGTTCCGGCAACGCGGCGAGGTGCCGCAGCTGTCGTCGCGCGCCCGCCGGGGATTACGGGACAGCCCTTAGCACGGGGGAACGGTCTTGGGGGTCGCAGTGGACGTACGGGTGGCGGCGATCGCCAGTCTCACACCGCTCGAAGAACTCGACAGCGATCCGTTCCTCGTGGACACCCGCAGCCAGCACGACATGTGCGCGCGCTGGGCCGCGGACAAGGGGTACGTCGTCACCCGCCAGCTCCGCTTCTACGGGCTGCGCCCCGATCACCACGCCCTGTGGAGCGATGTCGAGAGCGGCGACGTCGAGGTGTTCGTCGCCGCCAACGACCGGGTGCTGGAACGCGCCCTCACATCGGTCGCGGAGTTCGCCGCGGAGTGCGCGCGGCGCGGTGTGCGCCTGGAGATCGCCGGGCTGGACGAGCCGCCGTACAACGCCAGCACGAAGGCGAGCGTGCACCGCAGACTCTCCATGCCCACCGCCGGTTACGACGGCCGCTGACGCACTCCGCCTCCCCTGCCGCCTCCGCTTCTTCCTACGCTCGGGCCCAGCCCCTGCCCTCGTCCCGGCCCAGCCCCTGCCCTCGTCCCGGCCCCGTCCCTTCCGCGGCTCGTCGTCGGGCTGTGACAGGCTGGGGGACACGGTCCGCAGCGGCGGGGCCCGGACGTGAGGTGGTTGAGGCGTGGGTGACGGGCGATGGCGAACGGCCGGCAACGCCCTGATGCGAGTGGCCGTGGTGTGGGCGGTCTCCACGCTCACGATGCTGGTGCTCGCCGGGGTACTGCCGGAGTTCCGGCTTCAGTCGGACGACGGCGACAGCATCACCAAGACCGCGTTCACCGCGGCCTGGGGCGCCGGAGCGTTCGGCCTGCTCTCCGCACTCGTCTGGCCGCTCCTGGTGCGGGCACTGCTGATCGTGCCCGCGCTCGTCCTCGGACTGCTCGTCTTCTTCCTGAACGGTTCGCTGCTGCTGGTCGCCCTGCGGCTCATACCGGACGGGCGCGGCGCCGCCGACCCGCAGACCGCGGTCGTCGTCGCGGCCGCGATGTCCGCCGTCGCCTCGGCCACGTCCACGGCGCTCGCCGTCCGCGACGACAACGCCTACCGGCGGCGCCTGTCCCGGCTCGCCGACCGCCGACGCCGCCGCAGCGGGCACGACCACGGCCGCTGCGGGCCGCCGGGCATCGTGTTCATCCAGCTCGACGGCGTCGGCCACGACATCCTCGCCAGGGCGGCGGACACCGGTCTGATGCCGACCGTCGCGCGGTGGCTCACGGACGGCGGGAGCCACCGGCTCACCCCCTGGCGCACCGACTGGTCCAGCCAGACCGGAGCCAGCCAGCTCGGCATCCTGCACGGCAGCAACCACGACGTCCCCGCCTTCCGCTGGTACGAGAAGGAGACCGGCGACGTCATGGTCTCCAGCCGGCCCGCGAGCGCCCTCGAACTCCAGCGCAGGGCCGTCGCCCGCACCCGTGACGGAGGGCTGCTCACCGTCGACGGCGCCAGCCGCGGCAACCTCTTCAGCGGCGGCGCCGGCCAACTGGCGCTCGTCCTGTCCATGGCGGCCAGGCGCGGCAAGGGCCGCCGTTCCCGGGCCGGGTACTTCGCCTATTTCTCCGACCCGGCCAACGCCGTGCGCACGGCGTTGTCGTTCGCCGCGGAGGTCTGCCGCGAGATCGGCGAGTCGACCCGGGCCCGCATCCGGAGGGACACCCCTCGGATCAAGCGCGGCGGGCTCTACCCGTTCATCCGGGCCTTCGCCACCGTCGTCGAACGGGACGTGGTGGTCGCCGCCGTCATCGGGGACATGTTCGCCGGACGCACCGCCGTCTACGCCGACCTCGTCGCGTACGACGAGGTGGCGCACCACTCCGGACCGCACAGCCGCGACGCGGAGAAGCTGCTCGGGAGGCTGGACCGTTGTCTCGCGCTGATCGCGAAGGTCGCCGAGCACACCCCGCGCCGGTACCGGATCGTGCTCCTCTCCGACCACGGCCAGAGCCCGGGAGAGACCTTCGCGGGAGCGTACGGGCTGACGCTGAAGGACCTGGTGCGGGCGGGCTGCGGCCTGCCCGTGTCCCGCCGGGCGCAGCGCACCCGCAGCGGCTCGGAGGCGCGCGACGCGGTGCGGATCGCCCTGCACCGGCGCCCGGTCGAGGAGACCGGGGCGGAGCACCGCACCGAGCCGTCCGACCCGGTCGTCCTCGCCTCCGGCAACCTCGGGCTGATCTCCTTCCCCGACATCGAGGGGCGTGCCTCGCGCGAACAGCTCGACCGGAGCCGTCCGGCGCTGCTCGGCACCCTCGCCAACCATCCGGGCATCGGCTTCCTGCTGGTCCGCAGCGAGCGCCACGGATCGGTGGTGCTGAGCCGCGGAGGCACCGAGATCCCGGTGCGGGAGCTGCGCGACGGGGAGGGGCCGCTGGCCCCGTTCGGCCCCGGTGCGGCGGCCGCGATCCGCCGCACCGACACCTTCCCGCACGTCGCCGACGTCATGGTGAACTCGATGCACGACCCGGCCACGGGCACCGTGCACGCCTTCGAGGAACAGATCGGCTCGCACGGGGGCCTCGGCGGCGCGCAGTCCCGGCCGTTCCTGCTGTGGCCGACGGACCTGTCGTCCCCGGTGGCCGACGGCACCGAGCTGGTGGGGGCCGAGCGGGTGCACCGGGTGCTGCGGGGCTGGCTGGGGGAGTGCGCGGGGCGGCGGACGTCGGCGACGCGTACGCCGGCGACGGTCGTACGGTACGCGGCGGACGGCGCCGACGGGGCGGGGCGTTCCGGTGGGGCGGAGCTTTCGGGCGAGGCGGACGGAACGGTTCCGACGGTCGGCTGACCGGGCGTTCTCCCTGCCGGGGGGGATTGTCAGTGGTGGACGGCAGGATGGGGGCCATGACGAACTCAGCTGTTGTGCTCGCCGATGCCGCCGCCTACGCCGCCGCGGTCGAAGAAGCGTCGCAGGCCGCGGCGGCCTACTACGCCACGGGCGAGAGCGCGCTCGACGACGACGCGTACGACCGGCTGGTCCGGGGGATCGCCGCATACGAGCAGGAGCACCCGCAGGAGGTGCTGGACGCGTCACCGACCGGCAAGGTGGCCGGCGGGGCCGTGAGCGGGGACGTGCCGCACACGGTGCCGATGCTGTCCCTGGACAACGTCTTCTCGGCCGAACAGTTCGCGGCGTGGACGGCGTCGCTGGAGCGCCGGATAGGCAGGCCCGTCGCCGCATGGAGCGTGGAGCCGAAACTCGACGGACTGGCCGTCGCCGCCCGCTACCGGGAAGGCCGCCTGGACCAGCTGATCACCCGGGGCGACGGGACCGCCGGCGAGGACGTGTCGCACGCGATCGGCACCGTGGCCGGACTTCCCGGACAGCTGGCCGAGCCGGTCACGATCGAGCTGCGCGGCGAGATCCTGATGACGAACGAACAGTTCGAGCAGGCCAACGCCGTGCGCACCGAGCACGGCGGCACCCCCTTCGCCAACCCGAGGAACGGCGCGGCGGGCACCCTGCGCGCCAAGGACCGGGCGTACACGGTGGAGATGACGTTCTTCGCCTACGGGGCCCTGCCCCTGGCCGAGTCCGGAGCACTGACCGAGACGCTCGCCGATCTCCCGCACAGCGAGGTCCTGGCGTACGTCGCCACGCTCGGCGTCCACACCGCGGCGGCCACGGACGTGGCTCCGCGCACCGTCACCACCGTCGAGGACGTGCAGGCCCGTGTCGAGGAGGTCGCGGGACTGCGTGCCGCGTTGCCGTTCGGAATCGACGGCATCGTGATCAAGGCCGATCTCGCGGCCGACCAGCGCGACGCCGGTTCCGGGAGCCGGGCGCCGCGCTGGGCCATCGCGTACAAGCTCCCGGCCGTCGAGAAGGTCACCCGGCTCCTCGGCGTCGAATGGAACGTGGGCAGGACCGGCATCATCGCGCCCCGCGCCGTGCTGGAACCCGTCGAGATCGACGGGTCGACGGTCAGTTACGCCACCCTGCACAACCCTGCCGACATCACCCGCCGCGACCTGCGCCTGGGCGACCGGGTCATGGTCTACAAGGCGGGCGACATCATCCCCCGGATCGAGGCACCCGTCGCCCACCTGCGGACCGGCGACGAGCAGCCCGTGGTCTTCCCCGAGGCGTGCCCGCAGTGCGGATCCGAGATCGACACCAGCGAACAGCGCTGGCGGTGCGTCAGGGGCCGTGACTGCCGCCTCGTCGCCTCCATCTCCTACGCGGCCGGCCGCGACCAGCTCGACATCGAGGGGCTCGGCGCGACCCGGGTCGTCCAGCTCGTCGACGCCGGTCTGGTGACCGACTTCGCGGACCTCTTCACGCTCGGACGGGAGCAACTGCTCGGCCTGGAGCGGATGGGCGAGACCAGCACGGACAACCTCCTCGCCGCCATCGACACGGCGCGGACGCAGCCGCTCTCCCGGGTGTTCTGCGCGCTGGGCGTGCGCGGCACCGGACGCTCCATGTCACGGCGGATCGCCCGCTACTTCGCGGACATGGACCGGATCAGGGCGGCCGACGCCGAAGAGCTCCAGCGGGTCGACGGCATCGGCAAGGAGAAGGCCGCGGCCGTCGTCGCCGAGCTGGCGGAGCTGACTCCGCTGATCGAGAAGCTGGTGGCCGCAGGGGTCAACATGACGGAGCCGGGCGCGACGCCGCCGCCCGAGCCGGGTGAGGAGCTCGCGCAGGCCGCGTCCGAGGACGGGGAGGGGAACGCGGACGGGGCCGCCGGACTGCCGTTGCACGGCATGACCGTGGTGGTCACCGGCGCGATGACCGGTGTGCTGGAGAAGCTCTCCCGCAACCAGATGAACGAACTGATCGAGCGGGCGGGCGGGAAGTCGTCGTCCAGCGTCTCCAAGCGCACCACGCTCCTGGTCGCCGGCGAGAAGGCGGGATCCAAGCGCGCCAAGGCCGAGGACCTCGGGGTCCGGATCGCCGGGCCGGACGAGTTCGCCGCGCTGATAGCCGACTTCCTGCCGTCGGAGGTCTGACCCGCCGCGCGGCCGGGAAGCGGGCGGCGGCGCCCGAGCCCTTCGATTTTGCCCGAGAGTGGCTTTCTTTGCCTCCCTATTGCATAGTGAGGGCTCGGCCACGCCTTGCTGTCAGCGGGTGCGTGGGTGGGTGCTACGGCTGCTCCGGCAGACCCGGGGGAGGGACGATGCGTTCGCTGCACGACGGACCGCGGATCGACCGGTCCTTCCACCGGGAATTTCGGGGCGTCACCCGCGGCCTCGCCCTCGATCTCGGCAGCTCCGGCACCCGTGCCTGGATGCCCGGGCACGGCGTCGTCGCCGACGCCGCCTGCGCCGGAGCCGCCGACGGGCCGGGGCACGGGCGCCCGGTGCGCCGGGGACGCATCGTCGACCCGGTGTCCTGCGGGCGGATGCTCGGCCGCATCGCCGACACGGCCCTGGGGCCGGACCGCAGCGGCACCGTGATCGTGCTCAGCCATCCCGTTCTCGCCGGTGCCGAGCACCGTGCCGCCGCGAGGGAGGCGGCCGCCTCCCTGGGGCCGACCCGGGTCATCGCCCTGGACAGCGCGAGGGCCGCCGCTGCGTGTGCCGCGCCGCAGGATGGCGGCCCGCTGCTCGTCGTCGACATCGGCGCCGAACTGACGGAGGCGACGCTCCTGGTCGGCGGACGGATCCGCGACGCCCGCCAGGCCGAGACGGGACTCAGCGACCTCGGCCCCGGGGAGCCGCCCACCGCCGTCGTCCGCACCGTCCTCGACATGGTCCTGGACATGTGGCAGCAGGACCGGCATGGCGCCGTCCTGGGCGCCCTGCGCAAGGGCCCGCTGCTCGCGGGCGGCGGTGCCGCACGCCTCGACGTCACCAACCGGATAGCGGTCCGGCTCGGCGCTCCGGTGCGTCTCGTCGACGACCCGGCCACCACCGTCGTGCGCGGCGCCGGACTGATCCTCAACTCGGTGCTCCGCCGGGCGGCCACGGCGCCCGCGCTGTCGGGCCGACACAGGTGACCCCCCTCCCGGGGCCGCCCCCGGGGAACGCGCCCCCGGGGGCCCGGCCGGACACCCCGGCACACCGCGGCCACGTGCGGGCGGGCCGTCGACTCCTCACGTCCCTGCTGTTCGCCGTGCTCACCGTCGTGGGCGGCGCGCCCGCGGCGGCCGGAGCCCTGTACGCGGGGGGACCGTTCGCCGGTGCGCCGCCTCCCGCCGCGCGGGCGCCCGAAGCCCGTCAACCGATCCCGCACACCGACCGGACCGCCCGCACGGTCACCGTCCACGACTCCCGCCGCGCCCGCACGGTCACAGCCACCGACGGCCACCGGCCCGCGCCCACCACCGGACCCGGACCCGGGCCCGGGCCCCGGGCCGGTGCCGAGCACAACCGCGCCCCGCAGCAGCTCCCGCCGTCCGACTCCGACGTCCTGCTGCCCGGCGCACCAGGCATCCGTACCCCGCACCTCCAGCCGCGTCCGGTGCCCGCCGCACTCTCGCGCACCATCGACCGTTTCCGCGTCGCGCTTCCCGGCGTACGCGGGCCTCCGAGGACGGCCGTCCACCGGCCACCCGCTCCGGTACGGGTTTCGACCCCCGCCCGGCCACCCGTGGCCCCGTCCCACTAACCGCCGTCCCGTTCTCGCCGAGCCGAGGGCGCACGGCGCCCCCTCGGAGGAAACCCATGACTCGCGCCACCACGGTGCGAGCGGTGCTGGCTGCCGCCGTGCTGCTCGTCTCCGTGTTCATCACGCTGAACAAGTCACCCAGACTCGGCCTCGACCTTCAGGGCGGCACCAGAATGGTGCTCCAGGCCAAGGACTCGGACACCGCGAAGGCGGACCGGGAGAGCACCGACCGCACCCTGGAGGTGCTCCGCCAGCGCATCGACTCGCTGGGTGTCGCCGAGCCGACCCTGACCCGTTCCGGCGAGGACCGGATCATCGTCGAACTGCCGGACGTCCAGGACCCGCGCAAGGCCGCCGAGGTCATCGGCAAGACCGCTCAGCTCAGCTTCCACGCCGTCCAGGGCCCCGGCACCGAGGCCGACGCGGGAACGTCCGGCACGAAGGCCGGCGGGACCGGGGACGGCAAGTCCGAGGGCGAGTCCGACGACAAGGCGGACACCGGGAACGAGGCCGGGGACACCGCGGAGAAGGCCACAGCGGACAAGAAGGCCGAGGACGGCCGGAAGGCCGACCGGACGAAGGGCGACGGCGAGAAGAAGGACGAGGACGGGAAGCCGGGCGGCAAGAGGGCGGACGGCGGGCTGACGCTCCCCGACGAACAGGGCCGTCTCCTCGACCTGGGCCCGGCCCGGCTGTCCGGCGCGGGCGTCAAGGCGGCCACCGCCTCGTTCGACGCCCAGCAGGGCGCCGGCTGGACCGTCTCGCTCGACTTCCACAAGGAGGCGGGACGGGACTGGACCCGGCTGACCGGCGAAGCCGCGTGCAACCCCGTCCAGGACGACCGCCGCCGCGTCGCCATCGTCCTCGACCAGCAGATCATCTCCTCGCCCCAGGTGTCCCCGTCGGTCGCCTGCGGCGTCGGTCTGCCGTCCGGTTCCACCCAGATCACGGGTTCGTTCAGCGACGAGGAGGCCCGTGAACTGGCCCTGCTGATCGAAGGCGGCGCCCTGCCGCTCCCCGTCGAGATCGTCGAACAGCGCACCGTCGGCCCGACGCTCGGTGCCGCCGCCATCGACGCCAGCGCACGCGCCGCCGTCATCGGTGCCGCGGCCACCGCGCTCTTCATCACCATCGTCTACCGGCTCTTCGGCGCGCTCGCCGCCGTCGCGCTCGCCGCGTACGGTCTGATCTCCTACGCCGCCCTGGTCGCCCTCGGTGTCACGCTCACCCTTCCCGGCCTCGCGGGGTTCGTGCTGGCCATCGGCATGGCGGTCGACGCCAACGTGCTCGTCTTCGAACGCGCCAGAGAGGAGCACGAACAACATCCGAACCGCTCGCTCCGCACCTCGCTGACCGCCGGGTTCCGCGGCGCGTGGAGCGCCGTCGCGGACTCGAACATCACCACGCTGATCGCGGCGGGGCTGCTCTTCTTCCTCGGCTCCGGGCCGGTGAAGGGCTTCGGCGTCACCCTCGCCATCGGCGTGATCGCCTCGATGTTCTCCGCGCTCGTCATCGCCCGCGCGCTCACCGACATCGCCGCGGGGTCCCGCTTCGTCACCTCCCGGCGCGGACTCAACGGCATCGCCAGCCCCGGCCGGGTGCGCACCTGGCTGACCCGTCGCGACCCCCAGCTGATGCGCTCCCCGCGTCGCTGGCTGCTGATCTCCACGTCGCTGGTGGTCGTCGCGGTCCTCGGCATCGTCGTACGCGGCGTCAACCTCGGGGTCGAGTTCACCGGCGGCCGGCTCGTCGAGTACTCGACGAGCAAGCCCGTGGACGTGGAACGCGCCCGGACCCTCCTGGCGGACGCGGGATTCCCCGACACCGAGGTCACCACTGCGGGCTCCGGCGACCTCTCCGTACGCACCGGGAAGCTCGACAACGACGGCGAGCACACCCTGCGCGCGGCCCTCGCCAAGGAGGGCGGCGAGACCACCAAGGTCCGCGACGAGCTGATCGGTCCCAGCCTCGGCGAGGAACTGCGGCGCAACGCCCTGATCGCGCTCGCCATCGCCGTCCTCGTCCAACTGGCCTACCTGGTGGCCCGGTTCCGCTGGACGTTCGCCCTGGGAGCGGTCGGGGCGCTGGTCCACGACGTCATCATCGTGATCGGTGCCTTCGCCTGGCTCGGGCGCACCGTCGACGGCGTCTTCCTCGCCGCTCTCCTCACCGTCATCGGGTATTCCGTCAACGACTCCGTGGTGGTCTTCGACCGGGTGCGGGAACTGTGGGCGAAGGCCCGTCGCACGCCCGTCACCACGATCGCCAACCGGGCGGTGCTCCAGACCGTGCCCAGAACCGTCAACACGGGCATGGGCGCCCTCTTCATCCTGACCGCACTCGCCGTGCTCGGCGGCGACTCGCTCGCGGACTTCGCCCTCGCCCTGCTGATCGGGGTCTGCGTCGGGACGTACTCCTCGGTGATGACCGCCGTGCCGGTCGCGCTCCTGCTGGAACGCAGCAGCAAGGCCCCGCCGCCCGCCCGGAAGCGGTCCCCCGGACGCCGCTCCGGCAAGCGGACGGCACAGCGGGATCCGTTCGACAACGGAGCACGCGTGTAGCGGCTCCGACCGGGCCGGACGGCCCTGCCCGCCCCCTTCCCGCAACCGGTGATCCGGCCCCCCGGGAAGGGGGCGGCGCGCGTCGGCCGGGGCACCACGTCCCGGCCCGCCCGGCCGTCAGGAGGCGAGAGACCGCAGAAGATCGGCGGTCGCCCGGTCGGCGGGCAGGAACGTCTCGATGGCCAGCTCGGCCACCGTCACGTCCATCGGCGTGTTGAAGGTCGCGATGGACGAGATGAACGAGAGCACCCGGCCGCCGTGCTCGATACGCAACGGCAACGCGAACGCAGGGGCGGCAGACGCGGCCCGTGCCGCGTCGATCGCTCGATCCGCGCTCCCGACGGACCCGGTCGGCCCGTCCGCGCTCCCGGCCGCCGCGTCCGCGTTCCCGGTCGGTCCGGGGCCCTCCGGCCCGTCCGCACGCTCCGGTGGCGGGTAGCCGGCGACCTCCTCGTACAGTTCGCGCAGCTCCGCCGACCGGGCCAGGGCGATCTGGCGCCTCATCTGCGCGAGCAGATCGGCCCGCCACTCGCGGAGGTTGCGGATGCGCGGGGCCAGGCCCTCCGGGTGGAGCGTGAGCCGCATCGCGTTCAACGGGGGCACCAGCAGATGCCCGGCCACCCCCTCCAGCAGCATCTCGACCCCCCGGTTGGCCGCCACCACGTCGTACACGCCGTCGACGACCAGCGCCGGATACGGGTCGTACCCCTGGAGCAGCCGCTCCATCCCCTCGCGCACCGGGGCCAGCGCGGGATCGTCGAACGCGGTCTGCGCGTACCGCGGCGCGTAGCCGGCCATCACCAGCAGGGCGTTGCGTTCCCTGACCGGGACGTCGAGGTGTTCCGCCAGACGCAGGACCATCTCCTCACTGGGCCGGGAGCGGCCCGTCTCGATGAAGGAGATGTGACGGGAGGAGGAGTCGGCACGGAGCGCCAGCTCCAGCTGGCTGATCCGCCGCTGCTCCCGCCAACGGCGCAGCAGCGGCCCTACCCCCGTGTCAGACGCGACAGTTGTCATACCCAGACCGTAACGTCACCGGCACCGCCGACCGGAACCGACCGCTCGTGAGGGAGTCGCAGCATGCCCGCCGAACCACTGTCGCGCCAGGAGATCGAGGAACGGCTGGGCGACCTGCCCGGCTGGTCGCTGGAGGGTGACCGGATCACCTGCACCTACCGCCTGCGTACGCACTTCGCGGCCCTCGGGCTGACCGTGCACGTGGCACAGATCCAGGACGAGCTGAACCACCACTCAGATCTGACCCTCGGATACAACACCGTCACCCTGTCCGTGAACACCCACGACGCCGGGGGCGTGGTCACCGAGCACGATCTGAACCTCGCCGCACGGGTGGCGGCGATCGCGGGCGGGCACGGCGTGCGGTAGCCGCCCGGGGTGGGGCCCGGGACCCTCGTGTCCCGGGGGCCGGGCACGGCAGCCGGGGCCGGACACGGTCGCGGGGCCCGGGACACGAGGGCGGGGGTGGTCATCCCGCTGCGCCGAACCCCGGATGCGTGGCCGGCCACCCCGAGTAGCTCTCGCTGCGTCCCACCGCGTCCGCGTACGCCGACACCGTGTGCCCGCTCACCGCGCCGGCCGCCGACACGGCCGCCGCGGAACGCGGGTGCCGGCCCAGCAGATGGCGCCGGCTCAGCGGGGCGCCCGCGAGCGTGCGGGTCACGAAGACCGGGTCGACCCCGATCACCTGCCAGGTCAAGCGGTCGCTCGCGGGCGGCGGGCTCTCGCCGCAGACCCCGATGAGCGCGAAGTGCAGGCGCCCGTCGGCCAGTTGGGAGGCGACCTCGGCCTCCGACCACGAGGTGCACGTCGACACCGGGGCGTTCGGGTGGGCGGTGACCAGACGATCGACGAGGCCGCCCAGCAACGGGCCGTGCGTGCCGCCGAGCCGGAAGCGCTCCATCGGGCCGCAGGCGTTGGCGAACCGCACCGCCTCCTGCTGGAGTTCACTGACCGCGGGCAGCACCAACCGGGCCCGTTCGAGCACCAGCTCACCGAGGGGTGCGGGCCGGGCGCCGGTGTGGTTCCGCTCGAAGAGCGGACCGCCGGGCGCCTTCCCGATCCGTCGCAACTGCGTGCTCGGCGCGGGCTGGGCAAGCCCGAGGGCCGCGGCCGCCTTCGTAAGGCTTCCGGTGCCGGCGATGGAACGTACGGCACGGGCCCGGGAGCACCGGAACGACGCTTTGCCGAAGCGGCAAGGAAGCTTGCCGAGCGGGCAGAAGTGTGGCGACGCTGTCCCCATGAGCCAACACAACGGACACGGTCATCGCCACGACGCCACCCACGCCGCGCACGGCCACGGGCACGGCGTGGCCCCGGGCCGTCATCACGGTGACGCCGACTTCGACTGGGACGCCATGGCCCCGATCCTGGAGCGGGAGGGCGAACTGTGCCGCCCGCAGTACGAGGCGGCGGCCCGCTGGATCGCCGGACTGCCCACGGCCGCGGAAACGCGCCGGATCCTGGACATCGGCAGCGGGCCCGGCGTTATCACCTGCCTGCTGGCCGAGGTGTTCCCCGAGGCGGAGGTCGTCGCCGTCGACGGCACCGAGGCCCTTCTGGACCGCGCCCGGGACCGTGCCGAACGGCTCGGCCTCGGCGACCGCGTCGGCACGTGCCGGGCCGGCCTTCCCGACGACCTCGACCGACTGGGGGAGGCGGACCTGATCTGGGCGGGCAACTCCCTGCACCACATGGGCGACCAGGGCGCCGTCCTCGCCGGGTTCGCCGCGCTGCTGCGCCCCGGCGGCACCGTCGCCCTGGTCGAGGGCGGGCTGGCGGCCCGTCACCTGCCGCGCGACACGGGCATGGGGCGGCCCGGGCTGGAGGCCAGGATCGAAGCGGCCACGGCGAACTGGTTCGAGTCGATGCGGGCCTCCCTGCCCGGCTCCAGGCGCGAGACCGAGGACTGGAGCGCTCTGCTCGACGCGGCGGGACTGCGCCCGCACGGCACCCGCAGCTTCCTGCTCGACCTCCCGGCGCCGCTGCCCGAACCGGCGCGCGACCATGTCGTCGCGGAGTTCACCCGGCGCCGCGAGATGCTCGAAGACGTCCTCGAGGCCGAGGACATCGCGGTGCTCGACCGGCTGCTCGACCCCGAGGACCCGGCCGGACTGCGCCGTCGCCCCGACGTCTTCCTGCTCATGGCGCGCACGGTGCATCTGGGCCGGCGGGGCGGCCCCGCCCGGTAGAGGCTGAGCACTGCCGGGCACGACGGGCCGGGAGGGGTGGTCGATGAGGCCGCGCCTCCCGGCCCGGCGCGCTGCGAGCGGCCGCGCCGGCTGCGGCCGGAATGGAGAAAGGGGGTGCCGGGAGGGGAATGCCGGCCGGGAACGCCGGTTTCCGATGCTCGAAAAAGCCCGCGCGAAGGGTATTCCTCCCTGCGACAGAGGGGCTGTTCCTCGAATGGCCGCACGGTCCGCACCGTGTCAACAAAAGACACGCTGCCGCAGGGGTGAGCAGGTATCAGAAAGTCCCCTGTACAGGCTAAGGGCTGTCCCGTCATCCCTGGCGGGCGCGCGACGACAGCTGCGGCACCTCGCCGCGTTGTCGGAACGTCCGCATACATCCAGTATGCGGACGCCCCTCCGCCTTGCGATGCACCACATCCGACGCCGCGCTCTGGTCCGCCACGGATTACGGGACAGCCCTTAACTGCACATCAATTATCCGTTCTATCAGGAAGGTTGGTTCGAATTCGGCCGGTGCGGAAATGGCATATGGCCCATCTCGTGTACCCCGATCGGAGTGCCGGCATCGCCCTTCGACGTGTCCGGTATGACAAGTGTGACAAACCGTAAGTACTTTCATTCCGGGTCGACTGCTCAGCCGGCCTCTCTGCGGAAGGAGAAGCGACATGGTTACTCGTTCCACGATGGTCACGGCAGCTGCCGCGGCTGCCGCGGCCATGGCCGCCACAGGTATCACGTACGCCTCGGCCGCCACCTTCGGGCAGGTCCAGGGAGCCCCGGTCGTTCAGCAGGCCGCTCCCGTTTCGGTTCCCGAGGGCGGCGACTCGGGCAAGGGCAATGAAGGCAAGGGCAACGAGGGCAGGGGTAACGAGGGCAGGGGCTACGGCGGCGGCCACGAGAAGAAGCGCCACCACCGGCACCACCACCACGAGGGGCGCATCCACATCAACGAGCGCACCTACTCCGACGAGCGCGGTGGCTGCGTGACCGTGATCAGCGGGCTCGGGTCCAAGAGCCTCAACATCCGCAACGAGAGCCGCCGGACCGTCGAGGTCTTCCGGGGCGTCACCTGCGACAACGGCGCCCCCATCGCCACCGTCGGGCCGTGGAGCTCCAGCGACGGCGTCCGCCCGGGCCGCGTCGAGGGCGGCGTGCGCGTCGAGAACGGCGTGGTCGGCAGCTTCCGTGTGATCGAGCGCCACCACGGCGGTCACGGCGGCTACGACGGCGGCTACGACGGCGGCTACGACGACTACGACGACTACGGGTACGGCGAGGAGTGGTGACGGTCGCGGACCCGGCGCGATGATGGTCGCGGGTCCGACGTAGAACCCCGGCCCGCCGGAATCGGGCCGGGGTTCCAGTCAGGGCATCCGGGGTCGTTGTCCCGGTCCCGGATGCCCACACCTGAAAACGCCTGACTACTACATCCACCTGCCTCGCCATACTAAAGCCGGACGGTGAGGCACTGCCAGCCGACCGCAGCGGCCGCGCCGCGTGCGGCCTTCGGCTCGTGGCACTCGGCCGCGGCCCCGGGAGGGGGTCGTGGCCGGGGCGGCCGAACGTGGTGCCGGCGCGGCAGACGCCGCCCACGTCCCGGCCGTCAGGCCCCGACCGGTCGCGCGCACGGCACGGACCGGCGGATGCCGACCCCCCTCCCGGCGTTCTCGCCGCGGAGGGGTGAAGTCCGGGCGGCGCGGTCATCGGTCCGCTTTGTCGACCCCCGCCGCACCGGTACGCGGATGCCCCTGTGGCGCCGCGTGTCTCCAGGGGCGGGCCGTCGCCCGGTCGGGCGACGGCCCGTGTGGCCGTCCGGACCGTGCTCCCGGCGGCCCGCGCGGTCAGTGGCGCGGCGAAAACGCTCAGGCGCCGACGTGGAAATCGGCCGGATCCGGGCCGAGGCGCTTGCCCTCGTCCAGTGCGGCGATCGCGGCGAGGTCGTCGGCGTCCAGCTCGAAGCCGAACACGTCGATGTTCTCGACGATCCGCGACGGCGTCACGGACTTCGGGATCACCACGTTGCCCGTCTGGATGTGCCAGCGGAGCACCACCTGGGCGGGCGTGCGGCCGTGCTTCTGAGCGATCGCGACGATCGTCGGCACCTCCAGGAGGCCCCTGCCCTGCCCCAGCGGGGACCACGCCTCGGTCGCGATGCCGTGAGCGGCGTGGACGGCGCGCGACTGCGCCTGCTGGAGCTGCGGGTGGAGCTCGATCTGGTTGACGGCCGGTACCACGGACGTCTCGCCGAGCAGGCGCTCCAGGTGCTCCGGGAGGAAGTTCGAGACCCCGATGGCCTTCGCGCGGCCCTCGGAGCAGATCTTCTCGAACGCCTTGTACGTGTCGACGTACGCGTCCTTCGCCGGCAGCGGCCAGTGGATCAGGTACAGGTCGACATAGTCCGTACCCAGCTTGTCGAGCGAGGCGTCGAACGCGCGCAGGGTGGAGTCGTACCCCTGCTCGGCGTTCCACAGCTTCGTCGTGATGAACAGTTCCTCGCGGGCGACACCGGAGGCCGCCACGGCCCGGCCGGTGCCCTTCTCGTTCTCGTAGATCGCGGCGGTGTCGATGCTCCGGTACCCGGACTCGATAGCTGTCGCGACCGCCTTCGCGGCCTCGTCGTCCGGCACCTGCCAGACGCCGAATCCGAGCTGCGGCATCTCGACGCCGTTGTTGAGGGTGATGGAGGGGACCTTGATCACGAGCGGTCGATCCTTACGTCGTCGGTTGGGGTTCTCATGGTCAACGATCACAGTGCGCCAGGCATTCCCGGTGGCCCGGCGCCCGGGTCGGTGACCTGTCCGGCCCATGGTCCGTCGGGCCGCGGCCGCCCGTCCGACGGTCCGGCGGTTCATCGACCGCCCGCGGCCCGGTCGGCGGACCGGCTGCCGACGAGCCGGCCGCCGGGGTCCGGCTCTGACGGCCCTGCCAGCCGGGCCCCGAGCGCGCCCCGTTGCCGTGTTTCATGCCCGAGGTGTCCGGAATCAGGCGAACTCATGTACGGAAAAAGATATTTGGGTCCGCGAGAGGCATTGACAGATCGGCCGCGAGAGAATCCCATGCAGTGATGGTTAGGAACCTTTCCTAACACGGATCTGGAATCTGGAAGGGAAACATCCGTGCGCGGTGACCGTCCCCCACGTCGTGCCGCTGCCGTACTCGCCGGCCTCAGCTGTCTGCTTCTGCCCCTGCTGGGTCACGTTCCGAGGGCGATCGCCGCCTCGGCGGCGGGTGACCGGGGTGCCGGACCCGCCCCGGCCGCCGTGAGCGACATCGAGGACACCGAGTCCGCGACGGCCGCCGTCAGGGGTGCCCACCGGCACGGCGACGCCGCCCGTCGGCATGACCCCGCGCTCTTCCCCTTCCGGTCCGTCGACCGCGACCGTGCCCGCGGATCGGGCACCGGGGCGGACGCCCGCGGCGGGGCGTCCCGGGCCTCGCACGAATCCACCGAGATCGTCGTCCAGTACCAGGGCTGAGGAGATCCCATGCGCATCACCATCAGGAAGCCGGCCGTCGGCGGAGCGGCGCTCGCCGCCGCCGGACTGCTGCTGCCGCTGCTCGGCGAGCCGTCCGCGACCGCGGTGGCGTCCGGAGCCGCGGCCGGTCCCGCGGTGCCGTTCGGCAGCCACACCTTCCCGTACGCGGCGGGAACCCTGAAGCCGTCCGGCTCCCAGTCCACGCTCGACCAGGCCGTGGTCAAGACGTACAACGCCTGGAAGTCGGCGTTCGTCAGGAAGAACTGCGGCAACGGCTGGTACGAGGTGATCTCGCCGGACGCCGACCACCCCTACGTCGCCGAGGCCCAGGGGTACGGCATGGTCATCACCGCGACGATGGCGGGTGCCGACCCGGACGCGAAGACCGTCTTCGACGGCATGGTCAAGTACGTGCTCGCGCACCCCTCGGTCAACAACTCCAACCTCCTCGCCGCCGAGCAGAACTCCTCCTGCAAGAGCGTCAACGGATCCGACTCCGCGACCGACGGCGACCTCGACGTCGCCTTCGGGCTGCTCCTCGCCGACAAACAGTGGGGATCGTCCGGCACTTACAACTACAAGGACCTCGCGGTCAAGCGCATCAACGCCATCAAGAAGAGCGAGATCAACCCGACCACCCACCTCACGCTGCTCGGCGACTGGTCGGACTCCGGGGAGTCCCACCACTGGATGACCCGCTCCTCGGACTGGATGCTCGACCACTTCCGCGCCTTCAAGAAGGCCACGGGCGACAGCACCTGGGACACCGTGCGTACCGCCCATCAGGAACTGATCACTGGTCAGCAGTCCACGTACGCGTCGAGCACCGGGCTGCTGGCGGACTTCGTCGTCAACACCAACGGCACGGCCAAGCCCGCACCGGGCGAGGTGCTGGAGGGCCCCAACGACGGCGACTACTCCTGGAACGCCTGCCGCGACCCGTGGCGCATCGGCGCCGACGCCGTCACCGGAGGGGGCGGCGCATCGCTCGCCTCGGCGCGCAAGATGAACTCCTGGATCAAATCCAGGACGGGCGGCGACCCCAACAAGATCGTCACCGGCTACCGCCTCAACGGCAGCACGTTCGACAGCGGTCACGACATGGCCTTCACCGCCCCGTTCGCCGTGGCCGCGCTGACCGACCCGGGTTCCCAGGCATGGCTCGACGCGCTCTGGAAGAAGATCGCGGGCACCTCGATCGACCCGGGCTCCTACTACGGCGGAAGCGTCCAGCTCCAGTCGATGATCGTCGCGTCCGGCAACTACTGGGTTCCCTGACGGAGGTTCGGATGCGGGTCGGAACACTCGCCACGGCACGGAGGGGAACGGCGGCCCTCGCGGTGATGCTGCTCTGCGCCGGGCCGGTGCACGCGGCACCGCGGTCCGCCGGCGCGACCGCGACCCGGTACGAGGCGGAGTCCGACGTCACGGTCACCGCACCGGACAGCACGGGAGGAACTACGGCCGGCCGGTCTGCGAGGGCAACTGCTCCACCGCCGGGATGACCAACCCCAAGAAGACCTGGAAGGTCTCCGAGGCGTCGCCCAGCGGGATCGCCGCCGTCCGCAACGTCGTCCGCATGGCCGCGCTGAGGGGCGAACGGCTGTGGCGGGTACCCATCGACGGCGAGAACCGCGGCACACCCACCGCGTACTGCGTCGGCTCCTACGGCCGGCTGCGCACGGTCACCGCGGTGCCCGGCCGGGACGAGCCGTGGCTCTCCACCACCAACTGCGACATCCACGGGAAGGAGCCGCCCGGCGCGGACAAGCTGTTCCGCGTCTCGACCACCTGAGCCACGTGCGCGGTGCCGTACCGCCGGGTCACGGCACTGCGCACCGTGCCTCAGCGGTACAACGCGTCGACCTCCGCCGCGTACGCCGCCTCGATCGCCTTGCGCTTCAGCTTGAGCGAGGGGGTGAGCAGGCCGTGCTCCTCGCTGAACGGGCGCGCCAGTATCCGGAACGAACGGATCGACTCGGCCCGGGACACCGACGTGTTGGCGGCCACCACCGCGCGCCGGATCTCCGTCTCCAGACCCGGGTCGCGCACCAGCTCCTCCGGCCGGAGGAGCTTCCGGCCCTGCATGGCGAGCCAGTGCTCCACCGCGTCCTGGTCGATCGTGACCAGCGCCGCGACGTACGGCCGGTCGTTGCCGACCACCAGGCACTGCGCGACCAGCGGATGCGCCCGCACCCGCTCCTCCAGGCCGGCCGGGGACACGCTCTTGCCGCCCGACGTCACCAGGATCTCCTTCTTCCGCCCGGTGATCGTCAGATAGCCGTCCGCGTCGAGGTACCCCAGGTCCCCGGTGGCCAGCCAACCGTCGCGCAGGACCGCCGCGGTGGCCTCCGGATCGCCCAGGTAGCCCGCGAACACATGGGCGCCGTGCACCCACACCTCGCCGTCCTCCGCGATGTGCAGCGTGGTGCCCGGGACCGGCTGCCCGACCGTGCCGTACCGGGTGCGCTCCGGCGGATTGGCGGTGGTCGCGGCGGTCGACTCGGTCAGCCCGTACCCCTCGTACACGGTGACCCCCGCGCCCTCGAAGAACAGCCCGAGCCGCCGGTCCATCCCGGACCCGCCGGACATGGCGTGCCGGATGCGGCCGCCCAGCGACTCGCGCACCTTCCGGTACACGACCTTGTCGAAGAACTGGTGCTGCACACGCAGTCCGGCCGACGGCCCCGGACCGGTGCCGAAGGCCCGCGCCTCCATCGCCTCCGCGTACGTGACCGCGACGTCCACCGCCTTGTCGAACGCGCCGGCCCGCCCCTCGCTCTCGGCCCTGCGCCGGGCGGCGTCGAAGACCTTCTCGAAGACGTACGGCACGGCGAGGACGAACGTCGGCCGGAACGAGACCAGGTCCGGCATCAGGGCCTTCGCCGACAGGTCCGGCTGGTGGCCCAGCTTCACCCGGCCGCGGACCGCCGCGACCTCGACCATGCGGCCGAAGACGTGTGCCAGCGGCAGGAACAGCAGGGTGGCCGCCTCGTCGCCCGGCCGGGACCGGAAGACCGACTGCCAGCGGGAGGCCATGGTGTCCGTCTCGAACATGAAGTTGGCGTGCGTGAGCACGCAGCCTCTCGGCCGTCCCGTGGTCCCGGAGGTGTAGATGACGGTCGCCACCGATTCGGGGGTCACCGCGCGCCGGTGGCGGTGCACGACCTCGTCCTCGACCCGGCCGCCCGCGTCGACCAGCTCGGCCACCGCGTCGGCGTCGAGTTGCCAGAGACGCTTGACGCCGGGCAGCCGGTCGATCACCGACGCCACCGTCATCGCGTGGTCCTCGTGCTCGACCATGACGGCGGACACGTCCGCGTCATGCAGCATCCAGCGGACCTGCTCGGCCGAGGACGTCGGATACACGGGCACGGACTGGGCCCCGACCGACCACAGCGCGAAGTCGAAGAGCGTCCACTCGTAGCAGGTGCGGGACATCAGAGCCACCCGGTCGCCGAACCGGACGCCGTGCGCGATCAGCCCCCTGGCCAGCGCCAGCACCTCGTCGCGGAACGCCGCCGCGGTGACATCCCGCCAGATTCCGTTCGCGTCCTTGCGGCCCAGGGCGATCCGGTCGGGCTCGTCCTCGGCGTATTCGAACACCACGTCGGCCAGTCCGCCCACGAGAGGAGCGGCCGCCATGGGTGGGACAGTGAAATCGCGCAATGACCTGCTCCTCGTGGCGCTCCGCACAGCGCCGCGACGGTACCCCAACGGGCGGCCCGGCGGGAGGGGCCCGGACCGGTGGGCGACGCCGCCCCCGCACGGGCCGACCACCGATATCCGGCCAGATGGGCAAGGCCCGGACGCGGGCGAGACCGCTGATCCACTCCCTATTGCTCCCCCAGGTCGTAAGGGGCCGGCGCCGGAATCTCCACCGAATCCGTACGCGGGGATCACGCACGTACGCGACGATCACCCACCTTCGGGGCGGATGTGCTCATGTTCGGGCCGGATGCGGGGGATACCGGGGTATTGGTCCGGGCCGGCCCGGTCCGGCGTGCGGATCAGCCGGTCGGCGCCCGTCAGGATCGCCGCTGCCAGGGCGTCGGCGGCCTCCTGCGATCCGCCGGCCCCCGGCGCCCCGTCCCCGCGGCGGCCGTGCAGCAGGACGAAGTCCACACCGCCCAGATCGGGCAGGGCGGATCTGGGCGGCAGCGGTGCCAGGCCGGGCGGGACCAGGCCCCGGCTGTGGGCCATCACGCCGAGCCCGGCACGGGCCGCCGCGACCAGACCGTTGAGGCTCGTACTCGTGCACGCGATCCGCCAGGACCTGCCGTGCCGCTCCAGGACCTCCAGGGCGCGGGCCCGGGTGATGCCGGGCGGCGGGTACAGCACCAGCGGAACCGGACGGTCCGGGTCGATCCGCAGGCGCGGCGCGCCGATCCAGGTCAGCGCGTCCCGCCAGACCAGTTCGCCGTGCGTGTCTCCGGTGCGCCGCTTGGCGAGCACCAGATCGAGCCGGCCCGCCGCCAGACGCTGGTGCAGGATCCCGGAGAGCTCCACCGTCAGCTCCAGCTCCACCTCCGGATGATCTCGGCGGAAGGACTCCAGGATCTCCGGCAGCCGCGTCAGGACGAAGTCCTCGGAGGCCCCGAACCGCAGCCGCCCCCGCAGCCGCGTCCCTGCGAAGAAGGCCGCGGCCCGCTCGTGGGCCTCCCATATCGTCCGGGCGAAGCCGAGCATCGCCTCGCCGTCCGGGGTGAGATCGACCCGGTGGGTGTCGCGGGTGAACAACGGCCGCCCCGTCGCGTCCTCCAGACGCCGTACGTGCTGGCTCACCGTGGACTGCCGCACCCCCAGCCGACGGGCGGCCTGGGTGAAGCTCAGGGTCTGGGCGACGGCGAGAAACGTCCGGAGCTGCGCGGGGTCGTACATGGAAACCCAGGCTATCGCGAATCGTGATGACAGTGAGAGTGGTATACGGGATTCCCGATCGCCCCGGCGCTCAGCAGGATGGGAGGGCACGAACGGACCCGAGAGAACGCGTGGAGCACATGAGCCGCCGCACCCCGAGGCTGCCGTCCTGGCCGCCGGTCGACCCGTACGTCCTGGCGCTGATCGGCACGGTCGCGGTCGCGGCGATACTGCCCGCATCCGGGGCCGCCGCGGACGTCGCGGGCGGCGCCTCGACCGGAGCGATCGCGCTTCTCTTCTTCCTGTACGGCGCCCGCCTCTCCACCACCGAGGCCGTCGACGGCCTCAAGCACTGGCGGCTCCACCTCACCGTCCTGGCCTGCACCTTCGTGGCGTTCCCACTGCTCGGGCTGGCGGCGCGGGGACTGGTGCCGTACGTCCTGACGCCGCAGCTCCACAGCGGCTTCCTCTTCCTCTGCCTCGTCCCCTCGACCGTCCAGTCCTCGATCGCCTTCACCTCCATCGCCCGCGGCAACGTGCCCGCGGCGATCTGCGCGGGCTCCTTCTCCTCGATCGCCGGGATCTTCCTCACCCCGCTGCTCGCCGCGGCGCTGCTCGGCAACAGCGGCGGCGGCTTCTCGGCGGACGCGCTGTTGGGAATCGGGGTCCAGCTGCTGCTGCCGTTCGTGGCCGGGCAGCTGCTGCGCCGCTGGATCAACGGCTTCCTCACCCGCCACAAGAAGATCCTCGGCTACGTCGACCGCGGCTCGATCCTGCTCGTCGTCTACACGGCGTTCAGCGAGGGCATGGTCACCGGCATCTGGCACCAGGTCACCCCGGCCCGGCTCGGGGCGCTGCTCGGCGCCGAGGCGCTGCTGCTCGCGCTGATGCTGACGCTGACCTGGTACGGGGCGAAGCGGCTGGGGTTCGACCGGGAGGACCGGATCGCCGTCCAGTTCGCCGGATCGAAGAAGAGCCTCGCCTCCGGGCTGCCGATGGCGAGCGTGCTCTTCGGCGCGCAGGCGTCCTACGCCGTGCTGCCGCTGATGCTCTTCCACCAGATGCAGCTGATGGTGTGCGCGGTGCTCGCCAGACGCCGCTCGCGCGATGTGCCCGAGGCGGCCCCGGGGCCGGCGGGATCGCCCGTGGAGCGTGCGGAGGCGCCCGTGGGGCCTGCGGGGACGTCCGCTGCGCCGGGGACCGGTGAGGAGCCGGGCCGGCGGCGGGACGGTGCGGTGGCCGAGGGGGCCTCGACCTGACGCGGGGCCCGTCGGCCGGGGGACACGGCCGGAGCGCCGGCCCGGCGGCGGGCCGCGACCGGCGGATCGCGACCGGTTCCGGCCGGTTCCCTCCGACGCGCGCGGGCGGCGGTGGCGCGGCGTCGGCCGGCCCGTGGGGCGCCGTCCGGGTGGGGCGGTCAGTCCCGGCGGACCGCCGGTTCCAGGGCGATGCGGTGCTCGCCCGCGTACACGTTCATCGACGGGCCCCGCAGGAAGCCCACCAGGGTCAGTCCGGTCTCGGCCGCCAGGTCCACGGCGAGCGACGACGGGGCCGAGACCGCCGCGAGCATCGGGATCCCGGCCATCACGGCCTTCTGGGCCAGTTCGAAGGAGGCCCGCCCCGACACCAGCAGGATCGTCCGGGACAGCGGCAGCCGACTGTCGGTCAGGGCCCGGCCGACCAGCTTGTCCACCGCGTTGTGCCGGCCGACGTCCTCCCTGACGTCGAGGAGCTCGCCCGCCTCCGAGAACAGTGCCGCCGCGTGCAGACCGCCGGTGCGGTCGAAGACCCGCTGGGCCGCGCGCAGCCGGTCCGGCAGTACCGCGAGCAGTGCCGGCTCGACCAGGAGCGGGGGAGCGTCGGCGATCGGGTGCCGGGTGGTGGTGCGGACCGCGTCGAGGCTCGCCTTGCCGCACAGCCCGCAGGACGACGTGGTGTACACGTGGCGTTCGAGCGCGATGTCGGGGACCGGGACGCCGGGGGCGAGCTTCACGTCCACCACGTTGTACGTGTTCACGCCGTCCGCGGTCGCCCCGGCGCAGTAGACGATCGACTGCACCTCGGATCCGTCGCCGACGACGCCCTCGCTCACCAGGAAGCCCGCCGCCAGCGCGAAGTCGTCGCCCGGGGTGCGCATCGTGATGGCGAGCGGCCTGCCGTTCAGCCGGATCTCCAGGGGCTCCTCGGCGACGAGCGTGTCGGGGCGCGCGGAGACCGCCCCGTCCCGGATGCGGATGGTGCGGCGGCGCTCGGTGACCCGTCCCATAGCCGTGAACCCGTTTCCCGTCGTGCGGTGAGGCGGCCCCGGCCGTCTCACCGTCCTGTCTTCGTTCCGGCGCATGCGCCGTTCCGGCACATGCGTCCTGACGCATGGAGTCTGCCATCGCGGCCGACGCGGCGTGCGAGCGGAGGGCGGTGGCCGTCCGCCCCGCCGACCTGCGGGACCACCGGCTGCGGGCCTTGCGGGCCTCGCGGGCCACGGCTCAGGCGTCCGGGCGCGGGCGGCGGACGCGGCAGTGATCGAACCTCCAACGAGCGCGTGCCATTCCTGTGGGAACACGTGCCCCCGTACCGGTCGGTAGCGACCAAGACTGGATGGCTCCTGCCATACGTAGCGAGGGGAACCTGTACATGACCGGCTCACGTGTCGTGGCGCTCGGCCACTATCAGCCCGCCAGGGTGCTCACCAACGAGGACCTGGCGGCCATGGTCGATACCAGCGACGAGTGGATCACCAGCCGCGTCGGCATCAGGACCCGGCATGTGGGAGGGCCCGACGAACCGGTCGATGAACTGGCCGCGCACGCGGCCGCCAAGGCGCTCGCCTCGGCGGGGCTGCGGCCCGACGAGATCGACATGGTCCTGGTCGCCACGTCCACCGCGATCGACCGCTCACCGAGCATGTCGGCGCGGGTCGCCGCCCGGCTCGGCATGGACTCGCCCGCGGTGATGGACATCAACGTGGTGTGTTCCGGCTTCACCCACGCCCTCGCCACCGCCGATCACACCATCCGGGCCGGCGCGGCCGAGCGCGTCCTGGTGATCGGTGCCGACAAGATGGGGGACGTCGCGGACTGGACCGACCGCAGCACCTGCGTGCTCGTCGGCGACGGAGCCGGTGCCGCGGTCGTCGTCGCGGACCGGGACCGCCCGGGAACGGACGGTCGGGACCGGCCCGGGATCGGCCCCGTGCTGTGGGGCTCGGTGCCGCGGATGGGGAACGCGGTACGGATCGAGGGCACGCCCCCGCGCTTCGCGCAGGAAGGGCAGTCGGTGTACCGCTGGGCCACCACACAACTGCCGCCCATCGCCCGCAAGGTGTGCGACAAGGCCGGTGTCGCGCCGGAGGACCTGGCCGCGGTGGTGCTGCACCAGGCGAATCTCAGGATCATCGAACCCGTCGCCAGGAGGATAGGCGCGGTCAACGCGGTCATCGCCCGGGACGTCGTGGAATCCGGCAACACGTCGGCCGCCTCCGTCCCGATGGCCCTGTCCAAGCTGGTGGAGCGCGGAGAGGTGCACACCGGCGACCCGGTGCTGCTGTTCGCCTTCGGCGGGAACCTCTCGTACGCGGGTCAGGTGATCCGCTGCCCCTGATGCCCGTGGCATCGCCCGTGCGGCGGTGGCGTCGCACCCCGGGGCCCGCCTCGCCGACGGGCGCCGGGACGCGACGGCGTGCCGAAGCCGGAACGGCGCCGCGCCGGGACACGGCGTCGTTCGCACCGGCTGCTTTGTCCACGGTGTGGAGAAAGTCGGTGCGGATTCCCGCACGACTTCTTCCCACTCCCGGCGACCGCTGCTACGTTCCCCTCGAAAGCCCGGACGGACCGGCCGATGCGGCGGGGAGGGGCGCGTGAGACGCATGACGGCACGACCCGCGAACGCGCACCAGGCGCGGCTGCTCAGGCTGTTGCGCGACGGCGGTCCCCACTCGCGGGCGCAACTGGGGGACCGGGTCGAACTCTCCCGCTCCAAGCTCGCCGTCGAGGTCGACCGGCTGCTCGGGACCGGACTCGTCGTGGCCGACGGCCTCGCCGCGTCCCGCGGCGGACGCCGCTCCCACAACATCCGGCTCGACCCGCGACTGCGTTTTCTTGGCGTCGACATCGGGGCCACGTCCGTCGATGTGGCCGTCACCAACGCAGAGTTGGAGGTCCTGGGCCACCTCAACCATCCCATGGACGTGCGCGAGGGCCCTGTCGCCGTCTTCGAACAGGTCCTGGCGATGGCGGCCGGGCTCCGGGCCTCCGGGCTCGCCGAGGGCTTCGACGGCGCGGGCATCGGCGTGCCCGGTCCGGTGCGCTTCCCCGAAGGCGTACCGGTCGCCCCGCCGATCATGCCCGGCTGGGACGGCTTCCCCGTCCGCGAGGCGCTCAGCCAGGAACTGGGCTGCCCCGTCATGGTCGACAACGACGTGAACCTGATGGCGTTGGGGGAGAGGCACGCGGGGGTCGCGCGCTCCGTCGGCGACTTTCTCTGCGTCAAGATCGGTACGGGAATCGGCTGCGGCATCGTCGCCGGCGGCGAGGTCCACCGGGGCACGACCGGCAGCGCCGGGGACATCGGACACATACGGGTCGAACCCGACGGACGGCTCTGCGCCTGCGGCAACCGGGGCTGTCTGGAAGCCCACTTCAGCGGCGCCGCGCTCGCCCGTGACGCCGAGGAGGCGGCACGCGCCGGGCATTCGGCGGAACTCGCCGGCCGACTGGAGGCGGCCGGAGCACTCACCGCCGCCGACGTGGCGGCCGCCGCGGCCGCCGGTGACCCCACCGCGCTCGGCCTGATCCGCGAGGGCGGCAACCGGGTCGGCCAGGTCGTCGCGGGACTCGTCAGCTTCTTCAACCCCGGCCTGGTGGTGATCGGCGGCGGGGTGACCGGCCTCGGGCACACACTGCTCGCCAGCGTCCGGACCCAGGTCTACCGCCAGTCGCTGCCACTGGCCACCGGCAATCTCCCCATCGTGCTGGGCGAGTTGGGACACGCCGCCGGAGTGATCGGCGCGGCCCGGCTCATCAGCGACCACTTGTTCTCACCGGCCTGACCCCGGGCCGGAGGCACATCGGCACCACCGCCTCCGCAACCCGCCTCCGCCTCCGTACACCGTGAGCCCGGCCCCCGGCGAAGCCGGAACCGTACAGCCGTAGGCCCCGCACCAGCGCACACGTACAGCCCTTGGACGTACACGAACTCGCGCACACGCACCCCGGTACCGCCCCGCTCGCTCACCGGCCTTCCCCGGGCTCCCGGCTGCGCCGGAGCAGGGGAGACCCCATTCGCCGAGGGGATTCGTCATGGCACCAGAACCACCCCTGCTCACCATGTCCGGCATCACCAAGTCGTTCCCGGGAGTCCGCGCCCTCGACGGTGTGGACCTGGAGGTCCGGGCCGGTGAGGTCCACTGCCTCCTCGGCCAGAACGGCGCCGGGAAGTCCACCCTCATCAAGGTGCTCGCCGGCGCCCAGCGGCCCGACGACGGCGCGATCACCTGGTGCGGCGAACCGGTCGAGCTCAAGTCGCCCGTCGCCGCGATGCGCCTGGGCATCGCCACCATCTACCAGGAACTCGACCTGGTCCGGGGCCTCTCGGTGGCCGAGAACGTCTTCCTCGGCCATGAGCCCACCACCGCGCGCTTCCTCGTCCGCGCCCGCCGGGGGCGTGCGGCCACGGCCGCGCTGCTGGGGCGCCTGGGGCATCCCGAGATCGATCCGGCGCACGAGGTCGGCCGGCTGTCGGCGGCCCAGCAGCAGATCGTCTCCATGGCGCGGGCGCTCTCCCACGACGTGCGGCTCATCGTGATGGACGAGCCGACCGCCGCGCTCGACCCGGACGAGGTCGACAACCTGTTCCGCGTCGTCGCCGCCCTCACCGCCGAAGGAGTCGCCGTCGTCCATATCTCGCACCGGCTGGACGAGATCCGCCGGATCGGCGACCGGGTGACCGTGCTGAAGGGCGGACGGGCCGTCGCCGGAGGGCTGCCCGTCCGGTCCACGCCGACGCGCGACATCGTCGCCATGATGACCGGCCGGGACGTCGAGCACGTCTTTCCGGCCCGTCCCGCGCGCGGCGCCGACGCGGCGGACGAACCCGTGCTGAAGGCGGAAGGGCTGGCCAGGAAGGGTGAATTCGAGCCGCTGGACCTGGAGTTGAGACCGGGCGAGATCGTCGGCCTGGCCGGACTCGTCGGCTCGGGACGCTCCGAGATCCTGGAGACCGTCTACGGGGCCCGCAGGCCGACCGCCGGACGGGTCACCGTCGCGGGCCGACGGCTCCGGCCCGGCAGCGTCCGCGCGGCGGTCGCCGCCGGTGTCGGACTCGCCCCCGAGGAACGCAAGGCGCAGGCCCTGCTGATGCTCGAGTCCGTCACCCG
The DNA here is from genome assembly GCF_042889785.1 of Streptomyces sp. NPDC002476. Classification (NCBI taxonomy): domain Bacteria; kingdom Bacillati; phylum Actinomycetota; class Actinomycetes; order Kitasatosporales; family Streptomycetaceae; genus Streptomyces; species Streptomyces sp. NPDC002476. The sequence goes on along the minus strand of NZ_JBIARH010000002.1, from coordinate 358,854 downwards.
CAACGTCTCCGTCTCCTCCATGTCCCGCTTCGCCCGGGGCGGTTGGCTGGACCGCGGGGCCGAACGCCGGGCGGCCCGCGCCGCGACCCGCGAACTCTCCCTGCGCCCCGACCACCCCGACGCCCCCGTCCGCACGCTCTCCGGAGGCAATCAGCAGAAGGCCGTCCTGGCCCGCTGGCTGCTGCGCGGATGCCGCGTCCTGCTGCTCGACGAACCGACCCGCGGTGTCGACGTCGGAGCCCGCGCCGAGCTGTACGCGGTGATCCGCCGGCTGGCCGACGAGGGCCTCGCCGTCCTGCTCGTCTCCAGCGAGGTGCCCGAAGTGCTGGGCCTCGCCGACCGGGTGCTGGTGCTCCGCGAGGGCCGCGTCGTGCACACGGCGCCCGCCGGGGAGCTGGACGAGCATCGCGTACTCGACCTGGTGATGGAAGGGAGCCCGACATCATGAAGCAGCCCGTCTCCTCGGCACGGCACGGCGGGCCGGACAGGGCGCACGCTACGGACGCCGGATCCGCGAAGCGGGACATGACGCGGCGCGCCTCTGGACCGCGCGTGGACGTGCGCACCCTCTCGCTCCTGGGCGTCCTCGCCGCACTGATCGCCGTCGGCGGATTCACCGAGCCCGACGCCTTCCTCGACATCGGCAACCTCCAGCTGATCCTGACCCAGTCGTCCGTCATCGGTGTCGTGACCGTGGGGATGACCTTCGTCATCACCAGCGGCGGCATCGACCTCTCGGTCGGCGCCATGGTCGCGCTCGCCTCCGTCTGGGCGACCACGGTCGCCACCCAGGAGTACGGCTTCGCGGGGATCCTGTTCACCGCCGTGGTCGTCGGGCTCGCCGCCGGGCTGGTGAACGGGCTGCTCATCGCGTACGGGCGGATGGTGCCGTTCATCGCGACGCTCGCGATGCTCGCCTCGGCACGCGGACTCGCCCTCCAGATCACCGACGGGAAGACACAACTCGTCACCGTCGGGTCCGTGCTGGACCTCGGGCTGCCCGACTCCTACGTCCTCGGCGTCCCGCCGCTGGTCATCATGTTCGCCGCGGTCACCGTCGTCGGTCGGCTGCTGCTGAACCGCACCACCTTCGGGCGCCGCACGGTCGCCATCGGCGGCAACGCGGAGGCGGCCCGGCTGGCCGGCATCGACGTTCGGCGACAGCGGCTCCTCCTCTACCTGCTGTCCGGGCTGTGCTGCGGCATCGCCGCGTTCATGCTCGTCATCCTGTCCGGCTCGGGACAGAACACCAACGGCAACCTGTACGAGCTGGACGCCATCGCCGCCGCCATCATCGGCGGCACCCTGCTCAGCGGCGGGCGCGGCACCATCGTCGGCTCGGTGCTCGGCGTCCTCGTCTTCACCACCATCACCAACATCTTCGCGCTCAACAACCTCCAGAGCGACGTCCAGCAGATCGCCAAGGGCGCGATCATCGTCGCCGCCGTCCTGGTCCAGCGCCGCACCTCCGCGCCCGGGTAGTGCTGCGACCGGAAAGGTTCACCGGCTCGCGACGCCCGGCACGGCACCTCGCCGCGTTGTCGCATCACCCGAGTACGTCCAGTACGAGGGCGATCCTCCGCCTTGCGATGCACCGCACCGGACGCCGCGAGCTTCCCGGTAGACCTTTCCGGCCACAGCACTGGACCTGACCCACCCGCACGGGCACGCCCCTCGATGCGCGTCCCCGCCCCGCTCCCCGTACGACACGCAACGCACCGGATGAAGGGTTGGACAGCCATGCCAGAAACCAGCCGCAGAGGACTGCTGTTCGGGACCGCGGCCGTCTCCGCGGGCGCCTTCCTCACCGCCTGCACCAGCAACGAACCCAAGGCCGCGGACGCCGCGCGCAGCGGTGGCGCCGCGGCCGACACCGAGCCCGGCAAGCACGTCACGATCGGCTTCGCGGGTCCGCAGGCCGACCACGGCTGGCTCAACGCCATCAACGAGAACGCCGCCTCGCGGGCGGCGAAGTACTCCGACGTGACGCTGGAGACCACCGAGGGCTCCAACGACACCGCCGCCCAGATCGGCCAGGTCAAGACCCTCATCAACAAGAAGGTCGATGTCCTGGTCGTCCTCCCCGCCGACGGCAAGGCGCTCACGCAGGCCGGCCTGGAGGCCATGCGGGCAGGCATCCCCGTCGTCAACCTGGACCGGATCTTCGCCTCCCCGCAGGCGTACCGCTGCTGGGTCGGCGGCGACAACTACGGCATGGGCCTCAACGCCGGTACGTACATCGGCGAACGGCTGAAGGACAAGACGGACGCCAAGGTCGTCGAGCTGGCCGGCATCGACAACCTGGAACTCACCAAGCAGCGCAGCCAGGGCTTCGCCGACGCGCTGAAGAACTATCCCGACATCGAGCTGGTGGCCCGTCAGGCGGCCGAGTTCACCGTCGAGTCGGGTCAGGCGAAGACGGCCCAGCTCCTCCAGGCGCAGAAGAGGATCGACGCCCTGTGGAACCACGACGACGACCAGGGCGTCGGAGCGCTGCGGGCCATCCAGCAGGCGGGCCGCGACGAGTTCCTGATGGTCGGCGGCGCCGGGTCCAGGTCCGCGATGGACACCATCAAGGCCGACGACGGTGTGCTGAAGGCCACTGTCCTCTACCCGCCGACGATGGCCGCCTCCGCGATCGACCTGGCCCGCGCCCTCGCCCAGGGCAAGGGCGTCGGCGGTCTGGCCGAGCTGGAGATCCCGACCGGTCTCACCCTTTACTCGGCGGTGGTCACCAAGGAGAACGTCGACCAGTACCTGCCCACGGGCTTCAGCTGAGAGGCCCCGGGGAGGGCACCGGCCCTCCCGCCGCCCCGGAGGAGGGCGCCTGTCGCCCCTTCCGCCGCACCCATCGAACGACCGACGAGGAGGAAGCCCGGATGGCCCGCAGGGAAGAGACGGCACGGCAGGCCGAGGCGCCGCCGGCGCACCGGCCGGTGCCGAGCGCGCCCACGCTCGGGATCGGCATGGTCGGGTACGCGTTCATGGGCGCCGCCCACTCACAGGGGTGGCGCACCGCCGGTCACGTCTTCGAGCTGCCGATGAGACCGGTGCTCGCCGCGATCTGCGGACGCGACCGGGCGGCGGTCGACGCGGCGGCGGCCCGCCACGGCTGGGCGGCGGCGGAGACCGACTGGCGGGCCCTCGTCGCCCGGGACGACGTACAGCTCGTCGACATCTGCACCCCCGGCGACAGCCATGCCGAGATCGCGATCGCCGCGCTGGAGGCCGGCAAACACGTACTGTGCGAGAAGCCGCTGGCCAACACGGTCGCCGAGGCCGAGGCCATGACCGAGGCGGCCGAACGGGCGGCGGCCCGCGGCCAGGTGGCCATGGTGGGCTTCAACTACCGCAAGGTGCCCGCGATCAGCCATGCCCGGGGGCTGATCGGCGAAGGCCGGATCGGCACCCTGCGCCACGTCCGCGCCGCCTACCTCCAGGACTGGCTCGTCGACCCCGAAGCACCGCTCACCTGGCGGCTGCGACGGGAGCGGGCGGGTTCGGGGGCGCTCGGCGACCTGGGCGCGCACATCGTCGATCTGGCGCAGCACCTGGCGGGTGAGCCGCTGACCGGAGTGTCGGCGGTCAGCAGGACGTTCGTGACGCGACGGCCGCTGCCGGCCGGGCCGCCCGCCGGACTCTCCGCGGCCGTCGGTACCGACGCGCACCGGGACGGCGACGGCCGCCACGGGGACGGCGGCGGACACGGGGAGGGAGGCGGCAGGGACGGGGCGGTGACCGTCGACGACGCGACCGTGTTCACCGGCCGTTTCGCCTCCGGTGCGCTGGCCTCCTTCGAGGCGACCCGGATGGCCGCCGGACGGAAGAACGCGCTGCGCCTGGAGATCAACGGGGAGCGCGGCTCGCTCGCCTTCGACCTGGAACGCCTCAACGAACTGTCCTTCCACGACCACACCGAACCCGCCGCCACGGCGGGCTTCCGGCGCATCCTCGTGACCGAGCCCGAGCATCCCTACCTGGAGGCGTGGTGGCCGCCGGGCCACACCCTCGGATACGAGCACACCTTCGTCCACCAGGCCCGCGACCTGGTGCGCACGATCGCCGAAGGGACCGCCCCCGCACCGTCGTTCGCCGACGGACTCCAGATCCAGCGGGTGCTCGCGGCGGTTCAGGAGAGCGCCGAGAAGAACTCCGTACACACCCCCGTGGTTCTCTAGGAGGTCCCGCGCATGCCCCGTCCCTTCACCCTGTTCACCGGTCAGTGGGCCGACCTGCCGCTGGAGGAGGTCTGCCGGCTCGCCCGCGACTTCGGCTACGACGGTCTCGAACTCGCCTGCTGGGGAGATCACTTCGAGGTCGACAAGGCCCTGAGCGACCCCGGCTACCTGGACGGGCGGCGCACGCTGCTCGACCGCTACGGGCTCAAGTGCTGGGCGGTCTCCAACCATCTCGTCGGCCAGGCGGTCTGCGACCACCCGATCGACGAACGCCACCAGGGCATCCTGCCGGCCCGGGTCTGGGGCGACGGCGAACCCGAGGGGGTGCGCCGCCGGGCCGCCGAGGAGATGAAGGACACCGCCCGCGCCGCGGCCGCCTTCGGGGTGCGCACCGTCGTCGGCTTCACCGGCTCGTCCATCTGGCACCTGGTCGCGATGTTCCCGCCGGTTCCGCCGCACATGATCGAGCGCGGGTACGAGGACTTCGCGGAACGCTGGAACCCGGTCCTGGACGTGTTCGACGCCGAGGGCGTGCGGTTCGCCCACGAGGTGCACCCCGGCGAGATCGCGTACGACTACTGGACCACGCACCGCGCGCTGGAGGCCGTCGGCCACCGGGCGGCGTTCGGGCTGAACTTCGACCCGAGCCACTTCGTCTGGCAGGACCTGGACCCCGTGGGATTCCTGTACGACTTCCGGGACCGGATCCACCACGTGGACTGCAAGGAGGCGCGCAGGCGGCTGGACGGCCGCAACGGGCGCCTCGGCTCGCACCTCCCGTGGGGCGATCCGAGGCGGGGCTGGGACTTCGTCTCCGCGGGGCACGGCGAGGTGCCGTGGGAGGACGTGTTCCGGATGCTCCGGTCCATCGGCTACGACGGGCCGGTCTCCGTGGAGTGGGAGGACGCGGGGATGGACCGGCTGGTGGGGGCGCCGGAAGCGCTCGCCACGCTCAGGCGGTACGACTTCGAGCCGCCGTCCGCCTCGTTCGACGCGGCGTTCGGGGGCGGCGACTGAGGACGTCCTCGCGTACGGCGGGGTGGCGGGCCGACGGCCGTCCTCCCGCACGGCGGGTGCGGTGGCCGCCCGGTGCCCTCCGGCGGCAGCGGGGGCTTCCTGGAGGTGAGGGCGGGTTCGGCGACCGGCACGATCCTCGGCTCCACCCCGGTCCCGGTGACCGGCGGCTGGGAGACGTTCCAGGACGTCGACGTACCCCTGCGCAACGTGCCCAGGAAGGCCACCGAACTCTTCCTCGTCTTCAAGGGAGGCGCCGGAGCCCTCTACGATGTCGACGACTTCGAGCTCGTCCACCGCACCCCGGACAGGAACGCCAAACGGGTCCTGGTCTTCTCGAAGACGGCCGGCTACCGCCATGGCGCGATCCCCGACGGCGTCGCCGCGCTCAGGCAGCTCGGCGAGGACAGCGGCATCACCGTCGACGCGACCGAGGAGGCACGGCAGTTCACCACCGCCAACCTCGCCCGGTACGACGCCGTCGTCTTCCTGTCGACCACCGGTGACGTGCTCGGCGCCGACCAGCAGAAGGCGTTCGAGAACTATGTGGCCACCGGCGGCTACATGGGCGTCCACGCGGCGGCGGACACCGAGTACGACTGGCCCTTCTACGGGGGACTCGTCGGCGCGTACGTCTCCTCGCACCCCGCGATCCAGCCCGCCACCGTCCGCGTGGAGGACCACGAGCACCCGGCCACCGCCCATCTCGACGACGAGTGGAACCGCACCGACGAGTGGTACAACTACCGCACCAACCCGCGCGGTCGGGCCAGGATCCTCGCCACGCTCGACGAGACCACCTACACCGGCGGCACCATGAAGGGCGACCACCCCATCACCTGGTGCCAGACCTACCAGGGCGGCCGGTCGTTCTACACCGGCCTCGGCCACACCAAGGAGTCCTACGCCGAGCCCGCCTTCCGCCGGCTCCTCCTCGGCGGACTGCGCTACGCCTCCGGCCAGGTGAAGGCCGACTGCAAGCCCGACGCCGGCTACCGGCCGATCTTCAACGGCACGACGCTCGACGGCTGGAAGCAGGCGGGACCCGGCGGATTCGACGTCGTCGACGGCGAACTGCGCTCCGTGGGCGGCATGGGACTGCTCACCTGTCGGGCCAAGGAACTCGGGGCGTACTCGCTCAAGCTCGACTGGAAGATGAGCGGCGACGACAACTCCGGGATCTTCGTCGGTTTCCCGGAATCCGACGACCCCTGGTCCGCGGTGAACAACGGCTACGAGATCCAGATCGACGCCACCGACGCGCCCGACCGCACCACGGGGTCCGTCTACACGCTCAAGGCGCCGAACACCAAGGCCCGCGACCGCGTTCTGCGCCCGCCCGGCCAGTGGAACAGTTACGAGATCAAGGTCCTGGGCGAACGCCTCCAGGTCTTCCTGAACGGAGTGAAGATCAACGACTTCACCAACACCGATCCGGCGCGGAGCCTGAAGAACGGATACATCGGCATCCAGAACCACGATGCCGACGACCATGTGTCCTTCCGCGACATCCAGTTGAAGGAACTGCCCGCGGCGTAGCACGGCTGCCGTTCGGTCAACAGGCGCCGGAATCAGGTGCGCCGGCCCGACGCCGACGTCCGGTGGCCGATGCCGCAGGCGGACGGCGGACGGGTGCGAGGGTGCCCCGCCCGCCGTCACCGCCGCGTCCGTTCCCTCCGTCCCGGCTCGGCGGGGCCGCGCGCGCCTGGCTCGACGAGGCCCTCGCCGAGGCCGAGCACGCCGCCGCCCACGAGGACGCCGAACAGCCCGTCGGACCGTACGGCGCACCCCCGTGGGAGCTGCGGTACGCCGCCGCCGGCCGGAACTGCGGACCGGAGCACGCCGACTCCGTACGCGCCCTGCTGCTCGTCGAGGCCCGCGCCGCCCTGCCCGTCGTCACCCGGCTCTACGAACAGGGCACCGCGGCCGAGGTGCGCTCCGCGCTCGCAGCCTTTGCCGAACCCCGCTTCCTCCACCAGACCCGCACCCGCACCGCCACCGGAGCCCTGCACGGCACCGACGACCTCGACGAAGCCCTCACCGGCCCGGCCCTGCCGGACCGCACACCATGGCGCGCCCACTTCCACATCCCCCTCCACGCACCGCCCACGCCCCCTCTCACCTCCACCCTTCCCGTGCTCCGCTCCGCACTGACCCGACTGGTCGGCGGCCCGCGCCCCCTCACCGCCCACCTGGAGGTCGAGACCTACACCTGGCAGGCGCTCCCGGCCGCCCTGCGCCCCCGATCCCGCGTCCAGCTCGCCGACGGCAGCGCCGCCGAACTCACCCTCGCCCGCGACCTCCTGTCCGACCTCGGCCTCTCGGCCTCAAGGAACTCCCATGACCTCGGCCGAGACTCCCCGCACCGCCGCGCCGGACTCCTGGAGGTCCACACCCAGGACGGCATGGAATACCTGGATCCGATGGCCTCGCGCGCCTTCGCCGTGGCCGATCACCAGATCGCACACATCTACGTACGCCGGCCCGAAGACCTCGCGGCGACCCGCGAAGCCCTCCAGGACCTCCCGGGCGTCGAGCGGCTCCTCGAAGACGAGGACAAGAAGGCCAACGGCCTGGACCATCCCCGTTCCGGGGAACTGGTCGCCGTCGCGGACCCGGATGCCTGGTTCACGTACTACTACTACTACTGGCTCGACGACGCCCGCGCGCCCGACTTCGCGCAACTTGTCGAGATCCATCGCAAACCCGGCTACGACCCCGCCGAACTCTTCCTCGACCCCCAGGACCCGTACGTCCGGATCAGAGCCGCGACCGCCGTCGCCCGCAAGAAACTCGGCATGCGCTACCGCATGGCGGTCGTACCCCTGAAACCGTCACCTGTTCGAGGCAGCCACGGCCGCCTCCCCATGAGCGACGAAGAAGGACCGCTCATCCTGTGCTCCACCCCCCACGCGTTCACCGGACCCGTCCGGGCCACCGAAGTGAAGTCCCTGCTCCTCGATCTTGCCGGACTGCACTGACAACGCCCTCTCCCGCGAAGGAGTTCCCGCATGAGCCGCCGTACACCCGCCGATCCCGCACTCGCCCGCAGGCTCGGCAGACGTTCCGGGGACCGGCGCATCCCCGCACATGTCACCGTGTGCATGCGTGTGGATGCGGTGCGTCGCGTCGGCGGCGCGATGGTGCACGCAAGGGTCCGAGGAAGCCGCCGCACGGCACTGACCACCGGAAACGTGGGTGAGAGGCACCCTGAACCCCTGGTATTGTTTTCCATGTCGCCGCGGGAAACCGGGGCCGACCACCTGGTCCGGGTGGCGGAATGGCAGACGCGCTAGCTTGAGGTGCTAGTGCCCTTTATCGGGCGTGGGGGTTCAAGTCCCCCCTCGGACACCACCACGGTCAACCGACCAAATGAAGCCGGTCAAAGCGACACTTTGTCGCTTTGACCGGCTTTGTTGTTGTGGCGGACGTGATCTGGCCCTCTGCGGGTTCGCAGAGGGCCACACGCCTCAAGCAGGCCGGCGCCGATGCCTTCCGGCTGCTGGACCGTGTCGGCGGCGCCCGGACGGCGCTCGGCCCCGCTGTGGAGGCACTCCGCCAGATCACGGTGCAGAACTTCCTCGTCGATGCCCACGGCCGGCCACGCCCGCGGGCCGAGAAGGACGGGCTCCCGCCCGCCCGCGTGGGCATCGAGTAGCCGTACGACCTGCGGGCACGCTGGGTGCGCCGCGGCCACCGGCGCTGGACCGGCTACCTCGCCCACGTCACCGAGACCTGCGACGAGAGGGGCGTCAACGTGATCACGGCTGTGGCCACCACCGTCCCGACCGCGGACAGCACCGCCCTGCCCGGCATCCACGCCCGGCTGAGGCGGCGCCGCCTGCTGCCCGCACAGCACCTGGTCGTCGGCGGCCGCACCTCCGTCGCGATGATGAACGCTGAGCGAAGGGGCGGGCTGGGCGAAGGGGCGGGCTGGGCGAAGGAGCCGACTGTCCGAACGGCAGCCTGGTGGACGGCGGCGAGGCCCGGGATCACCGGCTGCGGGCCGAACCGCTCGTCAGGTGCCCCTGGCTCCTGTGAATGACGTCAAGGTCGGTGTCGATCAGATCGGCGTGCCGACCGGCCTCGCGCAGAGCCTGCCGGGCGGCGTTGCGGTGCCCGGCCTGGTCGAGCAGCCAGCCGTGGGCGATGAGGGCACAGATGAGTTCGGGAGTGGTGTCCATGGCGTTCAGAAGGTCGACGGCTTGCCCGACGGCCGCCAGGCCGGCCCGGCCGCCCCTGGCCGTACCAAGGGCGCGCATGGCCCGCCCTGTACAACGGGGGGTGCCCCAGCGGCGGGCCGTCTCCAGCTCCCGCGCGGCGAGGGCAACGGCGGCACGGGGTCGTCCGAGGAGCAGCTGGCAATCGGCGGCAGCCGACCGCCACGGGGTGACGATGGGGCTGACAACCTGCCGTTCACTCTGTCGGCGGCCACATTCCAGCAGGTCGTCCAGGGCGGCTGCCGGGTCGCCCTCGGCGAGACTCAACCGCCCCCGCGCGTACAGGAACTCGTTCCATTCCCAGGACTCTCGGGGACTGCCGGCGGGCATGGAGTCGGCCAGTCGACGGGCCTCGGCCAAGCGTCCCGTCTCGGCGAGGGCGATGACGGCCTGTGCCACGAGATGAGCATGGTCCGATCCGCGGGCCGTGGCGCGCACGGACGGTTCGGTGAGGATGCCCCAGCTGTGGCATGACGCGAGCAGTTCCTGGTAGCGGCCGCGCATCGCCAGGCTCTCGGCGTGGACGCTCAGCAGGCTCCGGTAGCCGGGGTCGGCCGACGGGCCGCGGTGCCCGGCCATGCCGTCCGCCACCAGACGGTCGGCGAGCTTCAGGTCGTCGGCCCACTGGGCGAGGGTGGCGGCGGAGGCCAGCACATATGTGCGGGAGTACGGGTCCAGCGGTCGCGCTGTCACCTCCCGGGCGACCGCGAGGGCCTGGGCCGCTGTCAACCGTCCGCTGGTGGAGTCGAATTCGGCGAGCAGCGCGCGGGCCGCCGGCCCCGGGCGCCGGGACGTACGGCTGGTCGGCTTGCGCAGTCTGTCCACCGTGTCCAGCCAGCTGCGCCCGTCATGCGAGGCGATCAGTGCCGCGGCGGCCTGTGCGGCCCGTGCCAGTTCCGGAATCCCGGCGAACCGTTCCGCGAGTTCCTCCATCACCTCCGACGTGGCCGAGGTCCGGTTATGGGTCGCGAGTGCCGCACCCAGGGCGTGCGCGGCTTTGACGGCTCCCACGTCGGACTGCTGGTTCCGCCGAACCGTTTCGGCCATCTGCCGGATTCCCCCGGCCCGCCCTGCCGAGCCCGGTGTCACCTCCGGACTGCCGAGTTCCGCCAGGACGCAGAGGGCGTACGCCGTTCCGGCGTCATCCCGCTCGTCCTGCCCGTCCTGCTCGTCCCGCTGGTCGCGCTCGTCCTGGAGCCGGACCGACAGGTCCCGGCAGATGGCCAGCGCCTCGTCGACACGCCCGGCGTGGACCCGGACCAGGGCGGCGTTGATGGTCGTGGCGGCCTCTGCGGAGCGGTGGCCGAGCTGCCGGGCTACGGCGATGGCCTCCTCGAAGTGCGTGATCGCCTCTTCGTGGCGGCCGAGGTGCTGGGCGAGCAATCCCAGGTCGTTCAGTGCTTGGCACAGGATGGCGGTGTCACCGGTCTCTCGGCACACGCCGATGGCCTGTCGGGTGTGCGGTTCGGCCTCGGTGAACCGGGAGGCGGCGACGGCGGCGTTCCCGCGCAGAAAGTGGCATCGTCCTTCGGCCTGCCGGTCGCCCTGGTGTCGCGCGGCCTCCAGCAGGCTCCTCAAGGTGGCGGCCAGCCGGGCGTCCCGGGGGTCGGGGCCGAACGGGCCGAGTGCGATGAGCAGATCGATGGCGTTTCTCACGTCGCCCCGCCGCCCCCCGCCGGGCGCCACTGTCCGCTCCGAGTCCGGCTCGCCGCCCCCGGCCGCGAGGGTCGTCCGGGCCACCTGAGCCGCGAGCGCCACCGCGTTGCCGGCCTCTCCCACCGCCCAGTGGTGGGCGCTCGGGTAGTCGTCGAAGTCCAGACCGGCGGCGCCCGCGAGGCCCAGCGTGGCGCCGATCGCGTCGCCGGGCAGGGCGTGACGGAACGCTGCGTGGGCGGTGGCGAGGAGAAAACGCAGCAGCCGCGAACGGGCCTGGGCGGCTCGGGCCGGTCCTTCGGCCGCGGCCTTGCGGCGGGCGAAGGACCGCAGCAGGTCGTGATAGCGATAGCGGCCCATGGACGGTGACTGAAGCATCGCCGCGTCCACCAGCGACTCCAGCAGGTCCGCCGCCTCGGGATCGGTCATGCTCAGCAGAGCCGCTGCCGAAGCCGATGTGATGTCCGCTCCGTCCACTGTCGCGACCAGGCGGAACGCCTCGGCCTGGAGGCCGCGAAGCTGGCTGTGGGCGAGTTCGAAGACGGCTTCCACGGCCAGGTCGCCGACCCGCAGTTCGTCGATGCGCCGTTGCTCGTCGGCGAGTCGGCCGGTCAGGGCGTGCAGGGTCCAGGTGGGTCGGGCGGCCAGCCGGGCGGCGGCGATCCGTACGGCCAGCGGGAGGAACCCGCAGGCGGACACCAGGGCGTGGGCTGCTCGGGGTTCTGCGTCGACGCGGTCACCGCCGATGGCCCGCCCGAGCATCTCGACCGCCTCCCACGGACGGAAGACCGGCAGCTGAAGCTGGAGGACGCAGGAGATCCCGGCAAGGCGGGTCCTGCTGGTCACGAGCACCGCGCACCCCGCGCTCCCCGGGAGCAAGGGGCGCAGTTGCCGGCTGTCGCGCGCGTCGTCGAGGACGATCAGCATGCGGCGGTCGGCGAGCAGGGAGCGGAAGAGGGCCGATCTGGTGTCGAGGTCGGCCGGGACGGTCGCGGCGGGAACGCCGAGCGCCTCAAGGAATCCCGCCAGGATCGTCTCCGGACTGGAGCAGACCGTGTCGCTGCCGCGCAGGTCGGCGTACAACTGCCCGTCAGGGAAGTGTCCGCGGGCCCGATGGGCCGCGTGGACGGCCAGGGCCGTCTTGCCGACGCCGCCCATGCCGACGACCGCCGCGACGGCGAGCGCGGATCTCCCGTCTTCGCCCAGGACGCCGAGCAGGGCGCCGAGTTCGGTGTGGCGTCCGGTGAAGTCGACGGTGTCCGCGGGAAGCTGGGCGGGGCGCGGAGGCGGCTGGTCGGGGGCCGGATCGTCATCGCATCCGGTCGCGGCGGTCTCCGGGCGGACGGGGGCGCCTCGCCCAGCTAATGAGGGGGCAGGCAGTAGTTCGGGGTCACCATCGAGGATGCGCTGGTGCAGTTCGTTCAACTCCGGACCAGGCTCGACCCCCAGCTCCTCGATCAGCAGGCGGCGGGCGGAGCGGTAGACGGCCAGAGCATCGGCGCACCGTGCGGCCTGGAACAGCGCCCTCATCAGCAGCCCGTACGGCTTCTCGCGCAGGGGATGCTCGGTCGTCAGAGTGGTCAGCTCCGAGATGCAGCACGAGGAGTCGCCGAGGGTGAGGTCCAAGGCCAGCCGCTCCTCCAGCAAGGTGAGCCGCAGATCGGTCAGGCGCCGACGCTGCCGCTCGGCGAACGGACCGGGCAGGCCGGCCAGGGGAACTCCCTGCCACAGAGCCAGGGCCTGGTTCAGCAGATCGCGGGCCTGCCGGAGGTTCCCACCAGACCGGGCGCGGTCGGCCAGGCCGGCCAACTCCTCCGCGTGCCGGGCGTCGACCGCCGTCTCGGGCAGCTGGAGCCGGTATCCGTCGGGGAGCGACACCAAGACCTCCGGTGCGTCCGGCACCGTCCTGAGGATCTTCCGTAACTGCCATACGTAGGTGCGGACCGTGGTGGCGGCCGCGGGTGGCGGACAGTCGCCCCACAGCGCGTCCACCAGTTCCGCCACCCCGGACGATCTGCCCGGTTTCAGGAGCAGAGCGGCGATCGTCGCCTGCTGCTGGGGGCTTCCCAGCCGCAGAGTCGTTTCCCCGTGCCGGCCTCGTACGGTGCCGAGCACCGAGAACCGCAGATCTTCCACTCCGCCCCCACCGAACATCACGCGCCGAAGTGCACCCTAGCTCACTCTCGCTCCGCCCTTTTGGGTAGAAGTAAGGACATCTCACGCCGACGTGATCACGTGGCGTCCGCCGCTTCGGGGGCGGTTCAACTGGGCTGTGCCGTGACAGATGTTGACGGAGCGTTGATCACTTACTGACGGCCAACCGCAAATCTTGTCCCGGGCTGCCGGTCCGGGCCGCCCGACCTCGAAGAAAGGGGAACCTGATGCCTTCTAGTCAGCAGCTGGACCTGGACGTCACCGATGTGACACCGAAGACCTGGAACGAGCTGTCCGAGCAGTCCACCGCCGGCGCGGACAACTGCACAGGTTGCACGACGTGCTGCACGCACTGCGGCTACGGCAACTGCGGCTGCTGCATCTGACGCTCCGGCCCGCTGAACGGCATTGACGCCAGATCCGGCAGGGTCGTGCGGTGTCCCCACCGCACGACCCCGCCTCCTGCGACAGACAAGCGAGGCCCACGCCATGCCCTCCATGGCAGACGATCAGTTGAACAAGCTCGACGAACTCGTGTCCCCCTACGGTGTGGTCAGGGGAACCCGCCAGTACCGGCCGGAGGGCTGGACGGCCCAGTTGTACGGCTGCCACGCCGACGGCGGCAGCGGACGTCCCGGTTCCGGTGCGGACCTGCACACCAGCGACGGCGGCGGACGCTCCTTCGGCGACCCGGCGCGTGCCCGGCTGGTGGCGATCGCGGAGGCAGCCGAGCGCTACTCCGCCTATGAGCCGCCCACGGCCGAGCACCGGTGGGCAACGGTCTTCGACCTCGAAGGCCCCGTCCTCGACATAGGCCGGCTGCCTCGCTGCTCCGCCATCGAGTCGGCGGATCCCGCCTGCCCGATCGTGCCGTTCGACCCCGGCGCGCCGATCCGCTGGGTCCAGGGCATGGAGTTGGTCTCGGGCAAACGGACGTGGCTGCCGGCGGTGATGGCGACCTACCGGTTGCATCCCGCCGTGCCGGCCGAGCGTTTCTGGTACCGGCTGTCGACCGGCTTCGCGGTGCACCACGATCCAGTCGAGGCGCTTGTGCGCGCCGTTCTCGAAGTGGTCGAGCGCGACGCGATCGCTCTCACCTGGTTGCAGCGAATGCCGCTGCCCCCGCTTCCCCCCGACCTCCCGGTCTCGCCGGCGATGGAGGAGTTGCTCGACGCCTCGCACCGCCATTTCCTGCGGACACTGCTGTTCGATGCGACGACCGACCTCGGGGTGCCGACGGTCTACTGCCTCCAGGTCTCCGAGCACGACCGGCGAGTCCGCCACGTGGTGGGCTGCGCCGCCGACCGCACCCTCTCGGCGGCGGCCGAGAAGGCACTGGGCGAGGCCCTCGGAGTGCGAGGGGTGCTGTACGACGAGGTGCCCGAGCCGGCCTCGTTCGCCGAGTTCACCTCGATCACCGACGGGGCCCGCTACATGGCCTCGCCTCTGCGCGCGGACGCGTTCGCCTTCCTGCACGAGGCGGCGACGGGCCGGCCGCGCGCCGAACAGCCCGGACTGCCCGCCGATCCGCGGGCCGCGCTCGCTGTCCTGCTCGACCGCTTCGCGGCGTCGGGCATGCCTGTGTACGCCGTCGACCGGAGCCACTGCGAGTTGCGCTCCGTCGGTCTGAGCTCGTTCAACGTCGTCATCCCGGATCTGATGCCGATGACACTGACTCCGGTCGCCCAGTTCCGCGCCCATCCCCGGCTGTTCGAGGCGCCGGCCGCGATGGGGTTCACCGTCCACTCCGAGGAGGGGCTCAATCCATGGCCGCAACCATTCGCCTGACAGGCCGCCGGCTGCTGGTCGTCGGTGTCGGAGGCTTCGGTGAGCAGGTCGCGCAGCTGCTGTCCACCGGCGGCCTCGGTGCCGACCGGGTCCGGCGGGAGGACCTGGCGGACGCCTTCGGCGCCCGTCCCGGGGCGGTCGTCCTGGCTGCCCAGCACCCTTTGCCCGCCCTGGGCCGCCAGGCCGACGCCCTGGCCTGGCAGCACAGGGTGCCGTGGCTGCCCGTGGTCACCGAGGACCTGCTGCTGCGGATCGGTCCGTGGGTGGTTCCGCACCAGGGTCCCTGCTTCGACTGCTACCTGGCCCGGCGGACACAGCACGACGACCAGGCGTCGATCACCAACGCTCTGTGGGAGGCGCACGAGGCCGACCCGGGAAGCGGGCCGCGCGGGTTCCTGCCGCAGCACGCCCGCACAGCCGCCGGCCTGTTGCACTGCCTTCTCGACGGTCCGGACGAGGTGAGCGCGAAGCCCGGCTCGGTCACGGCCGTCAGCCTGCGAAACGGCGAGATCGACACCCAGCCGGTCCTGCGCTGCCACGGCTGCCTGCGCTGCGCACCGGAGACCGTTCCCGGCCTGGATCGCACCGGAGTACTGGCCGAACTGCTCGGCGACGCCAGGACGACGCATCAGGGAGTTCCCGCATGACCACGCACACGAGCACCGCCGAAGCCGCACCCGCCGGGCCCGGCGACGGCCACGGGCATGACTGCCGGCCCCGGCTGCGCCGAGGGATCGCCGTCACCGCGGTGGCCCGCGGGCTGGTGGTCGAGGCCGTCGGCCGTCGCCACCTCTTCGCCGGCGCTGCGGCGGCCGACACGCTGCCCCGTCTGCTCGCCCTGCTCGACGGCACCCGCGACCGGGCCGCGATCGCGGCCGAATTGGGCCTCGACGCGTCCGGGATCGCCCCTGTCTTGACCGCCCTCGAGGAACGCGCACTTCTCGAACCGGACTGCTCCGCCGTCGGCACGGCCCCGGCGGACGGCGCGCCCACGGCGATCGACCCGGTGGCCGACTTCCTGTCGCGCACGGGACCGCCGGCCGATGCCGAGTGCGGGTCGTCGATCGCGCTCGCCCGGCTGGCGGCGGCCACGGTCGCCCTGTCCGGCCCGCCCGAGGTGACCCGGCGCGTCACCGAGGACCTGCGAGCCTGCGGTGTGGGCCGGATCGCGCCCGTGCCGCCCGGCGAAGCCGCCCCGGTCGGCCCGGTGGATCTGTTCGTGGTCTGCGACGACGCCTCGGCGCGGCTCGACGAAGCCGGCCGCGGCGGCGCCGCCGGCGGCTTCGAGGTCCTGCGGTACGCGATCCGTGCCTCGGCGGACGCGACGGCCGCGATCGAGATCGGCCCGAGGTTCCTGCCCGGTCACACCGCCTGCACCAGCTGTTTCCGGGCGGGCCACGAGCAGGCGTTCCCCGCAGACCGGGTGCCCTCCCCGCTGCCGCCGGCGACCGTAGACCTCGTCGCCGGTCTGGTCACCGACCAGGTCACCGCCGTGCTCGCCGGCACCGCGCAGCCGCTGCCGCGCCGGGATCTGCGGCGACTGACCGTACCGGACCTCACCACCCGGATCCTGGCGGTCGTTCCGGAGCCCGGCTGTCCCCACTGCGGACCCATCGGCGCCGGGGCGGAGCGGGAACCGGACACCGTCGAGTGGCTGCTGCAGGCCGCGCCCGCGGAGCGGTTCGCCGCCGGTATGGGCGTCACCCCCTTCGATCCTCCGGCCGTCCCGGAACTGGAGACCAGTCCGAGGTACCCACTGCCGGCCCCGGTGACGGCGGCGCCTTCGCCGGGGGTGCTCGACGAACAGGCCGTCAGCCTGCTGCTGTCGCTCACCGCCGGCCTCCGGGGAACCGGCCCGGCCGGGGGCACACCCGAGGAAGCCGGACCCGGCGGCGGCCTACGGCGCCGCTGGGCGCCCAGCGGCGGCAATCTGGGCTCGGTGCGGATCTTCCTGCTCACCGAGGCGCCCCTGTCGCCGCTGCCCGGCACCGTGTTCGCGTACGACGACGAGGCCGGCGAGCTGATCGCCGCTCGCTGTGACGCGCCGCCCTTGAGCGAACTGCTCGCGGGTACGGCTTTGGCCGGCCGACCGGTCGACGCGGCCCTGGTGTTCACCGGCGCACTGCACCGGCTCCGGGGCAAGTACCGCGTGTTCTCCCCCCGCTTGGCCCATCTGGACACCGGCTGCGCGATGGCGCAGGCCGCCCTGGTGGCGGCCGAACTGGGGTTGCGGGCCGATCTGGTGGCCGGTGACACCGGTGGGCTTGTCGAGCACCTGGATCTGGACCCGGCCGACCGGATGGTGACGGGGATCATCGGAATCTACGGGAAGGACAACGGCGATGCCGCTCGTCGACGAGCGTGACCTGATGACCGTCTTCGCGGAGCGGCTCGCCGCCGGCCGGACGACGCCGGCCGCAGGCCCTGCGGAGCCCGCGGCCGGCCCGGCACCGTACGCCGGGGCGCTGTGGGAGGTGCTGGAGGCCCGTCGGTCGCTGCGGTCGTTCGACCCGCGCCAGGTGGCGGCGGACGAGCTGTCCGCCGCCCTGGCCGACGCCCTGACGACCCATCGCGCCCAGTGGCCCGGACGGCCTCCGACGGACCTCACCGTCCTGCTGGCGGCGTATCGCGTCGGCACCCTGCCGGTCGGCTGGTACGAGGTCGGGCCCGATGGTGCCTTCCGCCTGGTCGAGGGCGCCCCCAAGCTGCCCGACGCGGCGGAGTCCTTCGACGACGCCCCCGCGGTGCTGATGATCGGCGGTGATCTGGCCGGTGCCGTCCGCCGGGCTGATCACGCGGGGCACGCCGACCTCCTGGTCCGGGCCGCCGCGCTCGCGCACTGCTGCTGGCTGACGGCGATCGGTGCCGGGTTCGGCGGCTGCCTGCGCGGACGGAGCCAGGGAGCGGCGACATCCGTGCTCCACGCCCTTCGGCCGGGTGGACGCCATTTGCTGAGCCTGACGTTGGGCCGCCCCGGGCCCGCGCCGGGCCGGGACGAAGCGGCGGTGACCCGGTGAGCGTGGCCGCGACCCCGGCGGAGCCGACGGCTCCGGCTCTCGTCGCCGACGCCCGGCCGGCGGCTCCGAAGGACATGACGAGCGGGGAGAAGATGTACTTCACGGGGACGCACCGTGCCTGCCCGCCCGCGCGGACCTGGGAGTGGCTCGCGCCGCTGCTCCCCGCCGTCGGGGTGACCCGGATCGCGGACCTGACCTGGCTGGACGACATCGGTATCCCCGTCTACCAAGCGGTCGCCCCCACCGGCCGCTATCTGTCCGTTTATCAGGGCAAGGGGCTGGACCCGGTGTCGGCCAAGGTGTCCGCCGCGATGGAGGCGATCGAGCGGTGGCACGGCGGGCACCTGGACACCCGGCCGGATCACGTGGGCAGCGTCGCCGACGTCGAACCCGGCCTGGGCTACCGTGTCGACGAGCTCGCACTGCGGGCACGCCACTGCCTCAACGCGGCGACCCGGCCGGCCTGGCGCTCCGCGGTGCGGTTGAGCGACGGCGGCTCCTCGCTGGTTCCGCTGGACTGCCTGATCCTGGACCGCCGGGTCCGTCCGCGCTGGCGGCCGCCGCTGTTCGCCGCCACCAGCAACGGCCTGGCCGGCGGCAACACTCGGGACGAGGCGATCGCGCACGGCCTGTACGAGGTGATCGAGCGCGACGCCGTCCACCGCGCGTGGGCCGACGGGCCCTCGCGCGTGGTCGACGCCGATGGTGTGCCGGGCCCGGCGGCCGAACTCATCGAGCAGTACCGGGCGGCCGGTGTGCGGATCGGTATCGGCCTGCTCGCCACCCCGTTGGAGGTGCCCTGCTTCGGCGTGGCCATCCTCGGCGGCGGTTTTCCCCTGCCGATCCATGGTTACGGCTGCCACCTGGACGCTCAGGTGGCCCTGTGCCGGGCCCTGACCGAGGCGGCCCAGGTCCGGCTGTCGATCATCGCAGGCGCCCGGGACGACCTCGAGGACCGTACGTACCGGCGGCTACGACTCGCCCTGGCGCGCACCGCGCAGGCGCCGCCGCCGGGCCGGGGCGGGCCCCCGTCCGTCCCGTTCGACGCCGTCCCCTCCGTGGTACTGCCCGATCACCGCGACGAGACCGCCCGGCTGGTCGACCGCGTCGTCGCCGTCACGGGACGCAGTCCACTGGTGGTCGACCACACCCGTGCCGATCTCGGCGTCCCGGTCGTCCATGTCCTCTGTCCCGGCATGACGATGCCCCGCACCATGTGAGGCCCGCACCATGACCCATCGATACCTCTTCCTCGGCCCGTCGGCCCCCGGCTTCCTCGCCCCGCCCGGGGTCACCCTTCTGCCGCCCGTCGCCGCCGGTGATCTGCTGGCCCTGCCGCTCACAGACGGGGACGTCGTCGGCATCGTGGACGGCTACTTCCACCAGGTGCGGGCGGTGCCGCACAAGGAGATCCTCGCCGTCCTCGACCGCGGAGCCGAGGTGCTCGGCGCCGCAAGCATGGGAGCGCTGCGTGCCGCCGAGCTCGACGCCTTCGGGATGCGCGGCGTCGGCCGGGTGTACCAGGACTACCGGGACGGGAGGATCGAGGCCGACGACGAGGTGGCGCTGCTGCACGGCCCGCCCGAGAGCGACTACCGCGCCATGTCCGAACCCCTGGTCGTCATTCGGTCCACCCTGGCCAGGGCGGTGCGCGACGGGGCGTGCGACGCGGCGACCGCGGGGCGGATCGTCGGCGCCCTGCGGGTGACTCCGTATCCGCTGCGAGCCTTCGAGCGGTTCCCCGAGCTGAGCGAGGCGGTCGGCGTCGACCCCGGCGAGCTGAAGGTGCTCGGCGAGCACTGCGCCCGTCACCGCGACGACGTCAAACGGGCCGACACGCTCGCGCTGGCCGACATCCTGGCCGCCTGGGACCCGGACACCGCACGTCCCACCGGGGTCCGCCCTGGGGTGCCGCGTACGACGTATCTGGCCTCCTGGGAGGAGGGGGCCCGGCCGGCTCCCGGAAGCGGCCCGGACGGCCGACGGCCCGGCGCCCTGGCCGCGCTGCGCGTGCTGCAACTGTTCTCCGACGCCTTCCCCGCGCAGCGGCGGCGGACGGTTCTGGCGTGGATCGCCCGGGACTGCGCCCGCACCTGTGCGACGGCGCCGGTCCCCGGCGACACCACGGACGCCGCGATCGCCCACGGTGTCCACCTCGGGGTGTATCCAGACCCCGGTCGAGGCGACGGTTTCGGCTTCCTGCGGCCGTGGCTGACCGAGGCGGAGGCGGCCCAGGGCAGCCGCCGCGAACAGCTGACGGTCTTCTTGTCCCGGAGTTTCGAGCTGGACCCCGGTGTCCCCGGGGACACCGTCCTCCTCGACGAGTTCGAGCACTCCTCCGCGTTCGCCCGCGCCCATGAGACGGCCGCCGCCTGCCTGCGCGACTCCGAGGAGCTGTCGGGGGGCAGGTCCGAGTCCGATCCGCTCATGCTGTTCGACGAGGACCTGGCCGAGCGTCTGACCGGACGCTGGGGCTGTACCCGGGCCGAGGCGGACCTGTACGCGCTGGACCGGGGCTTCGCCTCGATGGAGGCGGCCGTCGAGGCCGTCCGCCCGTACCACCTGCTGCTGCGCCCCGCCGCCCGAGCCACGGTCCCGGCTTCCTGCGCCCGCGTCGGCACGCGTCCCGACCCCGGCCCCTGAGGGGGCCGACCCGCCTGCTCCTGGCGCCTTCACCGAGAACCACTGGAGCGAAGAAGACAGCGCCAGAGCGCCCGGCGGCCGTCACCCGACGCCCCCTCGTCCCCACTCCGACCCCGCTGCTGCGGGACACACCGCACCACGCTTCCCCGAGGATCAGACGACATGGATGTCCTGCACCGCTTCACGGGCGACGCCGACGATTTCGTCGACACGCTGCGGCACGGCACCCCCCGGGTGTTCCGCCCCGCGGACCCGCCTCTCGACCTGCTGTCGGCCGACGAGCTGGACCATTGGCTCGACACCGGTCTGCTGCGCGTCCCCTACCTGCAACTGGTCACCGCGGACGGCGAGGTACCCCTTCCCCGGTTCTGTCCCCCGCGCACTGTCCTGGGCCGGGCCGAGCACGGTTACGTGGACGGGTCCTCGGTACGCCGCCTCCTCGCCGAGGGGACCGCCACCGTGCTGCTGCGTCACATCGACCAGTGGCACCCCGGCATCCGCGCGTTCTGCGAGGCGATGCGGCGCCGACTCGGCCGGCAGGTGGAAGCGTTCCACTTCATCACCCCGCCGGGGACCCAGGGGCGGCCGGTCCACCGCGATGACGCCGACGTGTTCGTCATCCAGACCAGCGGTACCAAGGTCTGGCATCTGTACGACGGTCCGGGCGACGGCCGGTGGGCCCCCGGCCCCGTCGGCTCCCCCGGCCGTCCGACGTTCACCACCCGACTGGAACCGGGTGAGGTGCTCTACATACCGCGCGGCCACGCACACCGCGCGATCGCCGCCGAGCCCGGAGCCAGCGCCCACCTGTCGTTCACCGTCCGCGAGGCGGGCGAGGCCCACTTGCGGGCCGCCCTGGCAGCGCTGCTCGTCGGGACCGACCGGCCCGCCCGCCCGCTGGGCGAGAAGGATCTGCTGGCAGCCGCGGACAGCATGTTGGCCGAGGCACGCGCGAACCTCGCCACGCTGAGCGGCGAAGCCCTCCTCGACCGGGCACGGGCCGGCATGCGCGCCGTCGCCTCTCTCCCCGAGCCGGCGGACGCCCCCGGCGGGGACGCCCAGGGCCGGGACGCCCCCGGCGGGTCGACCGGGCTCAGGATCACGGACCTGCTCACGGGGTCACCCTGACGCACGAGGGCTTCCCCGAAGGCCGAGGGCCAGCCACCGGCGCACGAGACCGTGGGCCAGGTCTGGTTGCGTTGTTCTGGATCGTCACCCCGAAGGTGTTGCCGTTGCCTTTGGGTTTGGCCACGAGGGTCTGGCTGCTGGGGTAGGAGGCGGTGATGTTCCAGGTCGCCGTGATCTTGGCCGGGGAAGGCACGTTCATCGTCGTTCTCAGCAGGCCAGCGGCCTGGGGCGAGGGGCTTGGGCAGGTCTCTTAACGCCCCGCCCGACCTCATCGGTCACCCTGGCAGGAGAGCTGCCGACATGCGCCAGGGCCCCGGCCCGCGCTTACGACCTGGGGAACAATAGGGAGCGGGCTCCCGCCGCCCTGCGACTCCGCCTCCCACGTTGTCGTCGGTCACCGACGCCGTAACGCCCGGTGGCGGTTGCTTTGACTTGAGCGTGACGTAGCGTTGCCCCTTTGGTGGTGCTCGGAAGAGCACCGCAAGGCATCGTCGTGCCCTCATTCATGGGGCACCGAGGGGTATTGGGATGAAGCTCTGCTTCCTCGTCGAAGAGCTGTACCGGCATGACAGCATGCCGCTTGACGTGGTCCGACAACTGACGTCGTGGGGACACCACGTGGACGTGGTGCGCCCCGGCGGCTCACTGCTGCGGATCTCGGAAGAGGTGCGGGCGGGGACCCATGACGCCTGGGTGCTCAAGACCGTGTCCGGCGGCCCCGGGCTCGCCCTGCTGGAGGCCGCAGCTGCTGTGGGCCTGACCACGGTGAACGATGCGCGGTCGATCCGCGCGGTGCGCGACAAGGTCCTCACATCGGTCATCGCGCGACAGCACGGCCTACCGGTTCCGGTGACCTATTCGGCACCGAGGGCCGCGCTGTTCGCAGATGTTCCCGACGAGCTCTTCCCTCTGGTGGTCAAGCCCGCCGACGGGAGCTCGGGGCGCGGGGTGCGGCTCGTGTCGGACCCCGGGCGGCTGGCGGAGACGGATCAGGCGGGGGAGGGCCAACTCATCGCACAGCCCTACGTGCCCAACTCCGGCTCCGACCTGAAGGTCTACTGCCTCGCGGGCGAATTCCACGCGACCTTGCGCCGCTCCCCGCTCAACCCGGACGGGCCGCCCGACGAGGGTGCCGTCCCCCTGCCCGCCGAGGTGGCCGCAGCGGCGGCGAAGGTGGGAGCGGTCTTCGGCCTCGATCTGTACGGCGTCGACGTGGTGCTCGGCCCCGACGGCCCCGTGATCGTCGACATCAACGACTTCCCGAGCTTCCGCCAGGTACCCGACGCAGTATCCCGGTTGGCCGGAGCCGTCCTCGACCTGGCCAGGACGGGCGGCGCTGCCAGGAAGGGCGTGCTCGCCCCCGCCCCGCGCATTTCCGTGCAGCCGCAGATCCCCCACGGACTGCCTCATCCGCACCCCGTCCCCGGCCCCGAGGCGGACCTGCTGGCAGCCGTTCCGGGAGCCGCGCAGATATGAGGGTGTGTCTGCTGACCGACAAGCCGGATCATCCGCTGCTCGCCGCAGCCTCTTCCGCACTGATCGAGGCGGGGCACCGGGTGACGTTCCTGAACCCGGACACCGGAACCGGATCCCCGTCGAACCTGGTGACCCCGGACGATCTCGCCGATGTCTACCTCCTCAAGGCCCATACCCCCCGGGCACTCGTGCTGGCCCGATTCCTCGAGGCACACGGCGCCCGGGTGGTGAACTCCGCCGCCGCGACGGAGCTGTGCCAGGACAGGAGCCGGACCGCCGCCGTGGCGGAAGACGCCGGCCTGCCGATGCCCAGGACGAGGACCCTGGACGCGCTGTCCGAAGCCCTCCACGGAGCGGCGCGGCCGGAGAGCGGCTATCCGCTCATGGTCAAGAGCCGCCACAGCCGGCGCGCGGACCTGGTCGCCCGCGTGGACGGTCCGGCCGAGTTCCGGGACCTTGCCGTGAAGTGGTCCGACGAGCCCGTCGTCCTGCAGGAGTTCGTCGCGAACAGCGGCTGGGACCACAAGCTGTGGGTGATCGCGGGCGAGGTGTTCGCGGGGGTGCGCCCCGCACCTGTGGGTGCCCCGCCGGACGGTGCGCAGTCCGCGCCACTGGTCCGTGACCTGCCGCAGTCCTGGACCCGACTCGCCCTCCACACGGGAGAGGTCTTCGGCCTGGATGTCTACGGTGTCGATGTGCTGGACCGCGAGGGGGCGCCCGTCGTCGTCGACATCAATGCCTTCCCGGGCATCCGCGGACCGAAGGGCGCCCCGGCGGCGCTGGCAGCCCTGGCACTGCGACGCCCCCGGCCCGGCCCTCCCGGCTACGAGGCTTGACACACCCCGGCCTCCACCAGGAACTCGCTGGGGGTGCCCGACCACGACACATGCAGCCCGTCCCGGGCCCGCGTGCACGCGACGAACAGCAGGCAGCGTTCCGCCAGCAGGTCCGACTGGTGCTGGAGCCGGTCGATGTCGGCCGGGGTCACCGCACGCGGGTACGGCAGTGCACCGTCGTTCACGCCGACCGACGCCGAAGTCATCACCCTGTCCGCGCTCCGGGCACTCGTGATCACGGCGATCTACGGACGCGGCGGGCTGTCCCGCTCGGCGGAGACCGTCCATGAGGACGAACTGCCCGCAGGGTCGAGCCCCGAGCAGGTCGAGCAGAACGTCGTGCCGCTGCTGGCCCACCTGATCGCCGACCGCAGCGAGCATTTCGTCTCGCGCAGCGCCCTCACCGCACCGGCCGTGCTCGCCGGGCTCGGCATCGCAGTGCACCACACCGCGCCGTGGGCCGACACGGTGAACGCCCTGGGCGCCGACGAACTGCACCGGCTGCTCTCCGACATCCGGTGGGAGCGCGAGGCCCGCTACTGGGACGGGGTGGCAGCGAAGTCGGGTGCCTCCGGACGCCTCAACTTCAGCGGCGGTGTCAAGGACTCCGGCGGCCGGGTCGCCGACGCCATCCTCTACCCCGGTACCGAAGCCGGGCGTCGGATCCGCGGGCGGTGGACGCCGGGACCGCGCCCGCCCGCTCCTTCCGGGGCCGTCGAATCGCGGCGACGGCCCCGCACACCGGATCCACCCGGCCGCGTGACGCTCGACAAGGGCGAGTACTTCAAGACGAACCGCAGCGCGGAATGGAAGAGGGTCGGCCGAGCGGGGTCCCGCGTCGGCGGGTGGAGCGGAATCAAGTGTTCGTGCACACCCGTTGTCCGTTCAGACCGTCGCCCGTTCCGCGCGCGTTGTCGATGAAGCGACGCAGGGCGTCCGTGCTGTGGAACACACGATAGTCGCCGGCTTCCAGCGCAGCCTGCTCCTGGGGCGTGGTGTCAGGGGCGAGGACCACGGGGACGCCGACCTCTCCATGGAGGCCCTGGGGCCAGTAGGCGGCGGCGACGGTGATGGCGGCTCCCGTGCGGGGATCGCTCACCTCGCTGTCCAGCTCCGGTGCCACCAGGTCCGCCGCTGCGAGTTCCGACAGCAGAGCGGCCAGGCCCGGGATGTCCTCGTCATCGTCCGAGCCGGCCAGCGACACGGCCGTTCGCGTGGTGGTGAGAGCGGTCGGCACCTGGAGCTCTGCCGACGAGGGGCCGTCGTGGAGAGCCTGGAGAAAGTCGTTGGCGGCATCGGCCAGCAGCGCGCGGCGGGCGGCCTGGAAGTCCGGATAGTTCTCGATCCGCCAGAGTGCCCGGTCCATGGGGATCCATTGCGTCGCCAGGACGCCCGGCATGCGGGTCTCGATCTCTTCCAGGTATTCTGCCGGACTCTTCGCCCCGATCTGCAGATTCGTGTCCTGGGTCAGGAAGCAGAAGTTGGCCACGGCGTTCACTTCGGCGCGGCTGTATCCGTGCTCGTACAAGCGGGCCTTGGGGAAGATGTGGTGCACCTGGAGAGAGCTGAGGCGGCCCAGCATGCCGTCCCGCAGGGGCACGCCGCTGACGAAGTCCTGGGCCCCGTACACCCGCGTCAGCAGGTAGAGAAGGGGATAGAAGCGGGAACCCATGCTGGAGCCGACGAAGTCGTCGGGACGGACCGTGAGCAGACCGCCCCGGCTGCGGCGCAGCACATCGATCAGTCGATCGACGCCACCGTCGTCGAGTGCCTGCAGGTCCTGGTTGAGAGCGGTCTCGGTGGCTCCGGTGTGACGGCCCCACAGGAAGCTGTGGACGTACCAGTGGAAGAGACGGTCGCGGGTCATGGCATCCGGGAACCGGCCGCCGTGATGGTGGAGCAGGCGGCTCATGACGGGAAACGCGGCCCGGCCGTTCAGGACCCGTCCGTGATCGAGCCCGAGACGTCCGCCGAGCGCGTTCAGAAGGTACGAGACGGAGTCGACGGTTTCCTTCAGACCGGTGCGGAACAGCGCGACATCGACATCCGCGAGCTTCGAGAACTGTGCCTCGCCCGTGAGTACGGCGTTGACATTGCGCAGCAGCCAGTCGAGCTTGAAATCGAAACCGGCGCCCGACCAGTTGTCCAACGCCTCGTTCATGGTGGGCCGCGCGGCCGGCCAGGTGGCGCAGATGGCGGCCAGCGCCAAATCGCCCTTGGAGAGCTTGGTCCCACCCGAGTTCACACGGTTGAAGATGTCCACGACGACATCGATGGTCTTGTCCGCACCGGTGACCTCGTCCACATGGACGGTGCGGTCCTTGATCTGCGTGATCCGGTTGAGCCGCTCGATGAATGTCCCTTGCAATGCCGCGTCCTGGTCCGCGAGCTGCGTAACGGCGAGCAACTGGCTGCCCAGGCCGCCCTGGAACAGTGCCGAGACATCGACCCAGACGGGGTTGCCCTTCATCTTCCCCGGCGCGTAGAACTCGAAGGACTCCGTCTGCAGATTGAAGTGCAGCCCGGTCAGTGCCGAGGAGTTGCCTTCGAAGAAGCGGGGCGGCCGGCCGCGGGTCACGCCGTACAGGGTCGTCACCCGCTGCTGGCCGTCCAGAAGCAGCTGAATGGTGCCGTCCTTGCCGGTTGTTCCGCCGCGCGTGTCGGCCGTCTCGGCCTTGGTGCTCCAGGTGAGGAAGCCGCCGATCGGGTAGCCGCGGTACAACGACTGGAAGAAGCCGCGTACTTGGTCGCGGGTCCACACATAGCCGCGCTGGAACTCCGGCAGAGCGATGTCGCCCGCGTCGACCTTGTCCAGGATCTGGGAGATCTGCATATCCGTAGCCCGCCTTCCGAACCCGGCGGATTCCCCCCACCGAGAACTGCACCTGATCTTCGGTAAAACTAGCAGTCGGTGGGCTTGCACGGGCCTGCTCCGGGTGTCCCGGGGGACGCCCTGCGCCGATGTGAAGTCATCGCCAGTACGGTGCCTCGAAGCCGTCGTCAGCTCCGGGTGGCGTACACGATGAGATTGTCGACGGGGTGGCCCTCCGCGTCGAAGGCGCCGTCGCAGGTGACGAGGCGCAGGGCACGCTCGTCGGTGGCGCCGTAGACCTTTTCCGTCGGGAACGCCTTCTTGTCGACGGTCTCGGTGCCGGTGACCCGGAAGTGGAGTTCCGCGCCGCGGTCGTTGCGGATCGCGATGTCCGCGCCCTTGGCAATCTTTTTCAGGTCGTGGAAGACGGCCTTTCCGAAGCGGGTGTCGTTGTGCCCGATGAGAACGGCGGCGCCGCGTTCGCCCGGGGCGGGGTTGCCGGTGTACCAGCCGACGGTCATGCCCTTCTCGGCGGGCGGTACCTCCACGGTGCCGTCCGCGTTCAGTCCGAGCCGCATCACGTCACTGTCCACGCCGATCGAAGGGATGCTCAGGTGGAGGGGGCGGGCGGCGGTGCCCGTGTTCCCGGGGGTGTTCGTGTCCTCGGAGGCCGTGTTCCCGGCGGAGTCGGTCGCTCCGGGGACCGTGGCGGAGGACGCGGCAGCGCCGCCGTCGCGGGCGGTTGACGGGGCGTCCGCACCGCCGGAGGAGCAGCCGGCGAGAGCGAGACAGACGAGCGCCGGAAGCATGGCGCGCCGGAGCGGCACGAGGGCACGGAACATGGGGGCTCCAGGGCGGGTGACGGGAGGCGGGAAGGGGGAGTGGCGGGGGCCCCCCCCCGGGCGGGGGGGCCCCCCCCCCGCGGGGGGGGCGGGGGGGGGCGCGCCGGGGGGGGGGGGCCGGGGGCGGGGGGGGGGCCCGGCGGCGGGGGGGCGGACCCCGC
>NZ_JBIARH010000002.1:200571-330922 GCF_042889785.1 Streptomyces sp. NPDC002476 | reverse complement strand
CTGCTGGCCGGGCCGCCCCGCCCCGCGGCCCCCCTCGTGGGGGGGGGGGGGGGGGGTGGGGGGGGGGGGGGGGGGGGGGGGCCCCCCCCCGGCCCCGGGGGGGGCCCCGCCACCGGATGCGTGGACCGGGGCGGCGCCAGAGCGTTTGGCGGTCGTCGTGCGCGGTCGTACGCCCCGCGCGGTGGCTGCCGTACGCGACGACCACCTCGACGGTTCGTACCGGACCGACGGGGTGCCTATTGCCCCGACGGTCCGGGACCGCCGTGTGCCGGTCCGCTCAGTGGATCAGCGGCCCGGCTGTGCGGCGGCGCGGCGGCGCAGTACGAACGTGCCCGCTCCCGCCACCAGAAGGGCGGCCGCGGCCGACCCGGCGAGGACGGTGGTGTTGTGGTCGGAGGCGGCGACCGGCCGCTCGCCCGCGGCTACCCCGCCCCGAGGCACGGTACCGCGGGGCGCCGGTGAGGACTCCCCGAGGTTGATCTTGCGGACGGGCTCGGAGCGGTCCTTGATGACGACGGGGTTCGGTGAGGACTCCCCGAGGTTGATCTTGCGGACGTGCTTGGAGCGGTCCTTGATGACGACGGGGTTCTCGGGCGTGCCCTTCCTGGTGGTCGAGGCCACGGGCGCCGGAGAGTCGGCGAAGGCGGCGGTGGACGGGACGAGTACCGCGCCGGCCGCGACGGCGGCGAGGACGGCGGTACGCAGGGTCGAGCGATGGCGCATGCAGTGGACTCCATTCCGGATCGGCCCCGGCGGTGTCGGGTGCGGGTCCGCACCCGACACCGGGGCATGACGACAGGCTGGCGTGGAGTTGTGAGGAAGATGTCAGACCGGTGTGGTCATCGCATCAGCTCCGCATCGCATCAGGTCCGCCGCGCGTCGTCCCGCTCGCCGGGTTCCCCTGCGACCGTGCCGGGCCGACGCCTGCCGTCCGTCCTTCCCTCCGGCCCCCGCCCCGGCCCCGTACCGGCGTCCGGGGCCGCGTCCATGCTCCCGTCCGCGTGATCGTCTGTGCCCGACGTATTCGCGTCCGCGCCCGTGCGATCGGCCGGCAGGCGCAGCGTGAACACGGAGCCCTGCCCCTCGACGCTGCTCGCGTCCACCGATCCGCCGTGCGCCTCGACGAGCTTCCGTACGATCGCCAGGCCCAGCCCACTGCCACCGGTGCGGCGGTTGCGGGACTTCTCGGCGCGCCAGAAACGGTCGAAGACATGCGGCAGATCAACAGCAGCGATGCCGCTGCCCGTGTCGGCGACGCCCACCACCACATGGTCCACGGACTCGGACATGTACGCGTGCAGGGTCACCCGCCCTCCCGCCGGGGTGTGCCGCACCGCGTTGGAGACCAGGTTGCCGATGGCCTGCCGGAGTCGGACCGGATCGGCCGTCATCCCGGGGAGGGGGACGGGGACGGGGGCTGGGACGGTGGCGTCCGCGGCCGTGCCGCGGACCGTCAGCACGACACCGGCGGTCTCGGCCCGGCCCTGATGGGCCACGGCGACCTGTTCCAGCACGTCCTCGATGCGCACCGGCTCGGGGTGCAGCCGCAGCACGCCCGCGTCGGCGGCGGCCAGGTCCTGGAGGTCGTCGATGATGTGCTGCAACTGCACGGCCTCGGTGTGGAGCGAGGCGATGAACGCCGGGTCGGGCTCCGCCAGACCGTCCTGCGCCGCCTCCAGCCAGCCCCGGATGTTGCTCAGCGGGGTGCGCAGTTCATGGGCGATGTCGCTGACCATGTCCTTGCGTTGTTCCTCCAGGCGGGCACGGTGGGCGGACATGTCGTTGAACGCCGCGGCGAGCCGCCCGATCTCGCTGTCGTCGGTGACCCGCACGGGCGCGGACTCCTCCCCCTCGCGCATCCGCTGCGCGGCGCCGGTGAGGGCCCGCAGCGGGCGCACGAGCCGGGCCCCGGCGAGCATCGTGGCGCCGACGGTGAGCGCCAGGACGAGCGCGGCGGCGCCCGCGATCTTCGCCGTGTTCGCCGGCGAAAGGTCGAAGCCGGGCACGGTCGCGTCGTTCTCGTCGCCGATGAACAGCATCGCGGGCGAGGCGACATGGGAACTGAGCTGCTCGCGACGGGCCGTGCCCACACAGGAGGCCGTGGCGCGGTCGTCGTCGCCGGTACGCACGCCCGGCACGGGGGCGGCCGTCGTGTCAGGGTTCAGGATGATCAGCGCCGGTTGGGACGGCTGCGCCCACGTCAGGTCCAGGTTGAGGCGCACGCCTTCACGGCCCTGCCGTTTCAGGCAGGCGTCGGCGAGCCGGTTGAGCGCCGACAGCGCCTTCCGCTCGGTCGCGGTCGGCCGGTCCAGTTCCTCGGACGCGCACCGTGTGCCTTGGGCCTCCTCCGAGTCGTTGCCGACCACCTCCACGCGCGGACGTCCGCTGGGTCCGCGGACCACGTCCGCAGCGACCCCGAGCCGGCTCAGGCAGGCCGTGCTGCGCTCGGCGGCCCGCTGCAGAACAGTGCGTTCGGACGCGGGCAGCCGGAACGGGCCGACCGCGCGCGGGTCGACCCGGTCGGCAGCGCTGCCCGCCTCGCCCACCGGCTGGGACAGGGCCGTGTCCACGGACAGCGGGTCGACGACCGCCGACGCCTGGGGCGGCAGCGCGGTCCGGGACGGCGCCGGGGCGGAGTCTGCGAGGAGCCCGCGCTGTTCCGTCGTGAGCGCGATCCGCCGGCCGGACTGCCGTGCCAGGTCGCGTACGGTGGCGTCGACGCCGTCCCAGGTGGGATGGGTGGCCGCGTACCCGAGAAGGGAGTTGTAGATCCTGGCGTCGGCGGTGAGGTTGCGCCCCTGCTCCTGCTTGATGGCGCCCGACGTGGTCTGCACGGCGAGCCACGCGGTCGCGGCCACCGAACAGGCCGCCACCAGCGCCGACACGGCCAGCAGCCGGCCGAACAGGCTCTTGCGGAGCGGCAGCCGGTCCGGCCGGCCGGGACCCCGGGCCGTTTCCGGGCGACGGACGCGCGCGCCGCGCCCCGGGTCACGACGACGGCGCACGGGAAGCGCTCCTCGCCGGGTCGGTCAGCTTGTAGCCCACCCCGAAGACCGTGAGCAGCCGGGCCGGCCTGCGCGGTACGGGCTCGATCTTCTTCCTCAGGTTCATGATGTGCACATCGACGGTCCGGAAGCTGATGTACCGGTCGAAGCCGTGCAGTTCCTCCAGGAGCCGCTGCCGGGAGAAGACCCGTTCCGGCTCGGCCGCCATGGCCGCGAGGATCCTGAACTCGCCACGGGTGCACTCCACGGACCGCCCCTGCACCGACACCTCGTGCCGGACCGGATCGACCGTCAGCGCTCCCACCCGCAGCACCTGGTCCGCGGCGGTGTCGACGGCCGCCGCCCCGCGCCGGCTGCGCCGCAGCAGGGTCCGCACCCGCGCCATCAGTTCGCGCGGGCTGTAGGGCTTCGTCATGTAGTCGTCCGCGCCGAGGTCCAGCCCCAGCAGGAGGTCGTCCTCGGTGCTGCGGGCCGTCAGCATCAGCACCGGCACTTCCCGGTGCTCGGCGCGCAGTACGCGCACCACGTCCAGGCCGTCCGCCCGCGGCATCATCACGTCGAGCAGCAGCAGATCGGGTTCCCGGTGCCGGACCTCGGCGAGGGCGGCGAGACCGTCCGCGACGACCCGGACCGAGTGCCCCTCGTGTTCGAGATAGCGGCGTATGAGCTCCGCCTGCTTCTCGTCGTCCTCGGCGACCATGACGTTTGCGCACACGCGGACGATCGTAGACGAGTCCCGACGGCCTTCCGCGGGGCTCTCGTCCCGTACGGGCCACTGTTCCCTGTTCGCTGCACGACTGCCCGACGGTCCGCGTCCGGTCGGGACCGCCTGGTGCCTTTTCGGTCAGCGATCAGTCAATATCGGTCTCCGGCGATTGTTCATGTAGTGACAACAGTCGTGATCGACGCCGAAAGGATCACTGAATCTCCCTATAGTGAAGCCGCGTTGATCAGCCGACCACCGCAACGAGCGCAGCCCTCGTCACAGGAGAGTCCGTACGATGACGACGCCCGCATCCGCCGTGCCCGACCGTCCGACCGAGGCCGCGGCGCCCCCCAAAGGCGGCTGCCCGGCGCGCGCCGCTTCGCCGGCCGTCCCGCTCGGCGGGCCCGACTTCCACACCGATCCCCGGGTCCTGTACCGCACCATGCGGAACGAACACGGACCGGTGGTCCCCGTGGAGCTGCCCGGGGGATTCCCCGCCTGGCTGGTCATCGGGTACCGGGAACTCCACCAGGTCACCAGCGACGGCGAGTTGTTCCCGAGGGACGTCGGGCTGTGGAACCAGTGGGAGCGCGTCCCGGACGACTGGCCGCTGTTACCCATGGTCGGCCGGCCGATGCCGTCGGTGTACTTCACGGCCGGGGCCGAGCACCGTCGTCACGCCCTCATGGTCGGACACGTCCTGGAGGAGGTCGAGCAGTTCCGGCTCCGCGCGGACTGCGAGGAACTGGCCGACCGGATCATCGACGGCTTCTGCCACCGGGGGACGGCGGACCTGATCAGCGAGTTCGCCGTGCCGCTTCCCGTGCTCGTCCTCGCCCGTCTGGTCGGCTTCCCCGACGCCGACGGCCCGCGGATCGCCGAGGTGCTGCGCGATCTCGCGGACGGCGGCCCCGGCGCCCAGGAGGCCCATCTGCGGTTCGGCGAGCACATGCGGCGACTGCTGGAGGCACGGCGGGCCGCACCCGGACCCGACGTGACGTCCCGGATGCTGGCGTACGGGGGTGACTTCACCGACGAGGAGTACGTGCTCGACCTGATGGCCATCACGGCCGCCGGGCACCTCACCACCGCCGACTGGATCGGCAACTCGCTGCGGCTGATGCTCACCGACGACCAGTTCGCCGTGGTGCTCACCGGCGGACGGCACAGCGTCGCCGAGGCCATGAACGAGGTGCTGTGGGAGGAGTGCCCGACACAGATCCTCGCCGGCCGCTGGGCGTCCCGCGACACCTGGCTGGGCGGCCGGAACATCCGGGCCGGGGACATGGTGCTGCTCGGCCTGGGCGCCGCCAACTCCGATCCGCACATCCGTCAGCACCTCCCGACCGCGGCCGGACCGTCGGGCCGGCGTGGCAACAGCGCGCATCTGGCGTTCAGCCACGGCGAATACCGATGCCCCTTCCCCGCCCAGGAGATCGCGGAGACCATCGCCCGTACCGGCATCGAGGTGCTGCTCGACCGCCTGCCCGATCTGGCGCTGTCCGTCCCGGAGCGGGAACTCGTCCGGCGGCGGTCCGCCTTCCTGCGTGGCATGACCGCGCTGCCCGTCCGGTTCACCGCCGTACGCCCGACAGGAGACCTCGCGTGAGCTGTCCGTACACCGCCGCCCATGGAGCCGCTTCGAGCGACGGGGCCGTCGTCATCGACCCGTTGGTCCAGGACCTCGACGGCGAGACGGCGCGGCTGCGCGCCGCCGGGCCGCTCGCCCGCATCGAGCTGCTCGGTGTGCCGGCCTGGACCGTCACCCGGCACGGCCTGGCACGTCAACTGCTCGTCGACCCGCGCCTGGTGAAGGACATCGGCGCCTGGGGGCTCTGGCGCAGCGGAGCCGTCACCCGCGCCTGGCCGCTGATCGGCATGATCGACGCCGGACGCTCCATGTTCACCGTGGACGGGGCCGAACACCGACGACTGCGTGCCAAGACCTCCCAGGCGCTCACGCCGCGTCGGCTGGAGGAGATACGTCCGTGGATCGAGCGGTTCACCGAGGAACTGCTCGACTCCCTGGCCGAGCACGCCGAACGGAGCGCGGACGGTGTCGTCGACCTCAAGGCCGTGTACGCGCAGCCGTTGCCGATGCGGGTGGTCGGCATGCTGATGGGGGTGGACGAATCCGAGCACCCCATGCTGCTGCGACGGTACAAGGCGTTCTTCTCCATGCTCACACCGCACGAGGAACGCCTGGCGCTGCTGGCCGAGTTGGACGAGTTCTACGCCGCCCTCGTGCGGGAGCGGACCGCCCGTCCCACCGACGATCTCACCAGTGCGCTGATCCTCGCCGACGAGGGAGGGGAGCGGCTCACCGAGGAGGAGGTGATCGGCAACCTCAAGGCGATGGTGGCCGCCGGGCACGAGACCACCATCGGGCTGATCCTGAACTCCGTACGTGCGCTGCTCACCCACCCCGACCAGCTCCGGAGGGTCCTCGACGGCGAGATCGCGTGGGAGACGGTGATCGAGGAGACGCTGCGCTGGGACACCCCGACCACCCACCTCCTGATGCGGTTCGCCACCGAGGACATCCCGGTGGGCGACATGGTGATCGCGAAGGGCGAGGGCGTGGTCGTCTCGTACCGTGCCGTCGGCCGCGACATCGAGCAGCACGGGCCGGACGCCGACGACTTCGACGTCACCCGGCCGACCCCGACCCGTCACATGGCCTTCGGACACGGTCCCCACATCTGTCCGGGGGCGGCACTCTCCCGGGTGGAGGCGGGCATCGCGCTGCCCGCGCTGTTCGCGCGCTTCCCCGGGCTGAGGGCGGCCGTCCCGGACCACGAGATCCGCAAGCTGCCGGTGATGACGCAGAACGACATGGAGGCGTTCCCGGTCCTGCCGCACGGCTGAAACGGGCCGAAGGCGGAGGACGGCACGGGCCGGGAGGAGTGCGGGGCCGCCCCCGTACGCCGGTCCGCCCCCGTACGCCGGTGCGTCGCCGTCCGCCGGGCGGGAGGGGCCGCCGCCGTACGTCAGTCCGTCGCGTCCGCCAGGGCCTGGTCGGCCGCGGCGCGCGACCGCTGCCACAGCGTGGTCACCGGCTCCCACACGTGGATCCCGTCGGGCATGCCCACCACGGGCGCGGAGAACGTGACGCCCCGGTGGGAGGGGTCGGCCGCCACGGACAGGCTCCTGACGACGTGCCCCTCCACGGCCTTCGGGTCCGCCGTGCGCATCGCCGCGTACGCCCGCTCGCCCCGGGCGAGCGTGTAGGGACCGCTCTGCGAGGGCGGAACGGGCTGGGCGGAACCGTCCAGGCCCCTGAACGTGACCGTCGGGATCCGGTCCACCACGCAGGTCCGCTCGCCGCGGTTGACGACGTCGAGCCGGACGGCGTTCTGGTGGCCGCCCGGGTCGGCCCGCACTTCGAGGTCCTTCTCCGGGCAGACGGCCTGCCGGTTCGTGACGCTGCCCGGTGCGGTGGCGGCCGTGGCCGGTGCCGCAGTGGCCGTCGACGCCAGGGCGGCACCGACGGCGAGGGCGGAAACGAGGGCGGAGCGGAGACGCATGGTGTTTCTCCCGTGGGATCGGTGGCCTGCGGATACGGCCGGGGGGTCCGGCGGCCTGCGCGGTCGCCAGGGCCAGTGTGGCCGGTGCCGCCCGGCGTCCGCGACAGAACGGGGGCAAGTGGCCTCGACGGATCCGTGCCGGGGCGGGCCGGTGGTTCTCAGCGCGTGCGGACCGTGGCCATCACCTCGCGGTCCGGCTGCAGGGTCAGCGACGGCACGGGGTTGATGACGCCGGGATCCACCTCCAGGTGGAAGCGGCGTGCCAGCACGGCCAGGACCAGCACCGCCTCGACCATCGCGAACCGTGTGCCCAGGCAGACCCGCGGGCCTCCGCCGAACGGGAACCAGGCGTACTCCGCGATGTCGTCACCGCTCTCCGGGTCCCAGCGCTCGGGTCGGAACTCCTCAGGCTCGGGGAACCAGCGCGCGTCGCGGTGGGTGGCCCATTGGCTGGTCCACACCCGGGTGCCCTGCGGAATCGGTACGCCGCCGATCCTCGCCCCCGCCTTGGCGACGCCCGTGACCAGCCAGATCGTCGGGTAGAGACGCAGGGTCTCCTTGACGACCGATCGGGTGTACGTCAGTCGGGCGTAGTCGTCGAACTCCGGCTCCCGGCCGTCGAGCACCCGGTCCAGCTCCTCGGCCAGCGCGGCACGCGCCCGCGGATTGCGGGACAGCAGGTACCAGGCCCACACCAGGGTCGAACTGGTCGTCTCGTGCCCTCCGATGTAGAGCGTGACCGTCTCGTCGCGCACCTCCCGGTCCGTGAGGTGCGCTCCGGTCTCGTCGACCGCCGTCAGCAGCCGGCTGAGCAGGTCGGGACGGTCGCCCCCGCCGTCGCGGTGGCGGGCGACGACCCGGCCCACCTCGGCGTCGATGACCGCGGCGGCCTTCCTGATCCTCGCCCGGCCCGGCGTCGGCACCCAGTCGGGCAGCAGCGCGCCGATTCCGGCGAACTCCCTGCCGATCTCCTGCTGGGCCACGTCCATCGCCCGGCCCATCGCTTCGGCGTCGGCCGCGGTGTCGACACCGAAGATCGTGCGGACCGCGATCCGCTGTGTGAGCGCCGCCATCTCGCGCTTGATGTCGACGCGTTGACCGTCGGACCAGGCGTCGGCCACTTCCACCGTGCTGCCCGCCATCGTCGCCGCGTACGCACGCACCTGCTTGGGGCGCACGGAAGGCTGGACCAGCGAGCGCTTGCGCCGCCAGTCGGCGCCCCGGGCGACCACCACTCCGTTGCCCATCACGGTGCGGAACGCGATGCCGAGCGCGGGCTGGTCGAAGGAGCGTTCCGTCTCGGTCAGCAGTTCGCCGATGCACGCCGGATCGGCGATGTACAGACTGGGGTTGGGGCCGAACCGCCAGGCGACCATGGATCCGTGGCCGCGCAGCCGCTCGAAGAAGGCGAGCGGGTCCTTGCTGAACTGCGACAGGTTTCCGAGGAACGGCAGCCCCTTCGGGCCGGGTGCGATCGTGTGGCCCCGTGGTTCGGTGCCGACGGCCGGGCCGGTCTCCGTGGACATGAAGGTCTCCGCTCCCTCGTTCCGCTCCGTGTGACGCACCTCGACGGGTGCGCGACGGCATGACGTCAGGATTACCGCACGACACGCTTCTCGTCATCTTCCTTGGAAGGAAAGGGAGTTGTCGATGCCGAGCCGTGATCCGTGATCCGTGATCCGTGAGCTGGGTGCCGTGGGCGGGGTGAGCGGCGCCCGGGCATGGGAAGCGGCGCCGATGCGGGCGCCGCCGGGCGGGAGCGGTTCTCGGTCCCGCCCGGCGGGCCCCGGGCCCGGGGTGATGCCGGGGGTACGGTCCGGTCGGCCCGGACGTGGGCCCGGCCGGTGGCACGGCTCGGTTCCCCCGGTGCGACGCCGTGTCAGACGCCCGGCGGGACCCGGGACGGGCGGCCGGCGCCGCGGGTGAGGGAGTAACCGAAGACGGCGGCGAGCGCTCCCAGGACACCGCCGCCGACGGTCCACAGCCAGCGGTTGGTCCACCAGCCGGAGGCCCAGCCGTCCTCGGGCTCGCTGCCGAGCGAGACGCGGGACTGTCCGTCGTCGCCGTCGGTGGCCGAGGAGTCCGACACCTGCTCGACGGAGGACGCGCCGGGGACCAGCGGTTCGGCCAGCATGCCGTCCACGTCCGCCGCGCCGCCCCGGTCGACCGAGCCGGCCTCGACCTCGGCCCGGATCGGGAGACCCAGGTCCGCCGAGGGCAGGTCGACGACCGTGAGGCGTACGTAATAGCTGCCCGGCAACGGGTCGTTGGCCCACGGCTCGGACCAGGCGCGAACGGTCCGCAGCACGCAGGTCAGTTCGACCGACGACGCGTCGGCCGCCGCCTTCCCGGTCTGACGGCCGTACATGCACGCCTGGCGGCGCCGCAGCCCGTCGTACACGTCCACCTGCCAGGTCGACGTGCCGTGCCGGGCGGCACTCTCCGGCAGGGTGATCTTCGCCTTCACCGTGGCCCGCTGTCCGGCGTCGGCGGGGAACACCCAGTACAGGTAGTCACCCGTGGATGCCTCGGCGGTGGCGCGCTGGTCCTGCTGGATCGCCGTCGCCGTGCGGAAAGTGGTGCCGGCCTCCGTGGGGCCGGGAGCGCCGTCCGGGGAACTCGGGCTCGGGTCCGCCGACGGGTCGTCGGCCGTGGCGGCCCCCGCGGATGTCAGCAGGGCGAGCCCGGTC
The DNA here is from genome assembly GCF_042889785.1 of Streptomyces sp. NPDC002476. Classification (NCBI taxonomy): domain Bacteria; kingdom Bacillati; phylum Actinomycetota; class Actinomycetes; order Kitasatosporales; family Streptomycetaceae; genus Streptomyces; species Streptomyces sp. NPDC002476. The sequence goes on along the minus strand of NZ_JBIARH010000002.1, from coordinate 320,994 downwards.
AGCAGCGCACCCGCGAGTGCACGAGTCGTACGCCTCATCAGTTGGTCCTCCAGATGGCGATGCGCCAGCGCGAGAGCCAGCCCGTCAGCAGTCCCGCGACCAGTCCGGTGAGGACCAGGACGCCCAGCAGCCACCAGCCGTGGCCGAGACCGAACGCGGCGACGTCGGCCGCATCGTCAGGGGCGTCCACCAGGTCCACGGTCAGCTCGACCGGCATGCCCGGTTCGGTCTTCACCGAGGCCGGAACCGAGAAGGAGTTGCTGACCTGGAGGCACACGGTCTCCGCTGCGGGCTTGTCGCCGCTGTCCGTGTCGTCCTGCTCCGGCTTCGGGTAGCGCAGGCCGGAGGAGATCGCGTCGGTGCGGCCGGTGCCCGACTCCGAGCCCCGGACGATCTCCCGTCCGTGCACGGTCACCGCTCTCAGCAGCACGCCGTAGTCGTTGTTCACGGCACGGTCCGCCGAGACACTGACCGAGGCGCGCAGTTCCTGGCCGGGCAGGACGTCCACCCGGTACCAGCGGTGCTCGCCGATCTTCTCGCGGTCGGTGTACAGACCCGCCTTGAGCCGGGGCGCCCCGGAGCAGCTGTCCGCGCCCTCGGTCGCCACCGGGGTGACGACGGGTTCGGCCGCACGGTCCACCAACTGCTTGACGCGGCCGGACAGTTCATCGGTGTGCTGGACGGCGGTGTAGGTGCCGCCGGTGGCCTCGGCGATGCAGGTCAGCTGCTCGCGGATCTTCGCGTTCGGCACCAGGCCCAGGGTGTCGATGACCAGGTGGATGCCGCGTGCCGCGATGTCGCGCGCCACCTCGCACGGGTCCAGCGGACCGCAGGTGTCCTCGCCGTCCGTGATCAGTACGATCCGCCGGGTGGTGTCGCCGCCCTTGAGGTCGTCGGCGGCGCCCAGCAGGGCCGGGCCGATCGGGGTCCAGCCCGTGGGGGCCAGTGTGGCCACCGCGGTCTTCGCCTCGGTGCGGTCCAGCGGGCCGACCGGGTAGAGCTGCCTGGTGTCCTTGCAGCCGACCTTCCGGTCGTCGCCCGGGTAGTTGGCGCCGAGCGTCCGGATGCCCAGCTCGACCTGCTCGGGCACCGCGTCCAGGACCTCGTTGAACGCCTGCTTCGCCGCGGCCATGCGGGACTGGCCGTCGATGTCCCGGGTCCGCATCGAACCGCTGACGTCGAGTACCAGCTCGACCTTGGGGGGAGCCTTGGTCGGGGTCTCGTCGGCCGCGGCGGGGAGGGCCGAACCGAGCCCGGCGGTCAGGGTGGCGAGCAGGATGCCCACCCCGACCGTGAGCCTTCTTCTTATGATCATCGCCGGATACTATTGAAGATTGCTTCGCTTCCCCAAACCGGTACGGAGGCGGTGGAGGCTCCCTTCTTCCGTGCTTTCGGGGACGAGTGACACACGGTCAGTGGCCGTGCGACCTGCGGTGAACCGGTGGGCCGCACGCACTCGGTGACGGGTGACGGGTGACGGGTGACGGGTGGCCTGTCGGCAGGCACCCGCGGCCGTGTCCGCGATGCCGGCGGGGGCTACGAGGGAAGGGACCCGCCCAGGAGGGGGCGTGCCGCCCGCTCCAGGACCGACTCCACCCGCTCCCAGGTGGCCGAGTCCCGCCGGACGGCGGGCAGTCGGGCCCCGTCGCCCGCGCCCCAGGCGGTGGCGATCGCGACCGGGTCCTCGTCCGTCGCCGCAGCCGCGGCCAGCGCCGCCGCGCCCAGCGCCACCGGTTCGCCCGGGGCGGGAACGATCAACGGCCGCCCGGAGAGCCGTCGTACCGTCTCCACCCAGGTGCGTCCCCGGGCGCCGCCGCCGATCAGGCGCAGCGGCCGGGCGGCCACCTCGGGGGCGGCCGGGTCGAGGCCGCAGGCCCGCAGGAGTTCGTCCAGGGCGCGCAGCGCGGTGACGACCGCGCCCTCGTAGGCGGCCCCGAGGAGTTGGCCCGGGGTGGTGTCGTGCCGGAGCCCGGTGAGCAGTCCGGAGGCGGTGGGCAGGTCGGGGGTGCGCTCGCCGTCGAGATAGGGGAGCAGCACCGTCTCGCCGCCCGGCGTCGCGTCCTCACGGTCCAGGCCCAGCAGGACCGCGACCTTGTCGACGGCGAGCGTGCAGTTGAGGGTGCAGGCCAGCGGGAGGTACGTGCCGTCCGTCGCGGCGAACCCCGACAGCGCCTTCGACACCGGCCGCGACCGGGAGGCGGCGAAGACCGTGCCCGAGGTGCCGAGGCTGAGCACCGGGTGGTCCAGCAGCCCGGTGCCGCCGAGGCCGAGACCCACCGCGGCACCCATGTTGTCCCCGGTGCCCGCGGCCACGGCGATCTCGGCGGGCAGGCCCAGGGCGTCGGCCGCGTCGGCGGTCAGCGGGCCGATACGTGTCGCTCCGGTCCCGGCCACCTCCGGCAGCAACGCGGCTTCCAGGCCGATCAGTTGGAGAAGTCCGGAGTCGTACGCGCCGGTGGCGGTGGAGTACCAGCCGGTGCCCGAGGCGTCTCCCGGGTCGGTGGCGGCGATGCCCGTGAGGCGCTCGGTGAGGAAGTCATGGGGGAGGCGTACGGCGGCCGTCGCGTCGGCGGTGCGTGGCTCGTTCTCCCGCAGCCAGCGCCATTTCGAGGCGGTGACCGAGGCCACGGGGGCCGAGCCGGTCCGTAGCGCCCAGGCGTCGGGACCGCCCAGGGCCGCCGTGAGGGCGGCGGCCTGCGGGGCGGAGCGGGTGTCGTTCCAGAGCATCGCCGGACGCAGCGGACGCCCCGCCCGGTCGAGGACGACCAGCCCGTGCTGCTGTCCGCACACCGCGATGCCCGTCACGGCGGAGGCGGGCACACCGGACTCCGCCAGCCCTGCGGCGACGGCGTCGCGCAAGGCCCGCCACCACATCTCGGGGTCGCTCTCGCGGGCCCCGGCCTGGCCGGAGACCACGTGCGGTGCGCGGCCGACGGCGAGCGTTCGGCCGGTGTCCGCGTCGACGAGGACGGCCTTGGCCGACTGGGTGGAGCTGTCCACGCCGATGACGACGGCACGCGAAGGCACGGCCGGTCTCCTTCCTGTGCCCGCGCGGTGCACAGGAAGTGCCGCGGGGCGGTCGATTCGTGCCATGCGGCGAGTGACGCATGCGTCGGACATTTTCGACCGCGAGGAGAACAAAACAAAGAGCCGGGTCCGCGCCGGGCCGTGAACACCTCGCGGACTCGTGGAGAAGCGGGGGAATGCGACGGGGTTACGGCGCGGGGGCCGCAGGTGCATGATTGGTCATCCGCGTAGACAGATATCCGGGCGGCTCCCGGTATCCGCCCCGTCCCGGTTCCGGGACCCGACGGCACCGAAGGCGGCCAGACGATGACGACGGAACGCTTCACGCCCACTCCCGCGGACAGGTTCACCTTCGGCCTGTGGACGGTGGGCTGGCAGGGACGTGACCCCTTCGGCGACGCGACCCGCGCCGCGCTCGACCCGGTCGAATCCGTACGGCGCCTCGCGGAACTCGGTGCGTACGGTGTGACGTTCCACGACGACGATCTCATTCCGCCCGGTGCGACGGACGGCGAGCGCGAGAGGGTCGTGAAGCGGTTCCGGCAGGCGCTGGACGGGGCGGGGCTCGTCGTGCCCATGGCGACGACGAACCTCTTCACCCATCCGGTGTTCAAGGACGGCGCGTTCACTGCCAACGACCGGGACGTACGCCGCTACGCGCTGCGCAAGACCCTGCGCAACATCGATCTGGCCGTCGAACTCGGCGCCACCACCTATGTGGCCTGGGGAGGCCGCGAGGGCGCGGAATCCGGCGCGGCCAAGGACGTCCGGGTCGCCCTCGACCGCATGAAGGAAGCCTTCGACCTGCTCGGCGACCATGTGACCGAGCAGGGGTACGACCTGCGATTCGCCATCGAGCCCAAGCCGAACGAACCGCGCGGCGACATCCTGCTGCCGACCGTCGGACACGCCCTCGCCTTCATCGAGCGCCTCGAACGCCCGGAGCTGGTCGGCGTGAACCCGGAGACCGGGCACGAGCAGATGGCCGGGCTGAACTTCCCGCACGGCATCGCGCAGGCCCTCTGGGCGGGCAAGCTCTTCCACATCGACCTGAACGGGCAGTCCGGTATCAAGTACGACCAGGACCTGCGGTTCGGCGCGGGCGACCTGCGCCAGGCGTTCTGGCTCGTCGACCTGCTGGAGACGGCCGGCTACGAAGGCCCGCGGCACTTCGACTTCAAGCCGCCGCGGACCGAGGACCACGAGGGCGTCTGGGCCTCGGCCGCGGGCTGCATGCGCAACTACCTGATCCTCAGGGAACGCGCCGCCGCCTTCCGCGCCGACCCCGCCGTGCGGGAAGCGCTGCGCGCGTCGCGGCTCGACGAACTGGCCCGCCCGACCGCCGCCGACGGGCTGTCCGGCCTCCTGGCCGACCGGTCGGCGTTCGAGGAGTTCGACGTCGACGCGGCGGGGGAACGCGGCATGGCCTTCGAGGCACTGGACCAGCTGGCCATGGACCACCTGCTCGGCGTCCGCTGACCGGTCGTCGCCGCGGGCGGATCCTGCCTCGCGGTCGCGCGGGGCGCGTGCGAGGTGTGGCGACGCGCGCGCCGCGCCGGTCAGCCGGTGGTCCGGTCGCCGGCGTACGCCATCGGGTCGGCGAGCGCCCTCGCCGTCACCTGGGCCGCCGCGCCCCGCGCCGCGTCGCCCGCCACGGACGCGGCGCGCAGCCGCCCGTTCTCCGGGGACCAGAGCCCGGACACCACCCGGGCCGACAGCTCCTCGGCCACGGGCGGGGACAGCCGCGGCCCGACGGGGGACGGGCGACGTGCGTACGGATGGGAGCTCCCCGTGCGCCGAGCGCCGTATGCGCGCTTCCGGAGCGCCGGTGACCGGGACGTACGCCTCCCGCGTGTCAGGGACGGGCGGTGTTCACCCCCGGTCGAGCGCGCGGTCGGTGAGCGGGCCGGCGCAACCGGTGTACCGGGCGGGTTCCGTCAGCTCGGCCAGGTCGAGACCGGTGAGCTCCGGCTCCTCGTCCAGGACGTCGGTGAGGACATCGGCCAGATCCGTGGTCTCCGCGCGGGCCCGTGCGGCGGCGTTCACCAGCACCTCCCTGGCCCGCTCGCGGCCGATCCGGCCGGCGAACACGGCGGCCAGCCGCTCCGCGACGATCAGCCCGTCGGTGAGCTGGAGGTTCTCCCGCATGGCGTACGGGACGACGCGCAGGCCCTCGGCGAGTTCGGCGGCCCCGCGCGCGGCCCCGCCGACGAGCCTCAGCAGCTCGCGCAGCGGCTCCCACTCGGCGTGCCAGGCCCCGGCGGGCCGTTCGTCCCCGGCGGCCAGCGATCCGTACAGCGTCGCCGCGAGGCCCGGTGCGCGTCGGGCGGCCGCCGCGATCAGCGTGGCCCGTACGGGGTTCGCCTTGTGCGGCATCGTGGACGAGTCGCCGCCGTGTCCCTCGGCCACCTCACCGATCTCGGTGCGGGACAGGATGAGCACATCGGCGGCCATTTTGCCGAGGGCGCCCGCGGTGAAGGCGAGCGCGCCCGCCAGATCGGCGACCGGGGTGCGCAGGCTGTGCCACGGCAGCAGCGGTTCGGCCAGACCGAGCTCGCTCGCGAACGCCTGGAGCAGCGGCATGCCGGGGCCGTGGCCGTCGAGAACCGCGTCGCCCCCGTCCTCTCGCGGTGCGAGGACGTCGAACGCGGCCAGCGTTCCCGCCGCGCCACCGAGTTGTACGGGCAGCGATTCCCTTACGGCCGACAGCCGGTCCCGGGCGTCCAGGACCAGCGCGCGCCACCCCGCCGCCTTCAGCCCGAAGGTGATCGGCACGGCGTGCTGGGTGAGGGTACGGCCGGCCATCGGGGTGTTGCGGTGCGCGACGGCGAGCCGCGCCACCGCGTCCGCGGCCCGCGCCAGATCGTCGAGAAGCCCCGCCAGGGCCCGTGCGGCGACGAGCATGGCGGCCGTGTCCAGGATGTCCTGGCTGCCCGCACCCCGGTGCACGTACGGCCGGGCCTCCGGCTCGACCGCCGCGACCAGATCGGAGATCAGCGGGACGACCGGATTGCCGGCCGCGCGGGCACGCAGCGCCAGGTCCCGTACGTCGAAACGGCTCGCCTCGGCCGCGGCCGTCACCGCGCGCCCGGCCTCGACGGGCGCGAGCCCGCGGACGGCCTGGGCGCGGGTGAGGGCCGCCTCCGCGTCGAGCATCGCCTGCAGGAAGGCGCCGTCGCCGGTGGCCGCCTCGACGGGGGAGCCGGCCCTTCCGGGGGCGAGCAGTCCGGCATCGTTCTCGTACGTCAACTGAACTCCAGGAAGACCGTTCGTCACCGATGCGGCGCGCCGAAGCCGACCGGACGCCGATGGAGGAGTTTCCATCGGACACCGAAGGAGGAACCGGCGCGCGGCGATGGCGGCTTCGGACGGGAGACCGCCGGACCACGTCCCGCAGGGTGGGTGCTCAGCCCTCGTCGCCCGACCGGTGGATGCCGAAGACCGCGCCCTGCGGGTCACGGACCACCGCGATCCGCGGCCCCTCCGGAACGCTCGTGGGAGGCATCAGCAGCTCGCCGCCCGCGCCCTGGGCGGTGGCCGCCGCCGTGTCCACGTCCGTCACCCCGAAGTACGGCAGCCGGTTGGCCGAGCGGTAGGCGGCGAACGCGTCGTCCATGACCACCAGACCGCCGAAGTCCTTCCCGGCCAGGCTCCACCGCGGATTCTTCTCCGAAGCGCTGTTCACCGCCCGTCCGAGGACCTCCGGGCAGAAAGCCGGCGCCGGTTCGGCCTCACGGGTGACGAGTCGACGGGCGAGATGTTTTACAGGTGTAATACTTGCTAAAGTGTTTGGGTGAGTGATGCGACCATTCGATCCGCACGGCCTTCCACGCGCATGTTCTCGCTGGTGGCGCCGCTGCGCCTCGTCCGCCCCTCGGACATGTGGTTCAAACCGGCGACGAGCGTGGTCGTCGCCTCCGCGGTGCCGAACCTGACGCTGTTCGCCGTCGACCGACTGGACCTCGTGATGTACACGATGGCCGGTTCGCTCTGCGCGCTGTACGGGCACAACCTGCCGTACGCCCGCCGCGCCCGGGCGGTCGCGGGCGTCGTGCTCGCGATGGTCATCGGCATGGCGGTCTCCCTGGTCGCGGCCTCGCTCACCGGGTCCACCGCCGTGCTGATCGCGGTGGGCGCACTGCTCGCGGCCGTGCAGAAGATCCTCTGCGACGCCACCCGCATCGGTCCGCCCGGGCCGGTGATCTTCACCTTCGTCACGTCGGCCGCGCTCTTCGGGCCACAGCGACTCGGCCAGGTGCCCGGCCATCTCGCGCTGGTGCTGGCCGCGGGAATGGTCTCCTGGCTGGTGACGCTCGCGCCCGCGCTGATCCGCAAGGAGGGCCCGGAACGCCGGGCGACCGCCCGCGCCCTCGACGCCGCCGCGGCGTACGCCGACCACCCCGGCCACCGGACCCGGCACGCCGCTGTCGCCGCCGTGCACGGCGCCTGGCAGGCCCTTCTCGCCTCCGGACGCCCCACCTCCGCACGCCGGGCGCTCGAACGCCTTGTCGTCCACGCCGAGGCCGCCCTCGCAGGGGGACTCCCGGGAGGCGGCCCGGCCGCCCCCGCCGCACCCGGCCCCGACCGGCTCCGCGACTGGGCGCGCCGGACCCGGGGCCGTGGCCCGGTTCCCGTGCCGCCCCCGGCCCCCGGCACGTCCGAGGAGCTGTTCGGTATCGACGCCGAGCGGGCCGCCCGCCGCGCCGGAGGGCGCCGCGAGACCCGGCGCGCCCTGCTGCGCAGGCTCGCCCCGGGCTCGCCGCTGCTGCCCATCGGCGCCCGCGCGCTCGTGGGCTGTGCCCTGGCCGGATACGTCTCCCAGGCGGCCGGCGTCGGCCGCCCGTACTGGGCGATCGTCACCGCCGCCGCCCTCTACCAGGCCAATGTGTCGCTGTCCTGGAACCGCGCACTCCAGCGCACCCTCGGCAATCTGCTGGGCGTCCTCGTGTTCGCGGCCGTCCTGCCGCTCAGCCGGGTGTCGCCCCTCGCCCTGATCGGCTGCTGCCTGTTCTTCAGCTTCGCGGCGGAGGCCCTGATCACCCGCAACTACTGGCTGGGCTCCGTCGCCGTCACGCCGATGGCCCTGCTGGTCATGGAGTTCGGCGGAACGTACCCGGCCGGCGAACTGATCGGCGACCGGGTGCTCGACACCGCGATCGGCGCCGCCATGGGTCTGCTCGGAGCCATGGCGGTGACCAACCGCCGGGCCACCGGGCGCCTGGAGCAGGCCCTGGCCGACACGCACCGGGCCCGGGCCCACGCCGTCCACGCGCTCGCCGCCCCGCAGCCCACGCCCGCCGCCCTCGACGCCGCACGCCGCCGGCTCACCGGATCGCTCGTCGAGCTGCGCGAGGCCGACGACGCGGCGGCCGGCGAGTGGTGGCAGCGCGCACTGCCCCAGGAGCAGGTCCTCGCGGCCGAGCAGGCGGGACACCGTACGCTCGCGGCTACAGCGAAACGGCGGGGGCTGATCGCCCCGGCCCAGGAGAACGGAGCGGTGTGACCGACGACATCGTCGCCTCGGTGGTACGGCAGTGGCAGGCCGTCAACCCGGAGCTGGACACCGGACCCATGGAACTCATCGGCCGCATCAACCGCTGTGCGGCCCTGCTCCAGCAGGCGGAGGACGCCCCGCTGCGCGCCGCCGGACTGACCCGTGCCGAGTTCGACGTGCTCGGTGCCCTGCGCCGTACGGACCATGAGCTGACCCCCGGCGAGCTGGCCAGGGAGACGTTCTCCTCCGGTGCCGCCGTCACCAAGAGGCTGCGTGTCCTGCAGGAACGTGGACTGGTCGACCGGCGCGGCGACGAACGCGACCGCCGCGTCGCCCATGTCCGCCTGACCGAGGAGGGCTGCGTGCTCGTCGACCGGTTGCTGCCGCGGCAGTTGGAGTACGAGCGCTCGGTGCTCTCGGGTCTCGACGAGCAGTCCCGCGCCCGGCTCAGCGCCCAGCTCAGCGAGTTGCTGGTGCAGTTGGAAGGACGCATCGGCGGCGGCCGACGCTGAGGCCGGGAGCCGGGAGCCGGGAGCCGGGAGCCGGGAGCCGGGAAGAGGGCCGAGAGCCCGGTGCCTCGGCCGACGGCGTCAGGTCGCGTCCAGCAGTACGACGGACCGGCGCAGTTCCTCGGCCCGGCGCAGCAGGGCCCCGTCCTCGCCCCGGTCCGCGGGCCCCGACGCCACCAGCGCGAGCCGGTCCCGCCGGTTCGACCCGGCCAGCGGGACGGCCACGGTGTGCAGACCCGGAATCGACTCCCCGCGGCTGACGGCGTATCCACGGGAACGGACGAGGGCGAGTTCCGCGAGCAGCGCGGACCGCGTGGTGAGCGTCGCGGACGTGTATCCGGGCAACTCCTCCCCGGGGTACAGGGCTCGCACCTGTTCCTCCGTCAGCGACGAGAGCAGCAGCTTGCCGCCCGCGGTGGCGTGCGCGGGGCGGGTACGGCCCAGCTCCAGCGTCGCTCGTACCGGATGCGGCGACTCGCGCCCGTCCGTGACGATGATCTGGTCCCCGATCAGTGCCGCGCTCTGCACCGTCTCGCCGGTACGCCGGGCCGCGTCGTCCAGCACGGCCCCGAGCCGTCGCCGGGCCGCCGCGCCGAAACCGGCCGGGAGGCCGAGCCGGACCAGTTCGGGCCCGGCCGTGTAGCCGCGCCCCGAGGAGTCCCGTACCGCGAAACCGCGACCCTCCAGGGTGCTGAGCACCCGATGGGCGGTCGACCGGCCGACGGAGAGCAGCGCGGCCGCTTCCGAGACGGTCAGCCGGTCGTGGGCGAGGAACAGCTGTATGAGCCGTAGCCCGGTGTCCAGCGATTCGATCGTGTAGCGCCGTGTCCGCTCCATGGCGTATCCGCTCTCCTGTTCTGTTCTGTTCTGCTCTGTTCTGCTGTCCCGCGCCGTCCTGCGCCCGGATGCGGGTGCGGCGCGGCACACGTACTGCCTTCGTGTACGAGGCCGTCGACGGGTCCGGCTGGCCCATAGGGGTGAAGTTCGCGTTCCGTCGGGTGCTCGCGCCGCCCGGGTGCGCCCCGGTCGGGGCCGCGGTCGGTGGTGAGGACCGCGGCGGCCTGCGGGGTGTCGGCCGGGCCGGCCTGATGGCCGGTGCCCGACGGGGCCTCCGTCACGGCGCGACGCACTCTGCCGGGCTTCGCCGTTCAGTCATGAATGTGCATCTTTCGATCTGCTTCGATCACAAGTGTTCTTGTCCCGTTGGGAAGGACGGCAACGGGCCTTTCTGGCCGAATGGTTGATCCGTCATGGTGCCATGTTCCCTGTCAATCCGGCCTGTTTCGCCAGGATGCGGGATCCGCGTGGCATGCATCTGTCCTTCTGTGCGGTACGCAGGGCTCCGAAACGTATCGGTTTCGGCAACCCGTCACTCGGTGTGCACGTGCGGAGGCGCTGTGTAGGGAAACTTGTGAGTGTATTACCGCGCGAGCGTTCGCGCAGAGGGTTGGATGAATGTGCTGAGGCGCTGATTCGATCTGACTAAGCTCACGCGCAGCGCAGTCGAGTTGAGATGAATTCGAGTGCTTGTTCTCAACTGTCAGGGCTGGCGCCCATATCTCCCGAATCAACCGCCCGAGGTTCTAGATGGTCCGTGTCGAATCACCCCCGACCGAACGGGAAGCACCCGTCGTTCGAGCCGTGTTGCTGCCCGTGGTCCTGTGCGGTGGCGCGACCGCCGCCGCGGCGGCGCTGTTGTCCGGGGCCGCGCGGATACCAGTCGTCTGGTGCGGCGCGCTCGCCACCGTCCTGATCACCGTGCTCACCGTTCAACTCGCCCGGCGCGCACACGACATGCGCATCCAGCGCGCGGCGTACGAACGGCGCTTCGCCGACCTGGAGCGGCGCATCGCGGCCCATGACGACGAGACCGTACGGATCGGCAGGGAACTCCTGCCCGCCGCCATCCACCGGCTGCGCGTGGGCAATTCGCCCGAGGAGGTGCTCCGGGACGTCGTCGACGCGGACGAGCGCTACCACGATCTGCCCGACGCCCAGCGTTCCTTGGTCTACAAGGTGCTGAACATCATCGACGACGAAGAGGCGCTGCGCGACTCCGCGCAGCGTGCCTTCGTCAATGTCGCCCGCCGCGTCCAGGCGATCGTCCACCGTCAGGCGAGCGAACTGCGCGAGATGGAGGAGCACCACGGACGCAACCCCGACGTCTTCGACGACCTGCTCCGCATCGACCACGGCACCGCACTGATCGGCCGTCTCGCCGACTCCATCGCGGTGCTCGGCGGTGCCCGGCCCAGCCGTCAATGGCCCAAGCCCGTACCGCTGTTCAGCGTACTGCGCGGTGCCATGTCGCGGATCCTGGAGTACCCGCGGGTCGATCTGCACTCCATCGCGAAGGTCGCCATCATCGGCACCGCCGTCGAACCGCTGATCCACGCCTGTGCCGAACTCCTCGACAACGCCACCCGGTACTCGCCGCCGCAGACACGGGTCCACGTCACCGCCGTCGAGGTGCAGACCGGCATCGCCATCGAGATCGAGGACGGCGGAGTCTCGCTCAGCGAGGAGGCCCGCGCACGCGCCGAGAACATGCTCGCCAGGGCCCAGGCGGGCTCCAGCATGAACGACCTCGGCGAGTCCCCGCGGCTCGGCATGGCCGTCGTCGGCCGTCTCTCCCGGATGTACGACCTCCAGGTCTCGCTGCGGCAGTCCGCGTACGGCGGTGTCCGGGCGGTCCTCATCGTGCCCCGCGCCATGATCACCACCGGCCCGGCTCCCGGCATCGCCCACGGCATCGGCGCCACCTCGCGGCCCACCAGCGACATCGACCACGAGGCCATGAAGCACGTCGTACCGGCCCGGCGCAAGCCGCGCCCCGTGGCCCAGCGCCCGGCCACCGGTCCGGTCGGGCCCGCCACCCGACCAGCCATGCCCGCGGCCGCCATGGAGGACGACGTCCCCGTGGTCACCGAGTGGACCGCCGGCGGCCTCCCGCAACGCCGCAGCCGAGGCCGCGCCCCCCTGGGCTCGCACAACCTTCCCGCGCAACCCGTCGACCCCGCTCCGGCACAGCGCAACGGCCATGTCAACGGCCACGGGCACGGGCCCGGCCACGGCCACGGTCCGGGAGGCGACGGCAACCGGGAACAGCCGCCCGGGCTCTGGCTGGAGGCCTTCACCAACGCCGTCAACGGCGTGCCGCAGGAGCCGAAGACCGACGAAGACTCTGACGACGCCTGGGACAAGGGAGACCTGAAGTGATCCAGCAGCGGGGAAACATGGACTGGATGCTCAAGGAACTGGCCGACGACGTGCCGGACATCCACCAGATCGTGGTGCTGTCCGCCGACGGACTGCGCATCGCCCAGCACGGCGGCGACCCCGATGTCGCCGACCGCCTCGCGGCGGCCTGCGCCGGACTGCAGAGCCTGGCCGCCGCCGTCGCCACCGAGATCCCCTACAGCGACGGCATCATGCGCCTGGTCGTCATCGAGGTCACCGGCGGCTTCTTCTACATGATGGCGGCCGGAACCGGCGCCTACCTCGCGGTCCTGGCCGGTGAGACCGTCGACGCCGGACTCGTCGGGGCGCGGATGCGCGACATGGTCGTCAGGATCGGCGCCCATCTGACGAGCCCCCCTCGCCATGACAGGCAGGGCGGATGAACCCGCCCCGACGAGAACGCAGAACGGCCGATCCGGTTCTGAGCGATCCGGAACGGCTGTACGTGCTCACCGGCGATCCCGACGGAAGCGAGCGCGCCGCGCTCGACCTGGTGACGATGATCGTGGCGAAGGCCGAGCCGACGCCGACGGTCCAGCCGGAGCAGGCCGTGATCCTGCGGCTCTGCCAGGCCCCGTTATCCGTCGCCGAGATCTCGGCGTACCTGGCTCTGCCCTTCAGCGTGGTGACGTCGCTCCTCACGGAACTCCTCGTGGCCGACCTCATCGAATCGCGCGCACCCATCGTTCGCGCCACCCTCCCGGACAGGTCCCTTCTCGAAGCGGTGATGCATGGACTTCAGAAGCTCTGACACGATCGCCGGCCCCCGGCGCGAGGACGTCCTTCCCACCACGGCCACGGCCGCGGTGAAGGTCGTGATCGTCGGCGGGTTCGGGGTCGGCAAGACGACCATGGTCGGATCCGTCAGCGAGATCCGGCCGCTGACCACCGAAGAGACCATGACGCAGGCCGGGGTCGGCGTGGACGACAACTACGGGGTGGAGAGCAAGACCGCCACCACCGTCGCCATGGACTTCGGGCGGATCTCCATCAGTGAGGAACTGATCCTCTATCTGTTCGGAACCCCCGGCCAGGAACGGTTCTGGTTCCTGTGGAACGGCCTGTTCGAAGGCGCCCTCGGCGCGGTGGTCCTCATCGACACCCGCCGCCTCGAGGTCAGCTTCGACGTCATCGGCCGACTGGAGGAGCGCGGAGTGCCGTTCGTCGTCGCCATCAACACCTTCCCCGACGCCCCGAAGCATCCCGTCGAGGCGCTGCGCAGCGCCCTGGACCTGCCCGAAGAGGTCCCGATGATCGACTGCGACGCCCGGCTGCGCGGCTCCAGCCGCGACGTGCTGATGACCTTGATGCGTTACCTGCACAGCCTGGCACTCCCGGTCGCCTGACCGCACCGCACCCCCACCACACACCCCCCCGCGCGTCCCATCCGTCCGGATTCTCGGGAATCCTGATCCCTGGAGCGATCGTGACAACCCCCTTCCACTACGAGCCCGGAGCGGCCCAGGGGCCGGTTCCGCCCCCCGAGTGCCCGGCCCACGGCCTCGGCATCGGCCCCGGCGGAATCCGCCGGTTCTACGGCCCGGAGGCCGAGCGGGACCCCCATGGGCTGTACGACAAGCTGCGCGCCGAACACGGCACCGTGGCACCCGTGCTGCTGCACGGGGACGTACCCGCCTGGCTGGTCCTCGGACACAGCGAGAACCTGCACATGACCCGTACGCCCTCGCAGTTCTCCCGGGACTCGCGGCGCTGGCGGGCCCTGCAGGACGGCACCGTCGCCCCGGACCACCCCCTGGCCCCGATCTTCACCTGGCAGCCGATCTGCGCGTTCGCCGACGGCGCCACCCATGAACGCCAGCGCGGCGCGGTCACCGACAGCATGGCGCGCATCGACACCCGCGGGGTGCGCCGCCACATCAACCGCTACAGCAACCGGCTCGTCAACGAGTTCTGCCAGGAAGGCCATGTCGACCTGGTCGGCCGGTTCGCCGAGCGGCTGCCGATGATGGTCATGTGCGCGGTCCTCGGCATGCCCGAGGAGTACAACGACCGGATGGTCCAGGCCGCCCGCGACATGATCCGGGGCACGGCGACCGCCGTCGCGAGCAATGCCTACGTCTCGGACGTGCTGACCCGGCTCGTCAAGCGCCGTCGGCGCGATCCCGCGGACGACTTCGCCACGTGGCTCGTCGAGCACCCCGCGGGGCTGAACGACCAGGAGGTCAGCGAACACCTCCGGCTGATCCTCATCGCCTCCTACGAGGCGACCGCCAACCTGATCGCCAACGTCCTCCGCATGGTGCTCACCGACCCCCGCTTCCGGGCCAGGCTGAGCGGCGGTCACATGACGGTGCCCGAGGCGGTCGAGCAGACGCTGTGGGACGAACCACCGTTCACCGCCGTCTTCGGCCGGTGGGCGGTCGGTGACACCGAACTGGGCGGCAAGCGGATCAGGGCGGGCGATGCCCTGATCGTCGGGATCGCGCCCGCCAACGCCGACCCGGTGGTGCGGCCCGAGCTCGGCGCCGACATGGTGGGCAACCGGGCCCATCTCGCGTTCAGCGGCGGCCCCCACGAGTGCCCCGGACAGGACATCGGGCGCGCCATCGCCGACGTCGGCGTCGACGCGCTGCTGATGCGGCTTCCCGACCTCGAACTCGCCGTGGACGAGAGCGAACTGCGGTGGATCGGGAACATCATGAGCCGGCACCTGGTGGAGCTCCCGGCGGACTTCGCCGCCCGCCCGCCCCAGGACGACAAGGAACCGCCGTCCATGGGCAAGCCGCACTCGCAACGCCAGGACTGGGAGGTGCAGACGACCGTCCGGCACACCGGTGCCACACCCGACCGTGACGCGGGCCGGACGCCGGTGGCCGCACCGGCACCCGCCTCGTCCTCCGGACCCGGCTCCGCTCCTTCGTCCCTCTCTGTCCCTTCCTCCGCTCCGGTCCGTTCGTCCGCTCCCGGGACGGGGGTGACGGACTCGACGGCGACGACGGCCGTCGACACGTCCCGGGACGCGCCCGCTCCCACCGGACCGGCGGCCGACCGGATCCCGGAGCAGCGCGGCGAGTCCGCCCCGGCGAGGCTGTGGCGTGTCGTCTCGCGGTGGTGGAGCGGCAACTGACCATGTGGTGCCCGGGAGGGCCGTCGGGGGACACGGGGCGCGGCCGTCCCCGGGCAGCGGGCCCGGCCCCGGGCCCGCCCCCGTCCCCGTCCCCGTACCATGCGGAAGCGTGAAGCTGACAATTCTGGGCGGCGGCGGATTCCGGGTTCCACTCGTCCACGGGGCGCTCCTCGCCGATCACGCCGAGGGCCGCGTCTCGGCGGTCACCCTCCACGACACGGACGCCGACCGGCTCGCCGCCGTCGCCCGGGTCCTTCGCGAACAGGCCGCGGACGTCCCCGACGCCCCCGTCGTCACCGCCACCACCGAGCTCGACGACGCCCTCCGGGGCGCGGACTTCGTCTTCTCCGCGATCCGCGTCGGCGGACTCGCGGGCCGGGCGGCCGACGAACGCGTCGCCCTCGACGAAGGCGTCCTCGGACAGGAGACGGTCGGCGCGGGCGGCATCGCGTACGGGCTGCGCACCGTTCCCGTCGCCGTCGACCTCGCCCAACGCATCGCACGGCTCGCCCCGGACGCCTGGGTCATCAACTTCACCAACCCGGCCGGACTGGTCACCGAGGCCATGGCCCGCCATCTGGGCGACCGCGTCATCGGCATCTGCGACTCCCCGGTGGGCCTCGGCCGGCGTCTGGCCCGGATCCTGGGCGCCGACCCCGACCGGGCCTGGATCGACTACGTCGGCCTCAACCACCTGGGCTGGGTCCGCGGCCTGCGCGTCGACGGGCGCGACGAGCTTCCGCGGCTGCTCGCGGATCCCGGACTCCTCGGCTCCTTCGAGGAGGGCAGGCTCTTCGGCGCCGACTGGATCCGGTCGCTGGGCGCCGTCCCCAATGAGTACCTGCACTACTACTACTTCAACCGGGAAGCCGTACGCGCCTACCGGGCGGCCGACCAGACCCGGGGCGCCTTCCTGCGCGAGCAGCAGGAGGGCTTCTACGCCCGTATGAAGGACCCGGACACTCCCGCCCTCACGGCGTGGAACCGCACCCGCGCCGAACGTGAGGCCACGTACATGTCGGAGAACCGGGAGGCCGCCGGGGCGGGTGAACGCGACGAGAGCGATCTGGACTCCGGCGGGTACGAGAAGGTGGCGCTCGCCCTCATGCGGGCCGTCGCCCGCAACGAACGGACCTCGCTCATCCTCAACGTCCGCAACCGCACGACGCTGTCCGTGTTCGACGCGGACGCCGTCATCGAGGTGCCCTGCCTGGTCGACGCGAGCGGAGCCCGCCCCGTCGCGGTCGACCCCCTCCCGTACCACGCCGTCGGCCTGGTCACCGCGGTCAAGGCCGTCGAGCGCGCCGTGCTCGAGGCGGCGGACAGCGGCTCGCGCGCCGCCGCCGTGAAGGCGTTCGCGCTGCACCCGCTGGTCGACTCGGTGACCGTCGCCGAACGACTCGTCGAGGGATATCTGAAGGTCCACCCCGGTCTCCGCTACCTCGACCGCCCTTAGGGCCTGTCTGGAGTTGTGATCTGGGCTCGCAGGGCGTGTCACGCACGCTCGCCGCATCGCCGAAACGCCCTAGTAGCTCCGCTACGAGGGCCTTCCGGCGTCTTGCGATCGCACGCACCACGCCCCGCTCCCTGATCCAGATCACAACTCCAGACAGGCCCTAGCTAGGGCTCCGGCGTCGAAGTACGAGGACGCTCCTCCGCCTCGCGGTCAATGGGGTCTCCCCTGTTCGAGTAAAGCCGAGAACTCGGGGAAGCGCAGGACGCCGCACGGCCCGGCCTCCGGCCGAACAACGGTATTTCGACGACACGGCCAAGGACCGTCCCGCGCCGTCCTGAGGGCTGTCCGGCCCCGCCCCGAGGCCTTTCGTCCCCGTCCCGGCGTGAGACGTCTTCGGGGCGCGGGCCGTCAACGTAGCGGACCGGGCACGAACTCCTGCCCGGACGAGCGGAGTTCGCTGCCGACCAGGAGATGGAGCTGTGCCTCCAGCCAGGCGTCGGCAGCGGCTTTGAGCCTTGTCCCGTCCGTCTCCGCCCCGCCGTCCAGCGCGTCGATGAAGGCGCGCACCAGTGCCGCCGCGCGGACCAGGCCGGTGCGCGACAGCGTTGTGGCGGTGCCCTCGATATGGGAGCGGGCAGGGACCGTCAGATGGCGCAGCCCGTTGTGCGGGACCGCCGAGAGCGCGGACAACGCCTCGTCCAGCGCAGCCGTCAGCGGATCGGACGGGCAGTGGGGCGCCGCCGCCAGGGCCGTGGAACCGTCGCCCGGTGCGAGATCCGGCACGATCACCCCGGCCGGGGTGAGCACCGCGATCGGATCGATCGTGACGCCCTCGGCGGTATGGTGCACCGCACCGCTCACATGCGTCGCGCCGTCCTCCAGGGCCGCCGCCAGGGCGTCCAGCGCCCCGGGGCATTCGGGCCGGTAGGCGGACGTCAGCAGTGCCGAGGCCCCCGAGACATCGCGCACGACGGCTTCGACACGCTGCTCGGCCGGGTCGTAACCGACGCTCTCCACCGCCGACAGCGCGATGACGTGGACCGAATCGGCCTGGACCCGAGGACGGATCAGCCGGGGCGGTCTTCCCGCCCAGCCCGCCGTCAGCGCGGACAGATCCCGTACGAGCAGAGGCTCGGGGAGCTCCTTCCAGGCCGTGCCGACCGGTGTCACCGTCGACGTGCCGAGCCTGCCGCGGTCGACGGTCAGCGCACGGCTCGCCGTGCGTCGCACGCTCTCGCTGACCAGGCTCCCAGTGGCCAGCGCGCCGAGCCCGGTGGCGAGGACACGGCGGGCGGCGAGCAGATGACCGGTGAGCTCCTTGCCCTCGGCGGCCGTCCACGTCTTGCGCAGGACCAGGACGGCAACCGCGCCGGGATGAGCGAAGTACACCTCGGAGACGAGGGCCCGGGGCGTGCCGTGGACACGGCAGCCGAGCGAGACGAGCCGGACCCGGCGCAGCGGGGTGTCCCCGGCCTCGCGGGTGCCCAGCACACCGGGCAGCGCGGCGGCCCGCCGTCGGGCGTGCACCTCGGTGAGCAGGGCGGCCACCGACTCCGGGCGGTAGTGTGCGTCGCGGTCGGCGTACGCGGTGAGCTGGTCCGCCAGATCGGCGAGCGCACCGGCAGGCCAGTGCAGCGACCGTGCCGCCAGATCGGCACCGGCCCGTGCCAGGGCCCCGCCGTGCACCGGCCCGAGATGCGCCACGCCTTCCATCAGCAGCTCGTCGGCCAGCCCGGCGGCCGTGTCCATCGCCGGTCCGGCGGACGGCGGGGCGGCGGGACGGCCACCGACCTGGACGGTCACGGACCGTTCCCCGGTTCCCGCCGCGTCGGCCGCCCGGAACGCCCATATCGCGAGGGCCAGCACCTCACCGCGCAGTGCGGGGGTCGCGTCCGTCAGCGCGTAGGCGATCTCGCCGGGGACGGGGAAACGCACCGTGCAGGTGGGAAGTTCGACCCGGGGCTCGGGGTGCTCCGGGGACGGGCGGTGCACCACGGCGGCGTAACCGCGGTCGAAGGAGCGACGGGCCGCGGCGAGCGGGCGGGCGCCGACCGCCGCCGCGAGCACCTCGTCGTCGGTGGCGCCCGGGGACCAGTCGGCGACCGAGGCGGAGGCCGCTTTCCCGCCGTCCGTGCGGTCCGCGCCGGACGCGGCCTCGCGCTGGTACGCCAGTACCAGGCCCACGAGATGACGGCACACCCCGGGCGCTGCGCAGCTGCACGTGCCGTTCTCCAGACCGGCGCCGGGCGGGAGGGCGGCGGCGGTGCCGTCCGGGAAGCGGGCCCGCAGCGTGGTGTCCGGGTCGGTCGTGAGGGCCGGTGCCGTGCCCGTGTCGAGCTCCTTCGTGGCCCGCTTGACCAGGCCGCGGTTGGCGAGCTGCGCGAGCGTGCCGGGGGTGAGGGCGAGCAGGTCGGGGCGTGCGGCCGGCGTGTCACGAGACGTTTCGCTCATCGGCCCAGCCTCTCGGCGACGAACTCCGCGAGATGGCCCGGAGTCATCGCCCCCACATGCGCCCCGGCCTCGGCGAGTCGCGCGGCCGTCCCCCGGTCGTAGTCGGGCTCGGCGTCCTCGTCGAGCGCGGCCAGCCCCAGGACGGTGGTGCCCTGCTCCACCAGTGACCGTACGGAACGCACCAACTGATAGGCGTCGCCGCCCTCGTAGAAGTCGGTGACCAGCGCGACGATGGTGCGCCGGGGATTCTCCACCAGCCCCGCGGCGTAGCGGACGGCACGCGCGATGTCGGTACCGCCGCCGAGCTGCACCCGCATCAGCAGTTCCACCGGGTCCGTCACGTCGGCGGTCAGGTCCACCACCTGGGTGTCGAAGGCGACCAGGTGCGTCTTGAGTCCGGGCAGGCCCCACAGGCACGCCGCGGTCACCGCCGAGTGGATCACCGAACCGGCCATCGAGCCCGACTGGTCGACCAGCAGGATCAGCTGCCACTGCGTCATATGGCGCCGGGTGCGGGAGTGGAAGTGGGCACGCTCGATGAGCAGGCGGCGTTCGGCCGGCTGGTAGTGGGCGAGGTTGGCCCGCACCGTGCGCCGGAAGTCGAAGTCCCGCGCCAGCGGCACCCGGCTGGGGGTGCGGGAACGGGTGCCGTGGAACGCCCGGCGGACCTCCGGCCGGAGCCTGGACAGCAGTTGCCGCACCACCGACTCGACGATACGCCGGGCCGCCCGCAGCACCTCGGGGTTCATCAGATGCTTGGTCCGCAGCACGGCCCGCAGCAGCGTCGGGCTCGGCTCGACCCGTTCCAGTACGGCGGGGTCGGTGACGATCTCCTGGATGCCGTACCGCTCGACGGCGTCCCGCTCCAGGCGTTCGACGGTCTCCTTCGGGAACAGCCGGTGGATGTCGTCGAGCCAGTCGACCGTGGTCAGGGCCGAGGGGCCGTTGCCTCCGGTGCGGGAGGTGACGCCGGAACGGCGCACACCGCGTCGGGCGAGGTCGGGGTCGCGGCCGTAGAGCCAGTCGAGCGCGGCGTCACGGCCGGCGCCACCGGGACTCAATGGGCCGGTGTGCTGTTCGGCAGCGGAGCCGAGCAGCAGCCGCCAGCGCTCCAGGCCCGCGTCGGGTGCCGTGCCGGAGGCAGCGTCCCCCTGCCGGGACCCCACCTCGGGGCCGGTCGCGGCAGCGGGCGCGGCAACGGGGCCGGTATCGGGGCCGGTATCGGGCCGGGGTGCCGCCTCGGGGCCCGCTCCGGCCGTGGGCATGCGTCCGGCGGTGGCCGTGGGTGTCGTCGGGCCGGGGACCGCCTCGACCGTGGGCGCCGGGTCGGGAGTGCGTTCGGGTGTGGTCATGGAGTGGCTCCCAGGTCGTAACGGGCCAGCAGCCGGGAAACGGACTCCTCCAGGGCGCGGGCCCGGGCGATCAACAGCGGGTCCTCGGTGGTCCGCAGCAGGGAGCGCGACGAACCGCGCACGCCCCGCCGTTCCAGCAGGCGAGCGGCGATCCGCTCGCGTTCGCGGGGCGGGAAGAACGTGAACGCCTGACGCAGCGCGGGGAGCCCCGCCAGGAACGCTTCCTCGGGCAACGCGCAGACCAGCCCGTCCAGCACGTCGAGCAGGGACTCCGCGTCTCGACCGGTCTCCTGGCCGTCCGCCGGAACCATCGCCCCCGCAGGCTCCGTCATCTCGTCCCGGGCGAGTGCGAACAGCCCGGCCAGCCAGTCGCCGAGCGCGTCCGTGCCCGCTCCCGCAACCGCACGCACCGCCCCGGCCGGATCCCCCGACGCGTTTGGGACCGGTGCCAGGGCCCGGTGCAGGCCGAACGCGGCCCCGCGCAGATCGAACGGTGCCTGCGGATCGCCACTGATCCGCCATGCCACCGAGACCACCGCCTCCGGGCGGAACGGGAGCAGCCGGTCCGCGTGCCGCACCGCGTCCCGGACAGCCGCCACGGCGCGCAGCCGCGGAAAGTCCACCCCCGGTCCGCCGCGTGCCCCTTCGAGGAGCCATACCAGGCGCTCCGTCGCCCGGTCGACGACCCCGGCGAGCAACGGCCCCCGCGCCACCCCGAACACCCGGTCGTGCCGCCACAGCCCCAGCGCCGTGGAGAGGATCTCCCCGAGCGCACCCGCGTCCTTCAACCCGCCCACACGGGAGGAGAGTTCACCGAGAAGCCGCTCCGAGAAGCCGTCCATTCCGCAGAGCACGGCATCGAACAGCGTCCGGGCCAGATCGTCCGCCCCGGACGCGGCACCACGGGTCCGCTCGGCGAGCGCCACCGCCGCGGCCTCCGCCGGCGTCGCCCCGTACGCACCCGCCTCCACCAGCGCGGCCTCGCGCCCGGCGACGGACCGCGACTCCCAGCGTTCCGTGAACACCGGGTCGATCCCGTGCTCGGGACCGGAGATCCGCCCGTGCCCGGGGATCCCCAGCACCCGCAGCCGGTGCAGCAGTCGGCTGCGTTCCAGATCGGTGGCGTCCGTGAGATCGAGCCGGTACGACGTCCCGGGCCCGCCGTCGAGCGACAGCGCCGCCAGCCGCGTCGCCACGTCGTGGACCAGGGGCGGCGCGGGGGTGCCGGGGTGCAGCCTGCCGATGCGGTCGCCACCGCACGCCGACACCATCTCGACGACCACGGGGTGCGCCCCCGCGCCCAGCGGGCCCCGGCTCGTCCACGGGAGCGGCCGGTCCAGATCGTCCGTGATCAGGGCGCCCGCGAGACCGTCCAGCACATCGATCCTGGCGGGGCGGGGATGGCCGCGCAGCGTGGTGAGCCCCTGCGCCAGACTCCGCGCGGCGATCAGATCGGAGGTGGACACCGGGACCCTGCGCGCCCGCAGCCGCTCGACGACCACGCGCAGCAGCTCCTCCGCCGCGGCCTCGGGGCCCGACTCCCACACCTGCTGGTAGTAGCCGGGTGACGGCATCCCCGACTGGTACCCGGCGAAGGCGTCCAACTGGCGGAAGGAGTACGGCACGAGGAAGCTCCCGGCCAGGGCCCCGTCCGGCGGGGCGGGCACCCGCGGCCACCCGTCGGCGTCGTGCTCCCACCCGTCCGTACCGTGCTCGCACACGCCGTCGCCGGTGCCGCCGCCGCTGCCGTGGGGCCGCCCGGTCCCGGTGAGCGCCCGGAGCGCGGGCTGGTGGAAACCGCCGGTCACCACCAGCACCGGCCGGTCCCCGGCCGCGGCGACCGCCGCCCGCACCCACGCCGCCATGTACGACTCGCGCGACCGGTCGCCCGCGTCGGCCTCCGCGTCACCGCGCACCAGAGCGAAGTACGCGTCGAGCCGCTGCGCGAGACCGTCGTCCGGTTCGACCTCGAACAGCCGGTCCCACAGGGCGTCCGGCGAGTCCACCGCGAAGTGCCGGCACAACCGGTCCGTCGCCTCCGCGTACCGTGCCTCGGCGTCGGCGTAGCGGTTGGTGCGCTCGGCGAACACCGGATGCCAGGCCGGAAGGTCGATGAAGCGGACCTCCGCACCGGCCGCCCGTCCCGCCCGCAGCGCGACCCACTCCGGCGAGTAGTCGCAGAGCGGGGCCCAGGACGTGGCCGCCCGGTCCTCGTCCCGGTAGTGGCTGAACACCGCGACCGGCAACTCGTGCCCGAGCAGCAGCTCGTCCAGCCGCCCGTTCATCTCCGCGGGACCCTCGACGAGCACATGGGCGGGGCGGAGCTCGTCGATGGTCCGCCCCACGAGCCGGGCGCAGGCGGGGGAGTGGTGCCGCACCCCCAGGAACACCGCGGACATCAGTCGGCCAGCAGATGACGCGCGTCGTACAGGGCCTGCCATGCCGGGCCGCGCCGACGAGGCACCTGCTGCTCCAGGTAGCGGCGCAGCCGGGCCAGGTCCTCCGGGCTGTCCTTGGCCGCCGTCCCCGCCAGGCACGCCACCACATCGGCGGCACTGCCCGGCTCGCCACGCAGGAACCAGCCGCGCACCCCCACGGCATGGGCGACCGACACGGCCTCCGCCGTGCTCATCACCGCCGAGGGGCGGTCCGCGCCCGCACCGGGCCCGCCCTGCCCACCGGCCCCGCTCCGCAGCTCCCGGAACGTGGCGACCAGGACCTTCAGCACGTCGTGGTCCGGCGGGGGTTCCACCCCGGACCGCCGGAGCAGGGCCGTCGCCTCCGCCTCGACGAGCGCCAGTTCGGTGTCCAGGTCGGGAATCGGGAACACCGTCTCGAAGTTGAACCGCCGCTTGAGCGCGGCACTCATCTCGTTGACGCCGCGGTCCCGGGTGTTGGCGGTCGCGATGACGTTGAACCCCTGCCGGGCGAAGACCATGCCGTCCGGACCCGCCAGTTCGGGGATCGCCACCACCCGTTCGGACAGCAGCGACAGCAACGAGTCCTGCACCTCCAGCGGACAGCGCGTGATCTCCTCGAACCGCACCAGCCTGCCCTCGGCCATGCCGCGCAGCATCGGAGCGGGCACCAGCGACCGCGTGGAGGGACCCTCGGCGACCAGCAGCGCGTAGTTCCAGCCGTACTTGATCTGGTCCTCCGTGGTGGCCGCACCGCCCTGCACCGTCAGCGTGGAGTCCCCGCTGACCGCGGCCGCGATCAGCTCGGAGAGCAGGGACTTGGCCGTGCCCGGCTCCCCGACCAGCATCAGGCCGCGACTCGTCGCCAGTGTCACCAGCGCCCGGTCCACGAGCGAGGGATTGCCGACGAACTTCCGGCTGATGCCCGCGTCCGCGTCGCCGACGACGAAGCGGCGCGCCGCGCGCAGGCTCAACTCCCAGCCGGGCGGCCGGGGATCGCGGTCCTTCGCCCGCAGCGCGGCGAGTTCGTCCGCGTACCGCACCTCGGCCGGGGGCCGCTGCACCCGCCCGGCCGTGTCGTCCGCCGCCCCGCCGGGCCGCTGTTCGTTCCGTACGGTCATGACGCGGCGCCCTCGGTGAGTTCGGTCAGGTCGGCGAGGAGTTCCGACACGGTCACCGGGTCCAGCCCGGAGAAGCGGAGCGGGTGCTCGTGCCTGGACCAGTGGTCCTGGGGGCGGGTGTCGAGCCATACCGTTTCGAGGGTCTGGTCGGGGAACATGTCGACCACCCCGACCGCGATGCCGGTGTCGAGAGCGATCACCAGGTAGCGGTTGTCGCCCAGCCGCTTGGAGATCCAGCGTTCCACCCCGGCGTCCTGCGGCACGCCCCGCTCCCAGCCGCGCCGCTCCAGTCCGAGGACCTTTCCGGTCGGCACCTTCAGGCCCTCGAAGCGGGTGAGCCGGTAGCCCTCGCGCTCCTCGTCGGACAGCGCGAGCACGGCGCGGCCGAGCTGCGGGAACGGCTGGAGGATCTCGTAGTCGGCGAACAGCTCGGACCAGGCGGCCAGCTCGCCGCCCAGCCGGACCGGGTGCGCCAGCCGCACCGCCGCGTCCTCGGCCAGTTCGAAGACCTCGTCCTCCACGTCGGCGAACGTGCGGTCCTCCGCGACGCGGAACGCGGTGCGCGCCCCGTCGTCCGTCTCGCTCAGCCACACGAGTCGGCGCACCAGGTGCCAGAGCAGCGGATGGGCGACGAACAGTTCCCGGAACTCCTGGGCCGTCCAGGAGCGCCCGGTCACCATCGCCGCCTCCAGCCGGCGCACCTGGTCCGACGCGATCGTCCGGACGTCCTTCTTGAGCGCCATGAACCGCTTGCGTTCCGCCGGGGCGAGCTCCGCGTCGTCCCGGGCGCCCGGCTTGGGCAGATCCTTACGGCGCTTGCCGTCCCCGTCCAGCACGTACGGCCGCAGCTGCTCGTCGAAACCGACCGTGAACGTCCGCGAGCCGTAGTCGACGACGGTCGAACCGTCCTCGTCCAGGCCGAGGTCCGGCACCAGGCGGTCGGAGAGCTGTTCCCCGGTCAGCCCGAGTCCGGCCGCGACCTCGGCGATCTTCTCCTGGGCTCTGGCCTTCAGTCCCTTGAACTTCACCCGCTGCGCGATCGCGTGCAGATGCAGCAGCGCGACGTCGCTGCCGATCGTCGCCAGGACGTCCAAGCCCTCCACGGCCCGGTGGTGGGCGCCCGCACCGGGCCAGGTCCGGATGACCGGAGTGAGCCTGCGTACCGTCTCGTCGTCGCCCAGCAGCCCCAGCGCGTGCAGCACCCACGACTCCTTCGCGGGCATGTTGGCCAGCTGCCACTGCTCGAACAGGGCCCAGGCGAACCTGGCGAGCGTCGCGGGTTCGGCCGTCTCGACGAGCGGGCCGACACCCGGGTACACGTCGCCGGACTTGGACAGCGCCAGTGCCGTCAGCGCGTGGCGCACCGACGGCCGAGGCAGCGCACCGCCGGACCGCACCAGGATCTGGGGCAGCAGCGCGGGTTCCGCCCATGCCGGGAGCGCGGGCATCTTGGCGGGCAGTGCCCGCTCCAGCGGATCCGCGGTCAGCAGCCCCTCCACCGCGGCCAGCGCCTCGGGGCCGTACCCCCCCGGCGGCCTCGCGCACCGCCTCGTCGCCGTGCAGCGAGGAGATCAGCGTCAGCGCCTGCTCGGCGGCGCGCCGGGCGGGGCCGGCCTTGCCCACGGCGTCGGGCACCAGGAGCGGGGCGGCGACCGCGCCGTGCCGGGCGAACCAGGAACGTGCCGTCGCCGCCACGGACTTGAGGCGCACCGCCCAGTCCGCCATGTGGCGGGCGACGCCCACGTCGACGAACGGGAGCAGCACCGGTGCGAGAGAGGCGGGCTGGCGGGGAGCGGCGCGCAGCAGCAGCGGCAGAGCGGCGAGGCCGAAGCGGGCCGCGATCGGCTTGAAGGTGTCCTCGGCATCCCACAGGTCGGTCGGATCCCACGTGGCGAGATACGGGGCGACCAGCTCCTCGGGTCCGTGGACGTAGAGCCAGGCCGAGGAGAGATGGTCTCCGCGCAGGTCGTGCTGGACGGCGGGGTCGTTCACGTCCCATCCCGCCCACCGGCCGCCGGTGCGCTCGGTCGTGTACCAGGACGTGGTGGCGGCCCAGGCCTCCCGTTCGCCGGGCAGCCACTCGACCGAGGGCGCGGACTCGGCGGTCAGACCGGTCACGACCAGGGGCTTGGCCTTGACGCGGGGGCGGGACCAGGGCGGCGTCGTCAGGACCTCCGGGAGCGCGTCGGCGGGGGCGTCGGGGACCAGACCCACCGGGTTCAGCAGCGGCTCCACGACCTCGACGACCTCGGCGTCCAGACCGCCGAGCGCGAGGGACACCACCTCGCGGCAGGTCGCGAGGTGGCCCCGGATCAGCTGCCGCGTCCGGTCGGCCGCCGAGCCCGAGGCATTCCGCGACGCGTGGGCCAGCAGGCGCGTGGCCCGTACCGGACAGCGGCGCATGGCTTCGAGGAGGGCCGGGCGCACATGCCGCAGGTCCGCGTGCGCCAGCAGAGCGAGGAACGCCTCGTCGGTGGGGATCTCGGCCAGGGACTCGGCGGCGGCCTTCACCGCGTCCGCGTAGTGGGCCCCGTCCTTGAGCTGATCGGCCAGCAGCGGGGCGACGGCCGTTCCGATGCCCTCGGCCAGCGTCGCGACGAGCGCCGCGTTGTAGGCGAGGGGCGGCCGGCGGGTGAACCCCGTCACCTGGTCGCCGGAGTACAGCGAGGAGAACAGCATCGTCAGCAGGCTGTCGTCGTGCTCGTCCAGCACCTGGGGATCGGCACACAGCTCGTCGACCCAGTCCGTCTCGCTCGGCACCAGATAGGAGACGGAGACCTTGCGGACGGCGTCGGTACGGCGGTCGGCCAGCGCCGCGACCGCCGCGCGGTAGGTGTCCTCGTCCGCGGCGGCGAGGAGTGCGCGCACCCGGTCCGTCACCGGCCTGCGGTTCCGCATCCAGTACGCGTGATGGGGGCGGGCGAGCGCCTGCAGCTTCGGCAGCGTCCGCGAACGGCCGGACTGCTGCCACGTCGCCTCGACCGAGGGCATTTCGGCGGCCGCGCACGCGGCGAACGGCAGCCCGTACCGCTCGGTCCACAGGTGCGCCCAGGCGGAGTCGGGCACGGACAGCGGGACGATCGAGGTCAGCAGGGCCGCGCCGACCGGGCTCGGGCTCCCCGCGACATGGGCTCGCAGCTGGTCGGCCAGCCCGGGGTCCGAGTCGGGGGAGTCGATGAACCGCTGGATCCAGGACGCCTGCTCCGTGACGTCCGCGTCGATCTTCTCGAACGTCCCCGGCGCGACCCCGCTCGGCACCCTGGGGCATCCGCCGCGCCGGGGAAGGAGGATGCTCTTCCACGTGGCGGGCAGTGTGAAGGTGTCCTCGTCCGGCAGGACCGGCGGCTTCGCGGCGGGGGGCGTGTCCGGCGCCGCCGGGGCGTCTCCCGCCGCCGGTGCGGCGGGCACGTCCGAGGGGGCCACCTCGCGATACCCCTTCTTCTCCTTCTCCGCGATCGCCTTGAGGACCTGCTCCGCGGCGGCCTCGGCCGACGCGTACTCCTTCGTCTGCGTACGGCCGTTACTTCCGCAGCGTCCGTAACGCACCGTCACCACGGCGCCCTCGGCTCCGGTCTCCCAGAATTTCGACGCGGTGCCCTCGACATATTCCCAGCGGCGCACGAGTCCGCCCCCCTCACACCTGGACAACCCGCGCTCCGACGGGTTCTCGATCAGTGGTGCCACAGTAGAACGGACCACTGACAACGCAGCGTGACCAGGGTGTCCGTTCGGTGAAACCGCAGGTCGACCCGGGTGCGAGGGGGACCGGGGGCCACTGGACGACGCGGCGGACCGGCACCGGGGCCGCGGACCGGCCGCGCCGGGAAGCGGGGCGTCAGGGAGCGGAGACCGCGCGTGCGCCACCCGACGGCGCCCACGACGGGGGCACGCCCATTACCTGGCAGACCATCAGGAAGAGGGGGATGGGCGGGGTGTACGGCGTGTGGTTGTCCGGCCGGTGGATCAGCCTCGGCCGGTCCGCCGGAACCCGCGCCCCGCGCACGTAGACGGTCTGCACGGGCCAGTCCAGATCCAGGTCGGAGCCCGCGGGCACGATCCACCACCACAGGTCCGTGTCCGCGAAGACGCAGCCGGTGCGTGGCAGGTGGGACAGCAGCCGGACGCCGTAGCGCGCCGGCACGCCCACGGCGTCGCAGCCCAGGGTTGCCGAGAACGCGGGCGGCAGCGGAAGCCGCACCGTCTCCGCCCCGGCGGGGGGCCCGGAGTCGTGGAGCCGGCGTGCCCTGCGCAGATGCGACATCGCGTTCCTCAGCACGAGCGCTCCGATCCGTGCGGCAGCTCTGCCCACACGATGCGGCCCGAGCCGAACTCCGCGTAGCGGGAACCCCACGTACTGCACATCGCGTCGACGAGCAGCAGTCCGCGTCCGTGTTCGCCGGAGGCGGTACGGCACAGCTTCGGCCCGCCGGACTGGAACCCCTGGTCCTGCACGGCTATGCGCAGTCGTCTGCCGAGGCATCGCAGCTCGCACACGACGCGGGCGCTCCTGGTGTGCACCACCGCGTTGGTGACCAGCTCCGAGACGATCAGGACCGCAGCCTCGTACGCGTCGTCGTCCAGCCGCCACTCGTCGAACCGGGCCCGTGCCAGCTGCCGCGCGCCGGCCACGGACTCCGGGTGTGCCGGCAGCGCGAAGCAGTACCGGAGCGCTTCCGTCCCGGGGCTGAGGTCCATGAGCCGGGGGATGAGCGCACTGCCAGGTGTCACAACCATTCCTCACAGTGGGGGCTGCGTCACGCTCCGCGATCGCACACGAGTGACCACGGCCGTGACTATGTGAACTGGTTCCCTCAACAACTCTCCCCCTGTCCGGAACACTTGGCAAGAGGCACTCTGAAAATTTCAGAGTGACTGTGTCACGGGGTCCCGCTCGTGGCACACTGCTGCCAAACAGCGCATGGGGAGGTCTGAAGTGAGCGAACCGCGGTCCGCCCCGACCGTCGGTCAGGTCGTTCTCGGCAAGCGCCTGCAGGATCTGCGGGAGCATGTCGGCCTGAGCCGTGACCAGGCTGCCAAGGTGCTGCGGGTCGCACCCGCGACGGTACGCAGGATGGAGACCGCCGAGGTCGCCCTGAAGATCCCCTACGTCCAGATGCTGCTGAAGGCGTACGGCATCTCCGACGACGAGGCCGACGCCTTCGTGGAGCTCGCCGAGGAGGCCAACAAGCCCGGCTGGTGGCAGCGCTACCACGATGTGCTCCCCGACTGGTTCAGCATGTACGTCAGCCTGGAGGGCGCCGCGAGCCTCCTGCGCATGTACGAACCGCACTTCGTCCCCGGTCTGCTCCAGACCGAGGACTACGCACGCTCGGTGCTGCGCACGGGTGCCGTCGGCCAGACCAGGCCCGAGGACATCGAACGCCATGTCGCGCTGCGCATGAGGCGTCAGTCCCTGCTCCACGGGCCGGACGCCCCGAAGCTGTGGGTGGTGATGGACGAGACGGTGCTGCGCCGCCCCGTCGGCAGCGTCGACGCGATGCGCGCGCAGATCGACCGGCTGCTGGAGGCCACCGAGATGCCGCATGTGACACTGCAGATCGCGGAGTTCTCGACCGGCCACCACCCGGGCACCTACGGCCCCTTCGTCATCTTCCGCTTCGGAGTGCCCGAACTCCCCGACATGGTTTACAGCGAGTACCTGACCGGCGCCGTCTACTTCGACGCGCGCCCCGAGGTGGCCTCCTACCTCGAAGTCATGGACCGCATGGCGGCTCAGGCCGCGACTGCACAACGCACGAAGGAGATCCTCCGGGATTTCCGCAAGGAGCTGTGATGGATCCCATATACAACGGCATGCCGGCCGCCGAACTCGGCACCGAGGGCTGGCACAAGCCGTGGAGCGGTGGGAACGGGGGCAACTGCGTCGAAGCCATGAAACTGTCCGACGGCAGGGTCGCCGTCCGCCAGTCCGCCGATCCCGACGGCCCCGCACTCATCTACTCGCACCACGAGATCGCCGCCTTCATCCAGGGAGCCAAGTCGGGTCAGGCGGACTTCCTCCTGACCTGAGCGGTGGGTCCCGATGCCGGTCCGACGGTTCTTCCCCCGGAATCCCCGGCACCGGGAACCGCCCGCGTCCCACACTGCCGCCGTCCGCCGACCTATGGACCCATGGAGCGCGCTATGACCGGGCACGACCCCCGAGCCGTGGAGATCGACACCAGCCGTCCCCATCCCGCACGGATGTACGACTGGTTTCTCG
The DNA here is from genome assembly GCF_042889785.1 of Streptomyces sp. NPDC002476. Lineage (NCBI taxonomy): Bacteria > Bacillati > Actinomycetota > Actinomycetes > Kitasatosporales > Streptomycetaceae > Streptomyces > Streptomyces sp. NPDC002476. Next base: position 290,616 of record NZ_JBIARH010000002.1, on the reverse strand, counting down.
GTGGCAAGGACAACTACCCGGTCGACGAACAGATGGCCCGGGAGCTGCTGACCCTCCAGCCCCGGGGGCGGGACATGGCCCGGGTCAACCGGGCCTTCATGCACCGGGCCACCCGGTGGCTGGCGGAGAACGGCATCCGCCAGTTCCTCGACATCGGCGCAGGAATCCCCACCGAGCCCAACCTCCACCAGGTAGCCCAGCGCATCGCCCCGGACGCGCGCGTCGTCTACTGCGACAACGACCCGATCGTCCTCGCGCACGCGGCGGCCCTGCTGCGGTCCGCCCCCGAGGGCGCCACCGACTACATCCAGGCCGACGCGCGCGAACCGGACGTCATTCTCGAACAGGCCGGCCACGTTCTCGACTTCGACCGGCCGATCGCGCTGTCGATGCTGGCCCTGCTGCACTTCGTGGACGACGAGGACGGCGCGGCCGGGATCGTCGACCGCCTGGTGAGCCGGCTTCCCCCGGGAAGTTTCCTGGTGCTCTCGCAGACCACGGGGGACTACGACCCGGAGGGGGCGGCGACGGCCTCCGCCATGTACAAGGCGCGCGGAATGACGCTCCGGCTGCGGTCCCGCGCCGAGTTCACCGCGTTCTTCGACGGGCTCGAACTCGTCGAACCGGGCGTCTCGCTCTCCGCGGACTGGCACCCGGAACTCGGCGAGGCCGTCGACGTCCCCGGGGACGAGCCGGTCCCGGGCTACGCGGGAGTCGCCCGCAAGCCCTGACCGCCCCCGGCCGGGCCCCGGACCTCCCGGTCCGTCCCGTCCGGGCCGCAGGACACAATGGACGCATGTCACGACGCACCACACGACCGAGGCGGTCCACCGCCCCCGCCGGGCGGCCCTTTGCGATCACCGACCGGTCGCCGTGCCCCTGCGGACTGCCCGGCACCTACGGGGACTGCTGCGGCCGCTTCCACGCGGGCACTGCGGCCGCTGCGACCTGCGAGGCCCTGATGCGCTCCCGGTACGCGGCGTTCGCCGTCCGGGACGAGGCGTATCTGCTCCGCACCTGGCACCCCGGCACCCGGCCCTCCGCCGTCGACTTCGATCCCGGGACGCGATGGGTGCGTCTGGAGGTCCTGGGGACGACCGACGGCAGTGCCTTCCACACCACGGGCACCGTCACCTTCCGCGCGCACTTCACCGTCGCCGGACAGCCGGACTCGCTGTACGAGAAGAGCCGCTTCGTGCGGTCCGAGGGCGCCTGGGTGTACGAGGCCGCGGACTTCGCCGAGTAGGCCCGCGCCGGATTACCAGGCACTGCCGGGGCGCACCGGCAGCCCCGGGTGATGAGCGGCGAGGATCTTGTTGGCGCGCGCCAGCTCCCCGAGCGCCTGTTCGCGGTCCGCCCGGTCCTCGACGCAGAGCCGCGGACCGCGGAACCGGCGCACCTCCCGCGCGGCGCATGCGGCGTCGAGTCCCGCCCGCAGGATGTGCGGGGGGAAGCAGGACCCGATCAGCGCGACGACCCGGTCCGGGATCGGCACGGGGACGAGGAGGTGCGAGGCGGTCATGGGGTTCCCTCTCGGATGGTCTGCCAGGAGGCGGTGCCGGGTACGGCCACCGGGTGGGCGGCCGACTCCTCCATGTCTACGGGAGACAGGTCCGGGTTTCTCCTTGAGAACGTCTCCGCGTGGCAACCGTTCGGGACTGACCGGCTATTTCGCCTTACCGCTGGGTAAGTTGACCCGCCGTGCCGTGCGTGATCCGATTCCGGCCCGCTCGTCCCGCGGTTCGCGGGCGGCGTCGTCGCCTCCGGCGCGCAGTTGCAGCCGGAGCGCGCGCAGCACCGCCTCGGTCGAGAACCGGGCTTCGGGGTCGACGAGCTGCTCGCCGAAGATGGATTCCAGGTTGCGCATCCGGTAGCGGACCGTCTGCGGGTGCACGTCGAGCAGTTCGCCCATCTGGGCGGCGGTGCCCCGGGTGTCGAGCCAGATCCGCAGGGTCTCGGTCAGCCGCTCCCGCCGGTTCGCGCTGATTCCGGCGAGCGGGGCGAGTTCGCGGCGCGCCAACTGGTCGAGGAGGGCCGTGTCGGACAACAGCCAGAGTGTGATCAGGTGGTCCTCGCAGCGGACGACCGGTTCGTCGTCGATGACGCCCGCGTCCACGAGTTCCAGCACCCGGCGGGCCCAGCGGATCGAGTCGGAGGCCATGGCGGTGGGGACGGTCAGTCCGACCGCGGCGTGGTGCCCCGGGAGCGTTCGGTCGAGCATGCGTCTTCGCGCGTCGTCGAACGCCCCCGGGATCAATAAGTGCGGCTGAGGATCGGTGAAGTCGACCAGTACGTCCCGGGCGGCGCCCGGTCCGCCCGGATCCGGCGAGGAGCGCACCGCCACGAGCGTCACCTCGTCGGGCATCGTCCATCCGGTCTGCTCGCACAGTTCGGCGATGGCCGTACGGGGGACGGGACGTCCGGCGAGCAAAAGATGCAGCAGCCGCCGTCTGAGGGTGCCCGTGTGGTCGGCCGAGGCCGCGCGGACCTCCATGTAGCCCTCGCGGGAGAGCGCCTCCAGTTCGTCGACGTAGGTGAACAGGGCGTCGGCGAAGGCGAGCATCATCGTGGGGGAGAGGTTGTAGCGTCGGCCGATCTTCTTGGCCCGGCGGAGCGCGATCCGCGCGCCCAGCCGGTAGGCGCCGTGCAACTGGTCCAGGGTGCGGCCCTCGTACGCCTCGTACCGGCCGAACCTCCGGCACATCTCGTCGCGCAGGGTGGAGGGGGCGGTCGGCTCGGCGACCTGGTCCACGAAGACGGAGATGGTCTGCTCCACGCCCACCCGGATGCCCTGTCCGTACGGGCCGTCGAGCAGTCGCGCGTACACGGGGTAGGCCCGGGTGACCTCCAGCCCGATCTCCTTGATCAGGCTGGGTATCTCGGGGCGAACGATCGCGGCGAACTCCTGCGGCAGCGGTCCGAGCGGCTCTCCGAGTTCCGAGGGTTGCACAACTCCCGGCATTCCTCTGTCCCTTGCTCTCCGGCGCCCGATGGGGGGTGGGCCGTGGGAGGAGCGCTCCCAAGCCGTCAGGTGCGTACCAACGTGGGCTGCTGAAGATAGTCCACGCACGCGCGTGTGGACACAGGCACGGCAGGGCGAGATGTAGGGGGCACGTACCGCCGTCGGGGGCGCGACGTGCCGGGACGCGCGGACTCATGGATTCCGTTTTGTCCGCCGCGCGTGCGTGCCGGACCAGTGTTCCGTGACGGGAATTCCCGGGGATTCCCCGGTGAATACGCACCGCTCTTCCGTGCGGGGGAATGTGATATGTCTGCCGTCGGACGGGTAGGCCCGCCGTTTCATCGGTGCGAAGTCGAAGAGGGTGCGTCGCGGGATCGTGTGTGCGGCCTTCGCCCTGTACGGGGCCGTAATTCAATCCGGCCGAATCCCCTGGTGTGTCTTCGGTCGGCGAGGGGGTCCTCCGGGTCGTCGTGCGGATGCGGCGCGGCATGCGAGGGCATGGCTGATGCCCGCTCAGGTACCCCTTGACCAGGGAAGGATGACACAACAGGGGGCGAGTTCGCTGTGTGCGGGCGGTCCGGGACCCTTCGCGGACGCGCCGTGACTGCTCACTTCTGGACAAGATTTCACGGCTCGGCACTCGCGGCACGACAAATTGCCGACCGGGATTCGCGCTTCGGCAGATTCTTCGTCACGACTGTTGCGAAGCCACGTTACCCGACCGTAGCGTCTTCGCCGAACGCACGTGGTCGCGCAGTCGGTCAGGCCGGACTGCCACTTCTCTGTTCTGTGCCCCCATCGGAGTTCCAGCCATTCCGGCGGGACGGGTTCTCCGCATGGGTCACGCCTTCTGAAGGGAAATGGAATCGTGAACACCCTTGCACGCAGAGCCGCATTCGTGACCGCGGCATTCGGCGCGGCCATCGGGATGACGGTGTCGTCGGCCTCGGCCACCACCGCGTCGCACTCCTGGACGGTCGGTCCGGGCGGCGCGTTCACCGCCGGCGCCACGCTCCCGACGCTGGACGTCCCCCTCGTCCAACTCGTCTGCGACTCCTCCGCCGTGACGTCCGGGACGCTCCAGACGACCAGCGCCGACGGCGTCGGGATCGGCAGCATCAACAACATCACGTTCACCGGCTGCGACGTGGGCGGCATCTCCTTCACCGTCTCCATGACGGCGACGCCCTGGAAGATCAACGCCATTCAGCCCAACGCCACGCACGCGGACTGGGTCGACGCAACCGTCAGCGACATCTCGGCGCACATCTCCGGCGTCGGCTGCAACGCGGACTTCAAGGGCAAGGTGTACGGGCACTACGACAACACCAAGGGCTCGCTCGTCATCGACGGCACGGGAAGCGACCTGAAGGCGTCCAACGCCAGCTGCCTCGGCCTCATCAGCAACGGTGACGTGGCCGGCTTCAACGCCGAGTACGTGGTGAGCCCGAAGCAGAAGATCACCGCCACGTCGTGACGTGGCGGAGCCGGGCGGAAGGCGGCCCGGTCCACCTCCGGGCTCGGGGTGGTGGCGGACAACGGTTCGCCACCACCCCGAGCGGCCGTTCACGGCCCGCCCGTCGCCCCTGGTGCCGGCGACCCGCACGGCGGGACCGCACCGGGGATCCGCCGGTCCGGGGCCGTACCCCAGCAGCACCCCGTACCAGGGAGGGCAGCGCCAGAATGAACGTGAAGACATCGGCGACCGGCGGCAGGCGATCGGTGCGCCTGGCATCGGTCGCGGCCGTCGTGCTCCTCGCCGGGCTGCTGTCCGGTTCCGGATCGGCCGCCGAGGAGGGCGGTTCGGCGGTGACCCTCGCCTACGACTGCGCCCTGCCGGGCGGCACCGGCCGTGTCACCGTCCGGGTCACCACGGCCTTCCCGTCATCCGGTACCGCGGGGACACCGCTGGAGAGCGGTCCGGTGACGGTCGACGTACGGCTCGCGCGGGCGGACCTGGAGGCGCTGCTGCCGGCCGGCACCGAGGTGGTGGCGAGCACCGCGACGCTCGCCGTGGGGATCAGGCAGAAGGACCGGTCGGCCGAGGCCCGGTGGCTGGACCTGCCGGCGCCGGGCTCCGCCGTCCCCGCCGAGGGCGAGGTGAGCCTCGTCCACACCGGGCCCGTCCCGTCGGTGACGCTGCCGGCCGCGGGCGATGTCACCTTCACCGCGGGCCGGCTCACGCTCGGACTGCGTCCCGTCACGGACGCCGGAGCGGAGAGCGGGCCGGCCGCCGCCCCACCGCTCGGCTGCGAACCCGCCGAGGACGGCGGCACGCCGCTGGCGACCGTTCCGGTGAAGGCCGGCCCGCCCGACCCCTGGCCGTCGAGGACCGAGGGGGACGAGGGGGCCCGGGGCACGGACGGGGGCGCGGACGCCGGTGACCGCATCGCGGTGGAGCCACGGACGGCGGAGGCCGGGAGCGAGGAGCCGTGCCCCGTCGATCCGCCCGCCGGAACCGCGGACTGGAGCGACGCGCCGAAACCGCCACCGGGCGGCCCCGTCATGGAGGTCGACATCCCCGGCGGCGGAACGTTCGGCTGTGCCTACGCGGTCGGCATGGCCACGGTGTACAAGCTGAACGGGGCCATGATCATCAACGATCCCGCCAAGAAGCCCGGTCTGATCAGCGTCCTGGCCAACGTGCACCGAGGGCAGCGGGTGGCCGGCGCCGCGGGCGGCTTCTACCTGCGGCTCGACTCGCTCGGGAACCTGAAGCTGCCGGACGCCGACTCCACCTTCCTGACGTTCGGGTTCCAGCCGGTGTCCGCGAAGGTGGAGTTCGAGAACGGGCCGCTCACGATCTCGACCGGCAACATCGGCACGGGCAGCTCCAAGACCTACTTCGCCACGGCCTCGTTCAAGCAGTCGCTGCGGCTGTACGACGTCGAGGTCAACGGGACCCCCCTGGACGTGGGTCCGAACTGCCGCACCGCTGCACCGTTCAAGGTGGTCCTGAACGGCGACTTCCCGGAGTACGCCAATGTCTTCGACGGAGGCCCCATGAACGGGAAGGTCGAGATTCCCCCGTTCTCCGGCTGCGGGACCGGCGGTGAGGACCTGGACAACCTGTTCACGGCGGCCATCTCGGGCCCCGGCAACGTCGTCGCGATGAACCAGGGCAGGACCTGCATCCCCTCGCACAGCAGCACCTTCTGCCCGCCGACCGTGCCGGCGCTGCCCGGCAAGGAGACGCCCGCCGGCTGACCGTCGGCCCCCGTCGCCCGGCCGAGGAGCGGCCCGCGGGCGCGCATGGGCCGGGCCACGGGCGCTGCCGGACAGCGGACGGGGCCACCCTCCGAGGACGGCCCCGCCCGCTGTCCGGTCGGCCGTGCCGGTTACCGTGCCGCCGAGTGCCAGTACTGCGACATCAGCTTGCCCGCGTCGGGGGCGGCGCCGCTCGGGTCGTTGATCGTGGCCACGTACGTCTGGGCGTTGTTCAGGACCACGTTGTTGTCGCCCGAGGCGGAGGGGAGCCCGGTCTTCAGGTTCACCGCCCAGTCGAGCAGGCCCAGGCCGCAGCCGCTCGCGCCCGGGACCGCGTAGGTGGTGTCCGTCTGGTTGGCGCCGAGAAGACTGATGCGGCCCATCACGCCGGCCGGGTCGGGGGTGCCGTCACCGGCGAACTGCTGGGTGCCCGGGGTGGGACGGGTCAGGTTCTGCGGGCGGAGCAGGATCGGGTTCGAGGCGGAGCCGATGTAGCAGGCGTCGCCGAGGAACGGGTTCTGCAGGTGGATGCGCACCGGGAGCGTGATGATCGGCTTGCCCGTGGTGACGCCCGCCAGGAGCTGGAAGTCGCTGGGGTTGCCCACCGACTCGATGGTGGCGGTGACCCGGTTCAGGGTGCTGTTCGTGATCTGGTTGCAGATGCCGCTGATCACCGGGATGTCGCTGGGGCACATGAGCCCGAGCAGCCCGCCGGGGATCTGCGCGGAGTCGGCCACGAGGGCGCCGCCGGCGGGCGAGACCACCGTCGAGCCGCCGCCGGGGTGCGTGACCACACCGACCTGGAGGTCGCTGGCGCCCACCGGCACGGTCGTGTTGCCGAGCTTGATGGAGCCGCTCGCGGAGTGCGAGGAGACACAGACCGCAGTGTCGTTCAGCCCGTCTGCGGCCAGCATGGCCGGCGCGTCCACCGGGCACCGGGTGAACGGCGCCCAGTGGCCGTTGAGGCCCGTGGCGGCGGTGGCCGATCCCACGGACGCGAAGGCGGCGAGTGCGGTGAAGGAGGCCAGCAGCCCCAGGCGCGCCCGTCTCGAACCAGATCTCATGTCGTCCCCTTTTCGGGCAGCCGCCACCGGGCGGCCACATAAGCGGAGTTGCTCGGGTCTTTCTGTGACACACCAAAACCGGCACCTTTTCGGGCCAGGTGTTCCGGGTGCACAGGCCATCGGTGTGCGGTGCGGGTGCCGGAGTCCGCGGCGAGCAATGCCGAAACGGAAGTCCCTTTCACCGAGCCGTGAGGTTACTGGCGGGAAACACCGCCGCACAATCCTGTTGTCCGAGATTGTTGCCCCATGACCGGTTCCTCGTTCCCGGATGAGTGCGCCACGAGGGCGGCTTGTCATTCGGTGCGCACCCGTGTGATGGCGGAACCGGGCATCGAGGCGGTCTTTCGCCGGTGCGGAGAATTTGTCATCCGGTGACAGTCCCCCACGGTTTCCCCCGGTTTCCTGCTCAATTCGTGCGAAGAACGCGAGGGGGTGGCGCGGGCTGTCGAAAACTTGGAGAACCGGTATTGCCCGGTCAGGTTACCCAGCCGTAACGTCGCCCCCGTAGGCAACTCGGCCACGATGTCGGACGCTTGCTCCCTCTCGGAACGCGCGGGCCCGGCCCGGGCCCGCCGCTGGGGTTGCGCATCCGTCGACAAGGCGTACGCGGGAGTTTGTCATCGCATGACAAACGGGCCGGCTCCTGAAGAAATGGCTGTTCAAGGGCTTGTCCCGGCGGTCCTGATGAACTTAACGTGCGCCCCTCGGTGCACTTCTGTCACTTCGTGAGTGCATGCAGGAGGTGGGATGGGAATCGAAGTCGTCGTCGAGGGCCTTACCAAGTCTTTCGGCAAGCAGAACATCTGGCAGGATGTGTCGCTCACACTGCCCGCCGGTGAGGTAAGTGTGATGCTCGGCCCGTCCGGCACCGGAAAGACGGTTTTCCTCAAGTCCATCATCGGACTGCTGAAACCGGAGCGGGGACGCGTCCTCATCAATGGTGTCGACATGGTGAACAGTCCCGAGCGGGACATCATGGAGACGCGCAAACTGTTCGGGCTCATGTTCCAGGACGGCGCACTTTTCGGCTCGATGTCGCTGTTCGACAACATCGCCTTTCCGCTGCGCGAGCACACCCGCAAGAAGGAATCCGAGATCCGGCGCATCGTCATGGAGCGGATCGACATCGTCGGTCTGCTGGGCTCCGAGGGGAAACTGCCCGGAGAGATCTCCGGAGGGATGCGCAAACGCGCCGGGCTGGCCCGCGCCCTCGTGCTCGACCCGCAGATCATCCTGTGCGACGAGCCGGACTCCGGGCTCGACCCGGTCCGCACCGCCTATCTCTCCCAGCTCCTCATCGACCTGAACGCCCAGATCGACGCGACGATGCTGATCGTCACCCACAACCTCGACATCGCGGCCACGGTCCCCGACAACATGGGCATGCTCTTCTGCCGCAACCTCGTCACCTTCGGTCCGCGCGAGGTCCTGCTGACCAGCGACGAACCGGTCGTCTCCCAGTTCCTCGCGGGGCGCAGGGAAGGGCCCATCGGCATGTCCGAGGAGAAGGACGCGGCCACCCTCGCCGCCGAGCGGCGGGGCGCCGACGGCGCCGGATCCGCCCCGGCGCCGGGACCGCGCACCGTCGTGGCGCAGCTGGAGCCCTCGCCCGGGATGCCGGTCCGCCGGGCCGTCCAGCGCCGCCGCGAGCGGGTCCTCGGCATGATGGGCCAGCTCCCCGAGGCCGCCCGCACGGCCATCATGAACAGCTACGCCCCGGCCGCCGGCGGTGCCAGGCCATGACCGCCGATCTTCCGACGCGGCCTCCCGGGCCGCCCGCCACCGACATCCCGCCGCCGGACCCGGGGCCGGTGCACAGACCGCCGACACGGCTCCTGGCGCCGCTGCGCGAGACCGGGAAACTCTTCGCGCTCACCCTGTCCGTCACCAGGTCGGTCTTCCGAAGGCCGTTCCAGGCAAGGGAGTTCGTCGAGCAGTTCTGGTTCATCGCCAGCGTCACCATCCTGCCCGCCGCCCTCGTCTCCATCCCGTTCGGCGCGGTCATCGCCCTCCAGGTCGGGTCGCTCACCCAGCAGCTCGGCGCCCAGTCCTTCACCGGCGGCGCCAGCGTCCTCGCCGTGATCCAGCAGGCCAGCCCGCTCATCGTGGCCCTGCTCATCTCCGGCGCGGGCGGCTCCGCGATCTGCGCCGACCTCGGCTCGCGGAAGATCCGCGAGGAACTCGACGCCATGGAGGTCATGGGCGTCTCACCCGTCCAGCGCCTGGTCGTCCCGCGCGTCCTGGCCACCATGGGCGTGGCCGTCCTGCTCAACGGACTGGTCTCCGTCGTCGGCACCCTCGGCGGCTACTTCTTCAACGTGATCATGCAGCACGGCACGCCCGGCGCGTACCTCGCCAGCTTCTCCGCGCTCGCCCAGCTCCCCGACCTCTACATCAGCGAGGTCAAGGCGCTGATCTTCGGCTTCATCGCGGGCATCGTCGCCGCCCACCGCGGACTGAACCCGCGCGGCGGGCCCAAGGGCGTCGGGGACGCGGTCAACCAGTCCGTCGTCATCACCTTCATGCTGCTGTTCTTCGTGAACATGATCCTCACGGCGATCTATCTCCAGATCGTCCCCGCGAAGGGGAGCTGAGAGACGATGTCCATGCTCGGCCGGCTGGATCGCTCCGGCGACCACATCACCTTTTACGTACGGGCGTTGATCTGGATCCCGCGCACCCTGCGGCGCTACCTCAAGGAGGTGCAGCGGCTCCTGGCCGAGGTCGCCTTCGGCAGCGGCGGACTCGGCGTCGTCGGCGGGACCGTCGGCGTGATGATCGCCATGACCCTCTTCACGGGGACGGTCGTCGGCCTCCAGGGCTACGCCGCCCTCAACCAGATCGGCACGTCCGCGTTCACCGGCTTCGTCTCCGCCTACTTCAACACCCGCGAGATCGCCCCGCTCGTCGCCGGACTCGCGCTCTCCGCGACCGTCGGCGCCGGGTTCACCGCCCAGCTCGGCGCGATGCGGATCAACGAGGAGGTGGACGCCCTCGAAGCGATGGGGGTGCGCTCCATGCCGTACCTCGTCACGACCCGGGTCATCGCCGGAGTGGTCGCGATCATCCCGCTCTACGCCATCGGACTGCTCTCGTCGTACGTGGCGTCCCGTTACGTCACCGTCCTGTTCAACGGGCAGTCGGAAGGCACCTACGACCACTACTTCAACCTCTTCCTCTCCCCGGACGACGTGCTGCTGTCCGTGCTCAAGGTGTTCGTCTTCAGCGTCATGGTGATCCTCGCCCACTGCTACTACGGCTTCCGCGCCGAGGGCGGACCCGCGGGGGTCGGCATCGCCGTGGGCCGGTCGGTGCGCAACGCCATCGTGCTGATCAGCGTCACCGACTTCTTCCTCTCGCTCGCCATCTGGGGCGCCACGACGACCGTGAAGGTGGCCGGATGATGCGGACGACGAAGACAGGGACGATCCGCCGCCGGATCGCCGGGGTCGGCTTCCTCCTCGTGCCCGTCGCGCTCGTGTGGACCTCGGTCGCGGTGTACAACAAGGACTTCACCCACGATGCCACCGTGACCGTGCGCACCGGCACCGTCGGCAACGAGATGCACCGGAACGCGGACGTGAAACTGCGCGGCGTCGTCGTCGGTCAGGTCCGCGCCATCGACGCGGACGGCGAGGGGGCCCGGCTCACCCTCGCCATCCGGCCCGACGAGCTGGACCGCATCCCGGCGGACGTCACCGCCCAGATGCTGCCCACCACCCTCTTCGGCGAGCGGTTCGTGGCCCTCGTACCGCCCGAGACCCCTTCCGCGCGGACCCTGAAGGCGGGCGACACCATCCCGCAGGACCGCTCCGGAAACGCCATCGAACTGGAACAGGTCCTCGACAACGTCCTGCCGCTGCTCACCGCAGTGCAGCCGCAGAAGCTCTCCGCCACCCTCACCGCCGTCTCCCAGGCGCTCCAGGGCCGCGGCGAGAAGCTGGGCGAGACCCTGGTCACGCTCGACGCCCACCTGAAGAAGCTCAACCCCCAACTGCCCACGCTCAACGCCGACATCAAGGAACTCGTCAGGGTGAGCGCCCTGTACGCGGACGCCGCCCCGGACGTTCTCGACGCCCTCACCGACTTCACCACCACGAGCGGCACCCTCGCCGAACAAGAGGCCGGGCTCGCCGACCTGTACGGATCGACGACCGCCTCGGCCCAGGACGTCACTGCCTTCCTGAACAAGAACAAGGACAACCTCATCCGGCTCTCCGCGACGAGCCGGCCGACACTGGAGACCCTCGCCACGTACTCCTCCGAGTTCCCCTGCACCCTGCGCACCCTCGCCACCTTCGTCCCGGCCATGGACAAGGCCCTCGGCAAGGGAACGAACCAGCCCGGACTGCACGTCACGCTCAAGACCGTGCCCTCCAAGGGGAAGTACGTGGCGGGCAGGGACACCCCCGTCTACGACGCGACCGGCGGACCGCACTGCTACTCCCTGCCCTACATCGGCGACACCGCGCCGACCGCGGACGTCCGCGCCGCGGACCGGGGCCACTCGGCCCGCTCCGGCCCCCGCGCACCGGACGAGGTCCCGGCGGCCGACGCGTCGCTCGGCATGCCCAACTCCCGGCAGGAGAGCCTGCTCGTCAACGAACTGGTCGCTCCCACACTGAAGGTCCAGCCGCGGGACCTGCCCGAGTGGAGCAGCGTGCTCATCGGCCCGGCCTTCCGCGGTGCGGAGGTGAAGCTCAAGTGAAGCGCCGCTCGCTCGCGGGACCGCTCGCGAAATCGATCGTCTTCGTCCTGGTGACGACGCTGGCCACCACCGTGCTGGCGCTGTCCGTCGCCAACACCGGCGTCGGCGGGACCAGTTCGTACAAGGCCAGGTTCACCGACGTCACCGGGCTGGTCGTCGGCGACAGCGTCCGGATCGCCGGGGTCGAGGTCGGACAGGTCGAGTCCATCGAGGTCGCCGACCGCAGGCTCGCCGAGGTCGGTTTCACCGTACGGAAGGGGCGCGGGCTCCCGGCGTCGGCGACCGCGTCGATCAAGTACCTCAACATGGTCGGCCAGCGGTACATCGACCTCGACCGGGGCGCCGGGCCGGTGGGCGAGAGCCTCGCCGCCGGCTCCACCATCCCGGTCTCCCGCACCACACCGGCCCTCGACCTCACCCAGCTCTTCAACGGCTTCCAGCCGCTGTTCGAAGGGCTCTCCCCGCCCGACGTCAACGAACTGGCCGGCTCCATCGTCCAGGTGCTCCAGGGCGAGGGCGGCACCGTCGACAGCATCCTCCAGCACGTCGGGTCGCTGACCGGCACCGTCGCCGCCAAGGACAAGGTGATCGGCGAGGTGATCGAGAACCTCAACACGGTCCTGAAGACCGTCAACGACCGGGAGGCGGGCTTCGACGACCTCGTCGTCACCCTCCGCAAGCTCGTCAGCGGATTCGCCGGGGACCGCGAACCGCTCGGCCGCGCGGTCACCGCCATGGGCGCCCTGACCACCGTCACCGCCGACCTGCTCGACGACGGCCGGGGGCCCCTCAAGGACGACATCCGGCAGCTCGGCCGCCTCTCCGACCGGCTCGCCGACAACACCCCGCAGATCGAGAACTTCCTGCGCAGGACACCCGCCAAGATGACGGCCATCAGCCGCGCCGCCTCGTACGGCTCCTGGCTCAACCTCTACCTCTGCGAGGCGAGGGTCACCGGTGTGACGACCAGCGACGGCAGCGCACCGCCCACCGGCATCGCCATCACCCAGCCGAGGTGCCTGTCATGAGGATCAAGCCTGTGCGCGAACGCAACCCCGTCGCCGTCGGCGTCGTCGGCCTGCTCGTCCTGGCCCTCGTCGGACTGGCCGCCTACCGGGCCGACTCGCTGCCGTTCATCGGCGGCGGCACGACGTACACCGCCGCCTTCACCGAGTCCGCCGGTCTCACCGAGGGCGACGAGGTACGGATCGCCGGGGTCAAGGTCGGCGAGGTCACCGGAGTAGCCCTCGACGGCGCCGAGGTGAAGGCGACCTTCCGGGTGCGGGACGCCTGGATCGGCGACTCCAGCACCGTGGGCATCGCCATCAAGACGCTCCTCGGCGAGAAGTACCTCGCGGTCGACCCGCTCGGCGACGGGCCGCAGGACCCGCACGAACGCATCACGACCAGCCGCACCACTTCCCCGTACGACGTCACCCGGGCGTTCGACGGCCTGGGCGAGACCATCGGGGAGATCGACACCCGGCAGCTCGCCCAGAGCTTCGAGACGATCTCGGCCACGTTCAGGAACTCCCCGCCGAACGTCAAGAGCGCCGCGAACGGACTCTCCGCGCTCTCCAGGACCGTCTCCGAACGCGACGCCCAGCTCGCCACCCTCCTCAGGAGCAGCAAAAGGCTGACGAAGACCCTCGACGGCAAGAAGAGCAGCTTCGAGACCCTGCTGGAGGACGGCAACCTGCTTCTCGGCGAGATCCAGGCCCGCCGCGACTCCATCCATCTGCTGCTCACCGGCACCCGCGACCTGGGCACCCAGCTCACCGGTCTCGTCGCCGACAACAAGAAGCAGCTCGGGCCGACACTCGACGCGCTCGGCCGGGTCACCGCCGTCCTGCGGAAGAACCGCAAGAGCCTCGACAAGGTGCTCGCGCTCGCCGGTTCCTACAACCGGCTCGTCGGCAACACCCTCGGGAACGGCCGCTGGTTCGACAACTACGTCTGCGGCGTCGTCCCGAAGAACTACCTGCCCGCCGGTACCCCGCCGGCCACCGGATGCATGCCTCCCCGGCAGGAAGGCGGACACTGACATGAGACCGACCCGCATCGTCGGCATCGGCGCCGGGCTCGCCGTCGTGGCCGTCGCCGCCACGACCGGGGTGATGGCCCTGGACGACCGGGGCGGCACCACCGTCACCGCGTACTTCGACCGGGCGACCGGCGTCTACGCCGGATCCGACCTGCGAATCCTCGGCGTGAAGGCCGGCCGGGTCCAGTCGGTGCGGCCACGCGGCACGGAGGTCGAGGTCGTGCTGCGCGTCGACAAGGGCGTCAAGGTTCCGAAGGACGCCCATGCCGTCGTCGTCGCCCCCAGCATCGTCGCCGACCGGTACGTCCAGCTCGCCCCCGCCTACACCGGCGGACCGCTGCTCGCCGACGGCGCCGAACTCCCCGCCGCGCACAACGCCACCCCCGTCGAGGTCGACCAGCTCTACGCGTCCATCACCGAACTGGCCGACGCGCTCGGCCCGGACGGCGCCAACGCGCAGGGTGCGCTCGCCGGACTCCTCGACACCGGGGCCAAGAACCTCAAGGGCAACGGCAAGGACATCGGGAACTCCATCGAGCAGTTCGGCAAGGCGACGAAGACCCTCGACAAGAGCAGCGGGGACCTGTTCGAGACGCTGTCCTACCTCCAGTCGTTCACCACGATGCTGAAGGACAACGACGGCGAGGTGCGCGACGCCGAACGCCAGCTGAACTCCGTGACCGGCTTCCTGGCCGACGACAAGAAGAACCTCGGCGCCGCGCTCAAGGAACTCGGCACGGCGCTCGCCCAGGTCAAGACCTTCATCCAGGACAACCGCTCCGCGCTCAAGAAGAACGTGGACGCGCTGGTGCCGCTCACCCGGACCCTCGTCGACCAGCGCGCCTCGCTGGCCGAGTCCCTCGACGTCCTTCCCCTCTCGGCGGGCAACGTGCTGAACGCGTACGACCCGAAGAACCGCACACTCAACGGCCGCACCGACCTCAACGAACTCAGCATGGGCGGCCCCCTCACCCAGCCGGCCGCCGGTCTCCGGGGGCTCTCCCCGGTGGGCACCGACCGGCAGCGGGCGCTGCCCTCGCTGCCGCTGCCGGCGGTGGGAACGGTCTACGGCACGCCCGAGAAGAACGGGAGCGCCGACGCGCCCGTTCACGACGCGGGGAAGCGGAAGGGGACGGGCCGATGAGCGGAGGACTCGGCGGATCCCGGACCCCCGCGGCGGCCCGGGCCACGACCCTGGGTGTGCTCGGCGCCGTCTGCGCCCTCGTTCTCACCGGCTGCGCGGCCCCGCAGTTCTCGGGCATCGAACAACTGCCCCTGCCCGGCGGCGCGGACCTCGGCGACCACCCGTACGAGGTCACCGCCGACTTCGGGGACGTGCTCAGCCTCGCCCCGCAGTCCTCGGTGAAGGTCAACGACGTCGCCGTGGGCCGCGTCACCAGGATCTCGCTCGTCCCGGGCAGCTGGCACGCGCGGGTCACCATGCGGGTCGACGGGGACGTCGAACTCCCCGCCAACGCCTACGCACACCTCGAACAGTCCAGCCTGCTCGGCGAGAAGTACATCCAGCTCTCGCCGCCCGCGCGAGGCACCGCGCGCGGCACCCTCGCCGACGGCGCCCGGATCCCGCTCACCCGCACTAATCGCAACCCCGAGGTCGAGGAGGTGTTCGGCGCCCTGTCGATGCTCCTGAACGGCGGGGGCATCAACCAGCTGAAGACCATCACCACCGAACTCAACAAGGCGATGGCCGGGAACGAGCCCAGGATCCGCTCGATGCTCCACCGGGTCGACACACTCGTCACCGACCTCGACGCGCACCGCGAGGACATCACCGAGGCCCTCGACGGCGTCAACCGGCTCTCCACCACCCTCGCCACCCGCAAACAGCAGGTGGGCAAGGTGCTCACCGACCTCAGCCCCGGCATGAAGGTCCTGGAGAAGCAGCGCGGTTCCCTGCTGACCATGCTCCGGGCCCTCGACACCCTCTCCACCGTCGCCGTCGACACCATCGACAGGAGCAAGGACGACACGATCGCCGACCTGAAGGCCATCGCACCCACCCTCAAGGCGCTCGCCGATTCCGGGAACGACCTGCCCGACTCCCTCCAGGTCCTGCTGACCTACCCGTTCACGGACGAGGTGCTGCGCGGGGTGAAGGGGGACTACCTCAACGTGTACCTGGACCTGACCGCCGTGCCCGGCACACAGATCATCCCGGCGTTCGACCCGGACGCGGTGACGGCGCCCGCGGCGAGGGCGGCTCTGCCGTCGGCCGGCGCGGCGCTGCCGCTGCCGCTCCCCTCGGTCACGGCACCGGCAACGGTCTCCGGGACACCGGCCCCGGGCAGGCCCGGCACGACCGCGCCGACCGCGATCGCCCCGGGCACGCCCCGGACAACGGCGCCCGGCACACATCCGTCGGCGTCGCCGGACGGCCCGTCGGCCTCGGACGAGGCGTCGCCCTCG
Organism: Streptomyces sp. NPDC002476; assembly: GCF_042889785.1. Taxonomy (NCBI): domain Bacteria; kingdom Bacillati; phylum Actinomycetota; class Actinomycetes; order Kitasatosporales; family Streptomycetaceae; genus Streptomyces; species Streptomyces sp. NPDC002476. The sequence continues at coordinate 274,204 of NZ_JBIARH010000002.1, read as the reverse complement.
GAGGGGAGCAACCGGTGATCACCCTCGCCATCAGGCTGAAGAACATCGCGTTCCTGATCATCGCGGTGCTGGTGCTCGGCTACCTCGGGGTCCGGTACGCCGGCCTCGGTCACTACGCCGGGCTGCGCGACTACTACACCGTCACGGTCCAACTCCCCAGGACAGGTGGCCTGTTCACCCACTCCGACGTCACCTATCGAGGAGTCTCCGTCGGACGGGTCGGCCCCATCGAACTCACCGACGACGGCGTCGCGGCCGAACTGCGCATCGACAACTCCGCCCCGCCCATCCCCGACGGCCTGAAAGCCGTCGTGGCCAACCTGTCGGCGGTCGGGGAGCAGTACGTCGACCTGCGGCCGACCCGCTCCGGCGGGCCCTACCTGGCGAACGGCTCGGTCATCCTGCAGGCCGACACCACCGTCCCGGCCCCCGTGACGAACGTCCTCACCAGCGTCGACGACCTCGCCGGATCGGTCGACCTGGAGTCGCTGCGCACCGTGGTCGACGAGTTCGGTGCCGCGTTCACCGGCCGGGGCGACGACCTCCAGGTCCTCCTGGACACCGGCAGCGACTTCGTACGGGCGGCCGACGACGCGCTGCCCACCAACACGAAGCTGATGGCCGACGGACAGGTGGTACTGCGCACACAGGCCGAACAGGGCGAGGCGCTCAAGGGGTTCGCCTCGGGTGCCGAGGAACTGGCGGCCCAGCTCAAGGGGTCGGACACGGACCTGCGGAAGCTGATCGCCGCCGCCCCCGACGCCACCGGCCAGATCAGCGGCCTGCTGCGCGATCTCGACCCCGCCTTCGGCGTCGTGGTCGCGAACCTCCTGACCACGTCCGAGGTGGCGGTGACCCGGCAGCGCGGCATGGAGGAACTGCTGGTGAAACTGCCCGCGGTGGTGGCGGCCGGGGCCAGCGCGATCGACGAGGAAGGCGCCAGGTTCGGCATGTCCGTCACCTTCTTCGAACCACTTCCGTGCACCGCCGGATACGACGGCACCACCTACCGCAACGGTCTCGACACGTCGACGGGCCCGGCGGTCAACACCAAGGCGCGCTGCACCTCCTCGCCGGGCACCGGCATCAACGTGCGCGGCAGTGCGAACGCGCCGAAGGGCGGTCCGCTGCCGAAGCCCGCCGAACCCGGCTCGCTGCTCCTCGGGGCCGATGCCGGCGGAGCGCTCCCCGGCGCGCTCGGGTTCGTCGGGGATCCGGCGCCCGCCCCGAGGGGCATGGCCGGGCTGCTCGGACTGGAGGCCGGCCGATGAGCACGCGCGCCAGGACCATGACCGGCCGGGTGGCCGTACTCGTCGCCGCGCTGGCCTGCGCGCTCGGCGGCTGGTCGTACGCGCGGGCGCGGGGCGACGACACACTCGCGTACGCGAAGAGCCGCGATGCCGCCCTGGCGGCGGGCAGACACCATCTCGCCCGGCTGAACAGCCTGGACGGCAAGAACGCCCGGAGCGTGGACGAGGGATTGCGGCAGTGGCTCGACGCCTCCACCGGCCCCCTGCACGACCAGCTCGCCCGCACCCGGAAGAAGGACGCGAACGATCTGCGCAGGAGCGGTGGCACGGCGCGCGGAACCGTCACCGACGCGGCGCTCACCGCCCTCGACGAACGGGCCGGCACCGCCGAGCTGATCGCGACCGTGGACGTCCGGATCACCCCGCGCACCGGTCGGCCGGGCACCGAACGCAAGCGCTTCGAGGCCACGCTCGCCCGGACCGGGGACGGCTGGAAGATCAAGGCGCTGACGGCGCTCGCGGCCGGTGGCGCATGAGGAGCGGGGGAGGACGGCGATGGTGAGCACGGACGAACGGGCCGGGACGCCGGACGAGCGGGTCGGGAACCGGGACCCGGACGTGGACGACGGGAGTGCGGCGGGCGCGGACGCGGTGCCAGGGAACGAGTCGGACGAGGCGGTCGGGGCGGACACGGCGAAGGGACCGGACGGCGCGGTCGGGGCGGACGAGGCGAAGGGGCCGGACGGACCGGACGGGGCGACCCGGTCCGTCCGCCGACGGGTCCTCGCGGGCGCGGCGGTGCTGCTGACCGTCGCCCTGCTCGCCGCGGGCGCCGGGCTTTTCGTCAAGGCCCGGCAATTGCGGGACACTCCGGCCACCGACAACCTCGCGCTGACCGACACCGCGGCGACCGCCAGGGTCGTCGGCGACGTCAGCAACGCCCTCGGGACGGTGTTCTCCTACGGTCCGCGGGAGACCGACGCCACCAAGGAGTCCGCGAAGCGGTACCTCGGCGGGAAGGCGCTCCAGCAGTACGCGGCACTGTTCGGTCAGGTCGAGAAGCAGGCCAGGGACCAGGAACTGACCCTCACCACCCATGTCGTACGGGCCGGGGCCACCCGGCTGACCGGCACGGGTGCCCATCTGCTGGTCTTCCTCGACCAGGTCTACGAGCGCCGGGGGAGGGCCGCCACCACGGCCGCCGCCCAGCTGTCCGTCACCGCCGAACTGCGGGGCGGGCACTGGCGGATCGTCGACATCGCCGCCAGATAGCCGCCGGACGGCCACCGGGACGGCACGGCGTGGCATCCACCGCTCAGCTCAGTTCAGCCGGCAGGGGAGACAGCAATGGCACGGGTACGGACGAGGAAGAACCCGCTGGTGATGGCGGCGCTCGCGCTCACGGTCGTGGCGGCCGGAGGCGCGGTTCGGGGCGGCTGGTCCTGGTACGGGGCCGCGCACGAGGATTCGGCGGCGTACGCGAGGACCCGCGACGACGCCCTGGCCGCGGGCGAGCAGGCCGTGCAGAACATGAACACCCTCGACCACCGGAAGCTGAACGAGGGGCTGGACGGCTGGGAGGACTCCACCACCGGCGATCTGCACAAGCAACTCGTCGACGGGCGGAGCGGGTTCGAGAAGCAGATCCGGGCGGCGGAGACCGTGAGCACCGCGAAGGTACTGTCCGGCGCGGTCACCGAACTCGACGAGCGGGCCGGCACGGCGTCGGTGATGGTCGCGTTGCGGATCACCGTGACCGCCCCGAGGACCGAGCCCGCGGTGAAGGAGAGCCGGATGCTCGGGCAGCTCACCCGCACGCCCGAGGGGTGGAAGCTCAGCGCCCTCGGCCAGGCACCGGTCGGCAACACGGCCGGCTGACGCCCCGGCTCCCCACCCCCGTCACCGAGAGGACCCCGGACATGTCGACCACCCGTCACCTGGTCAACCGCCGACGCCGTCTGGCCGCCGTCGCCGCGGAACGCGGGGGAGCCGCCACGCCGCCGCGCGGGCCCGCGGGCCCGGACGCGCCACGCGCTGATCCCGACCGCCTTCCGGTCACGGAGGACACCGGCGCGGACGGCACCGCCACGGACGGCACCGGTGCGGACGGCACGGGGACGAGTCAAGTGCGCCGGGGAAGAACGAGCCGGGAGAACAGAGGGCCGGGATCCGGCCGGATGCCCCGCCTCCGGATCGGTCTCCCCGCCGTCCTCTGCGCCCTCACCGTGCTCCTCGGAGCCTTCGCCGCCTGGGCCTTCGGTCAGGCCGCGAGCCTGCGTGACGAACCCGCACGGCAGAACACCGCCCTCACCGACATCGGCCGCACCAGCGAGGTGAAGGGCCAGATCACCGAGGCGGTCGGCGCGGTCTTCTCGTACAACTACGCCGCCACCGCCAAGTCCGAGCAGGCGGCGCGGACCCACCTGGTCGGCAAGGCGGTCCAGCAGCACCGCGACATGCTCGCCCAGGTCCGCGCGCAGGGGCCGAAACAGAAGCTCGTCCTGACCACCACCGTCACCGACAGCGGTGTGGAAGTCCTCGACGGCGACCGGGCCAGGCTGCTGATCTACGCCGACCAGAGCAACACCCGTACCGGTACGTCGGAGGAGAGGACCTACGCGGCGGCGATGTTCGCCGTGGACGCCGTGCGCCGCGACGGCACCTGGCGGATCTCCGCCATCGACACCTTCGCGCAGTGACTCGGCGGCTCATCGATCCGGGGAGAGGGGAGCACACATGAGGTTCACCGGCACCACCCGCCGCAGGATCGGCGGCACCGCGGCCGCGGTCGCCGCCATGGCCGCGCTCACCGCGTCCCAGGCGCCGACGGGCGTCCGTCACGAACACACCGCGAAGGAGCGTCAGAAGACCACCGAGGAGATCAGATGGTCCCAGGCGCCCAACGACGACTCCTACCACACCGAACTCCCGCCGCTCGCGACGCCGCAGCCGCCGGTGACCGGCGCGAAGCGGAGCCCGGCCGCCGCCCGGACCTGGGCCGAGGCGGGCATCCCCACCACGGTCCTCGCCGCCTACCGCAAGGCGGAGAGCGCGCTGCGCCGCACCGCCCCCGGATGCCGTCTGCCGTGGCAGCTGCTCGCGGCGATCGGCAGGGTCGAGTCCGGGCACGCGGGCGGCGGGCGGGTCGACGTGCACGGCACGACCCTCACCCCGGTCCTCGGACCGGTGCTCGACGGCGCGGGCTTCGCCGAGATCCGGGACACCGACGACGGCGTGTACGACGGCGACCGCACATACGACCGCGCGGTGGGCCCGATGCAGTTCATCCCGTCCACATGGGCCCACTGGGGCAGGGACGGGAACGGCGACGGCCGCCGCGACCCGAACAACGTGTACGACGCCGCCCTCGCCGCCGGGGCCTACCTGTGCGCCGGTGCACGCGACCTGTCCGTGAAGGCCGATCTGGACCGCGCGGTCCTCGCCTACAACCACTCGGACACCTATCTGCGCACCGTGCTGTCCTGGCTGGAGTTCTACCGCAAGGGCGTCCACCCGGTGGCCGACGGCAGGGGCGTCGTCCCCCGGAGCCCCGGCGCGGGCGGCCCCGAGAAGCCGAAGCGGCCGGTCGGCGGACCCGGGTCCCCGGGCGGCGGCATCGTCGTGGGCCCGCAGCCCGGCGGCTCGCCCGGCCCCTCGCCGTCCGCGTCCCCGGGACCGTCCGTCACCCCGACCGGCTCACCCGGACCGACCGGGAGCCCGGACCCCACCGGTCCGACCGCATCGCCCCGCCCCACCGACGGCGGACCGTCCTCCCCGGACCCCGGCACCACCCCCGGCCCCGGCACGACGGACCCCGGCTCCGGCTGCCCCACCGGCTCCGCCCCGCCGGACCCGGGCGAATCGCCGGAGCCGACGCGGAGCCCGTCCCCGGATCCCGGGTCCGGCCCCGGCGAGGGACCGTGCCCCACCCCGTCGGACCCGCCCTCCACCGCCTGACGGCACCTCGTGCCCCTCCCGGGAACGTCCGCCCCGTCGCGAGCATGGCCGGGAGGGGGCAATGGGCTCACCGGCCACCGGCCGACAGCACCTCGGTCAGGTCGTACCGCACCACCTCCTCCAGCTGCGCGTACGTGCAGCTCTCCGGAGCGCGGTCCGGCCGCCACCGGCAGAACCGGGTGGTGTGCCGGAAACGGCCGCCCTCCATGTGGTCGTACGCCACCTCGCAGACCCGTTGAGGGCGCAGCGCCACCCAGGTCCGGTCCTTCTTCCCCGACCAGCGGCTCGGCGCCCCGGGCAGCCGGGCGGTCTCGTGCGCCTCCGCGTCCGCCCACGCCGCCCACGGGTGTCCGGCGAAGTCGACGCGCAGCGGCTCCAGCTCCTCGACCAGTTCGGCGCGGTGTGTCGCCGAGAACGCCGCGCAGACCCCGACGTGCTGCAGGACGCCGCCGGAGTCGTACAGACCGAGCAGCAGCGAGCCGACGACCGGGCCGCTCCGGTGGAGGCGGTACCCCGCCACCACGCAGTCGGCGGTGCGCTCGTGCTTGATCTTGTACATCACGCGGGTGTCGGGGCGGTACGGCAGGTCGAGCGGTTTGGCGACCACGCCGTCGAGCCCCGCGCCCTCGTACCGCTCGAACCACACCTCGGCGACCGCGGGGTCCCTGGTCACCGGGGCCAGGTGGACGGGCGGTTCGGCGGCGGACAGCGCGGCCTCCAGCACGGTGCGCCGGTCGGACTGGGGCAGGGAGAGCAGCGAGTCGTCGCCCGCCGCCAGGATGTCGAAGGCGACGAGACTGGCCGGGGTCCGCTCGGCGAGCAGCCGCACCCGGGAATCGGCCGGATGGATCCGTTCACCGAGCCGGTCGAAGTCCAGACGGCCCTCGTACGCGACCACGATCTCGCCGTCGATGACGCAGCGCGGCGGCAGATTGTCCCGGACTGCCGTGACCAGCTCGGGGAAGTAGCGGGTGAGCGGCTTCCCGGTGCGGCTGCCGATCACCACCTCGTCGCCGTCACGGAACACGATCGCCCGGAAGCCGTCCCACTTGGCCTCGTACTGCATGCCCGGCGGGATCTTGGCGACGGACTTGGCGAGCATCGGCTTCACGGGCGGCATCACCGGCAGGTCCATGGTCCGATTCTCACCCGAGGGCAGTCGTACTTCTCCCGATATGCGGCATAAGTGACCCCGGCCTACCGTGATCGTCATGGGCGCAGCGGGCAGAGCGGTGGAACTGGAAGCCCGGGGACGGACCGTACGGCTGTCCAGTCCGGACAAGGTCTACTTTCCGGAGCCGGGCTACACCAAGAGGGACGTGGCGGAGTACTTCCGCGCCGTGGGTCCGGGCATCACCCGTGCCCTGCGGGACCGGCCGACCACGCTCCAGCGCTTCGTGGACGGCGTCGAGGGCGAGTTCTTCTACCAGAAGCGGGCCCCGAAGAACCTTCCCGACTGGATCCCCACCGCCCGGATCACGTTCCCCAGCGGCCGCCAGGCCGACGAGATCTGCCCGGCCGAACCGGCCGCCGTCCTCTGGGCGGCCAACCTCGGCACGCTCACCTTCCACCCGTGGCCGGTCCGGAGCGCGGACACCGACCACCCGGACGAACTGCGCATCGACCTCGACCCGCAGCCCGGAACGGACTACGCCGACGCGGTGCGGGCCGCCCACGAACTGCGCTCCGTCCTCGACGACCACGACCTGCGCGGCTGGCCCAAGACCTCCGGCGGCCGGGGCGTCCATGTCTTCGTCCCCATCGAGCCGCGCTGGACCTTCACCGAGGTCCGGCGCGCCGCCATCGCCACCGGCCGCGAACTGGAACGCCGGATGCCGGACCGGGTGACCACCGCCTGGTGGAAGGAGGAACGCGGGGAGCGGATCTTCGTGGACTTCAACCAGACCGCCCGCGACCGCACCATCGCCTCCGCGTACTCCGTGCGCCCCCGCCCGCACGCTCCGGTCTCCGCACCGCTGCGCTGGGACGAGATCGACGACGCCGAACCGCGGGACTTCGACATCCGGACCATGCCGAAGCGCTACGCGGAGGTCGGCGACGTGCACGCGGACATGGAGGAGTACGCCTTCCGGCTCGACGCCCTGCTGGAACTGGCCGACCGGGACGAGCGCGAGCGCGGCCTCGGCGACCTGCCGTACCCGCCGGAGTATCCGAAGATGCCCGGCGAGCCGAAGCGCGTCCAGCCGAGCCGGGCCCGGAGCGACGAGGACGGCGCCGCATGAGCGCACCCGACCTGGAGCCCTCCGCACCGCACGGGGCACATGGCCGACCGCTGAATGCCCGTCAGAAATGGTCCGTGTACAAGAAGTCCCCGTACCTTCCCGCCACTGTGCTGCTCTTCATCGTCGCGGCCGCCGCCGGGCTCTTCGCGGGTTCCTACAGCTACGCGATGGCCAACCCGACCCCGCACCGGATCCCGACCGCGGTGGTCGGCCGTCCCGAGTCGGCGCGGGGCGAGGCGTTCGTGGCCGCCTTGGACAAGGCGCTCGACGGCTCGCTCGTCATCCACACCTACCCGACCCGGGCACGGGCCGGGCAGGCGCTGGAGGCCCAGGAGGTCTTCGCGGTCATTCGCGCGGGCGGCCGGGGAGCCGCCCTGGACGTGGCCGGTGCCGCGGGAGCCTCCGTCGCCGAGCTGCTGACCGGGGCCGCGGCGAAGGCCGGCGCCGAGACCGGGGTGCCGGTCACGGTCCGGGACGTCAAACCGTTGCAGAGGGGCGATCCGCGCGGTCTGGCCCTCTTCTACATCTCGCTCGCCGCGGTGATCGTCGGCTTCGTCGGCGCGATCCAGCTGAGCGTGCACGCGCGGGCGCTCGTGCCGCTGGAGCGGATCGCCTTCACCGTCGCGTACTCGCTGCTCGGCGCCTTCGCGATCGCCGCGGTCGTCGACTGGCTGATCGGCGCCCTGGACCTGCCGTTCCTCCACTCCTGGCTGATCCTGGCGTTCACCATGTTCACCTCGGGCATGGTCTTCAACATGTTCAACACCCTGATGGGGCGTTGGGCGATGCTGCCCACCTGGGGCGTGATGATCCTGCTGGGCAATCCGTCCTCCGGCGGCGCGGTCTCCTGGCCGCTGCTGCCGTCGCTCCTCGGGTACATCGGCCGCTGGCTGCCTCCCGGGGCCTCGGTCAACGCCCAGCACACCGCCGTCTACTACCGGGGGCACCAGTTCCTCTTCCCGTATCTGGTGCTCGGCGGCTGGACACTGGTGTCCTGCACGGTGTTCTGGGTGTGGCGCCACCGGCATCCGGGTGGCCGCGACCACATGCCCCGGCATGCGGCCACGGGCGGCTGAGCCCGTCCGGCCGAGCCCGCCCGGCGCCGCCGTCCGGCCCCGGCCCGGGACCCGGCGCGCCGCGCGGGGGCCGTCCGCCCGTGCCGGGCGTGGCGTCGGCGGCCGAGGCCGGGAGCGTCAAAGGCCGCGGTGGCGGACGGTGCGCGCTCCGTCCGGGTGCGTACGAGCGGGAGATCCCCGGGAAACGGTGTGGGCCGTCCGAGGGGCAGCCGCGCCCCGCCTACCACGGCAGCATCGGAAGCCGCCGCACGCCCCGTAACCTCCGTTGTCTCCGCACTTTCCGCGGTTCCCCGATCAGGGCCGGTTCCGGCCCGGGCCGTTCCCCTGCGATCCGGGGCGGCCCCGCGATCCGGCCACGTTTGCACACACTCCGTAAATTCCGTAACGCAGTGGGGAGTTTGGCATGGACAGAAGGAGTTTCAACCGGAGGTTCCTGGTGGGCGGCGGGGTGGCGGCCGCAGCCGGGGCGGCATCGTTGCCCCTCGGCGCGATCGAGGCGAGCCCGGCGCACGCCGTGCCGCGGACCGCCCCGCCCGGCGGCGCCACACGCCGCCTGAGGATGTACGCGGAGAGGCTCCCGGACGGACGGATGGGGTTCGGCCTGCAAAAGGGCAGGGCCACGGTCCCCGGACCGCTCGTCGAACTCAACGAGGGCGACACCCTGCGGATCGAGCTGCACAACACCACGGACGTGCCGGTCAGCCTCCACCCGCACGGCGTGGACTACGACATCGCCAGCGACGGCACCCGGCTGAACAGAAGCATGACCGAACCGGGCGGCACCCGTACCTACATCTGGCGCACCCACGCCCCGGGCAGGCGCCGGGACGGCACCTGGTGGGAAGGCAGCGCGGGCTACTGGCACTACCACGACCACGTTGTCGGCACGGACCACGGCACCGAGGGCATCCGGAAGGGACTGTACGGCCCCCTGGTCGTCCGCCGCAGGGGCGACGTCCTGCCGGACAGGACCATCACCATCGTCTTCAACGGCACAACGGTCAACAACAGTCCGGCCCGTCAGGCCCCCGACTTCCGCGCCACGTTGGGGGAGCGGCTCGAAGTCGTGATGATCACCCACGGCGACTTCTTCCACACCTTCCACCTGCACGGACACCGCTGGGCGGACAACCGGACCGGCCTGCTCACCGGCCCGGACGACCTGAGCCGCGTCATCGACACGAGGACCGTCGGCCCGGCGGACTCCTTCGGCTTCCAGGTCATCGCGGGCGAACGGGTGGGAGCGGGGGCCTGGATGTACCACTGCCACGTGCAGAGCCACTCGGACCTGGGCATGGCCGGACTGCTGCTGGTCGCCGAGCCGGACGGCACGGTCCCGGGCTACGATCCACACGACCCGGGGCTCCACAGTACGCCCGCACCGGAGAAGACCCCGTCGGGCGCCGCTCCGGGCAAGGGCGCACCGGACACGCCCACGCCCGGCAGGACCGCCGCCCCCGGCACGCCGGACACCGGCGCGGCGGCCCCCGGTGGGCCGACCGCGGGCGGGGCCGCCCACGCCCCTGCAGCGCACGGCTCCTGACCAGGCGTCATACGGCTCCTGACCCGGCCCGGTCAGCCGGCTCCCGTCGCGGGGCCGGTGGTGTCGACGTCGGCCGTCCCGGCCGGTGAGGAGGCTTCGGCGGTGTTCGCCGGGTCGGCCGCCCGTGACGCCAGACGCCGCTGTTCCTCCTCGACGATGCGACGGGCGAGCGACCCGTCCGACACGTCCACGGCGTCCGGCGTCGTCTCGGCGATGTCGCTGCGCCGCGCGTACAGGTCGAACAGCCGCTCCTTGCGGGCCAGGATGTCCAGCATCCGCTCGTCGACGCTGTCGGTGGCGAGGAGCCGGTGCACCCGGACGGTCCGTATCTGCCCCATCCGGTGCGCGCGGGCCACCGCCTGATGCTCCATCGTCGGTTTGATCTGCGGTTCGCAGAGGATGACGACCGACGCGGCCTGGAGGTTGAGGCCCGTGCCACCGGCCTGGATCTGGCTCAGCAGGACCGCGTGGCCGTCGGCGGCGGCGAACCCGTCGACGATGTCCTGCCGCCGGGCCGCCGGGACACTTCCCGCCAGCGGTCCGAACACCTCCCCTCCCAGGGCCTGCCCGACCGTGTGGAGCACCTCGCCGAAGTACGAGAACACCACGACCTTGAGCCCGTTCTCCGCCGCCTCGGCGACCAGCTCGCGCAGCCGGTCCAGCTTCGTGGAGGTGCCGGGCCGGGCGTACGCGGCGCGGCGCATCCGCATGAACTGCCCGGCGTCCACCGCCTCGCGGTAGGCGGCGAGGTCCTCCTCGCTGAACTCCTCCCACTCGTCGACCTGCACCAGGGCGGGCAGTTCCGTGAGCACGTCCTCCTGGTTGCGTCGCAGGTAGGCGGGGGCGACGGCCCTGCGGAACGCCTGCGAGCCCGCGGCCCCGTGCGTGGTGCGGACCGAAGGGGCCAGTTCGGGCTGGAGATGGCGGACCAGGCTGCGGAACTCCTCGACCCGGTTCTCCATCGGCGTACCGGTGAGGAACAGCACCCGTTCCGTGCGTCCCGTCCAGCCGGACACGGCCCGGGAGCGGCGGGTCTCCGGATTCTTGACGTAGTGGGCCTCGTCGACCACCAGCATGCCGGGACGCACGCCGCAGTCCCGGGGATCCGGCAGGGTGTGGAGGGCGTCGAACGTGGTGACGGCGACGCCGCCGCTCTCCCGCCACTCGGCGAAGGCGCCGTGCCGCTCGGGGCCGTGCACCGGCAGGGCCCGCAGGGTGGAGCGGGCCCTGACCTCGCGCGCCCAGTTGATCAGCACGCTCGCCGGGCACACCACCAGGAAGTGCGTCTCGCCGTGCGCCGCGAGATGCGCGAGCGCGGCGATGGCCTGCACGGTCTTGCCCAGCCCCATCTCGTCACCGAGGATCACCCGCTTCTGCGCCAGCGCGAACCGGGCCCCGAACGACTGGTAGCCGCGCAGCGAGACCCGCAGATGGGCGTCGTCCAGCCTGAGACCGCGCACCCGGTCGGCGATCCCCGCCGGGATGAAACCCTCCGCCGCGTCCCGGTCGGGGCCGCTGCCCGACAGCTCGGCGATCAGGCTGTAGTACTCGGCGGACCGCAGCTCGAAGTCGACCCAGGCCGCGAGGCCCGTGTCCGCCTCCCGCAGCAGATCGGCCGACACCTGCCCGAACAGCAGGGGCAGTCCGCGCGCCGCAGTCTCGTCGACCTCGTCCCGCACCGAGACGGCGGCCGTCAACGCGCGGGCACGGGCCTCCCGTCCGCCGAGCAGCAGGCGCAGCCGCCCCCGCGTGGGCCCCGCCGCGACCGTCAGAGGCTCCAGCCGCGCGATGAGCCGCCCTGCGGCGTCCACCGCCCGACGGGCGTCGGGACCGGCCTCGACCAGCCGGTGCAACGCGGTGACCAGCGCGGTCGTGGCCTCGTCCGGGGCGTCCACGTCGATCCGCACCGCGACGGTGTCCCGTACGGCGTGGGCGATCTGGCCGGCCGCGGCCAGCGCCTGATCGGCCGTTTGCGCGCCGACGCCGGAGATCTGGCGCAGTTCGTAGCGGTTCGCCTCGTGGACCTGGCCGACGGTGGTGAAACCGGCCTGCTCCACGGCGCCGAGCCGCAACCGCCCCTCGGTGACGTCCTTCAGCCGCGAGACCGGGATGGCGGACAGTTCGCGACGGACGAGGCCGTCGAGCAGCGGGTTCAGCGCCGTGCGCACGGCGTCGACGGCGCCCGCGTGATCGGTCAGCACCGCGCGCGCCGTGACCAGCAGTCGTTCGGCCCGCTCCAGCAGTTCCCGGGCGGACCGCCCCGTGGGTGCCCCGGCCCGTGCCGGTCCGGCCTCTGTCATCTGCGTCGTTCCTCTGTCCGCGTGGCCGGGCCGCCGTCCCGCCCGGCACCTGCCCCGGCGCCTCATATCGTGCCACGCGCCGCCGACAGGGCCCCGGCCCCGGTGAGTACGAGGCGGCGAGCGGGCGGCCGCCACGGGAACGAGGGTCCGGCGGCTACGAGCCCTGGCGGGTACGAGGCTCCGGCGGGTACGCAGGCCGCGGTGCTCAGGAGGCGGGCGGGCCGCCGGGGGTGTCCCGGGCCCGGGCCGGGCTGTACCCTCCGGAGGGCGACGGCCGCCGCGTGACCGACGCGGGTGCGGCCGGAGTTCGGCCCTGGCGCCGTTCGCGAAGACCGCAAGGTCGGCCGGAAAGCACCGGCGCGCCGCATTGATGGCGCGTTGATCGGTTGTTTATCGGGGCCGGGCATTGTGGGTGCCATGCTGATCAACACCGCTTCCGACCCCGCACTCGCCTGGCAGGAGACAGCGTTGTGCGCGCAGGCGGGACCCGAATTCTTCTTTCCCGCCCCCGGCAGCTCCACCCGTGAGGCCAAGCAGCTCTGCAACGCCTGCGAGGGACGTGTGGCGTGCCTGGAGTACGCCCTGGCCAACGACGAGCGTTTCGGCGTGTGGGGCGGCCTCTCCGAGAAGGAGCGGGAACGGCTGCGCAGGAGCGAACGCAGGCGGGCCTGAGCACGCCCGGCCCCGGCTCCGGGGCGGGGCACGCTGCTCGGGCTGGTCAGCACCTACCGGGTGCCCGACCGGTACGACAGGGCCGTGGAGGTGCTGAGCGGCGACGTCGAGGAGTTCCCCGACGACGGGGCGCTGCGGACCTTCCTCGCCGTGGCCCTGTTCCACACCGGTGAGCACGACGCGTCCGCGCGCCTGTGCCGGAGCTGCTGGCCGCCGCCGGCGAGGACCCGTCCGTGCGGCAGTACCGGAGTGCGATCGAGCACTACGCGCGCGGTCCGCGCGCGACGGTGTGAGCCCGGTGCCGGGCACCGGCCCCGGCCGCCGGGGGAGACGACCGGGGCGGCACACCGTCCCCCCGGCCCGCACCCGAGGAGGCCGGGACGGACGGGCAGAAGGACCGGCCGGGGATCAGGCCTCGGCGCGCGCGGCCATCCGCGCCTTGCGGGCGGCGAGCTTCTCGTCGAACTTCGCCGCCTCGTCGTTCAGGCCGCCCATGTACAGGCCCAGTTCCTCCTGCGCCCGCAGGCCCTCGGGGCCCAGACCGTCGATCTGGAGCACCTTCAGGTAGCGCAGTACCGGCTGGAGCACGTCGTCGTGGTGGATGCGCAGGTTGTAGATCTCGCCGATCGCCATCCGCGCGGCGGCCCGTTCGAAGCCCGGCATCCCGTGGCCCGGCATCCGGAAGTCGACGACGACGTCGCGCACGGCCCGCATCGTCTCGTCCGGGGCGATCTCGAACGCGGCGGCGAGCAGGTTGCGGTAGAAGACCATGTGGAGGTTCTCGTCGGTCGCGATGCGCGCCAGCATCCGGTCGCAGACCGGGTCGCCCGACTGATGGCCCGTGTTGCGGTGCGAGACGCGGGTGGCCAGCTCCTGGAAAGCGACGTACGCCACGGAGCGCAGCATCGAATGGCGGTTGTCGGACTCGAAGCCCTCCGACATGTGCGCCATCCGGAACCGCTCCAGCTCGTCCGGGTCCACGGCCCGCGAGGTGAGCAGGTAGTCGCGCATCACGATCCCGTGCCGGCCCTCCTCGGCGGTCCAGCGGTGCACCCAGGTGCCCCAGGCGCCGTCACGGCCGAAGAGAGTGGCGATCTCGTGGTGATAGCTCGGGAGGTTGTCCTCCGTCAGCAGATTGACGACGAGGGCGGTCCTGCCGATGTCGGTCACCTTGGACTGGTCGGCCCGCCACTCCTCGCCGTCCTCGAAGACGCCCGGGAAGTTCCGCCCGTCGGAGAACGGCACGTACTCGTGCGGCATCCAGTCCTTGGCGACCTTGAGGTGGCGGTTGAGCTCCTTCTCGACCACCTCTTCCAGGGCGTACAGCAGCCGGGCGTCGGTCCACGCCTGGGAACTGCCGAGGTGGGGAGCGGTGATCGTCACGGGGACTCCTGGGGACGGGAGGTTTACCTACGGACACGTAGGTTACGAGACCGTAGGTTAAGGCGGCGGTAAGGCTGTCGCCAAACTCGCCCCCCGAAACCCCCGCGAAGTCCCTCCTCGAACCCCCTTCCGACCGCTGGTCAGGAGGCGTGCGTACCAGTCGCGTCGGCCCGTGCGGGGCCCGGGAGCGGCCCCGGACCGCGGCCCGGATCCAAGCCCAGGTCCCGGCGCAGATGGGCGGCGGTGAACGAGGTGGGGTGGTCGAGCAGTCCCGCGGGCGTTCCCCGGAAGAGGATCTCGCCCCCGCTCCGTCCGCCGTCGGGCCCGAGGTCGATCACCCAGTCCGCGCGCTTGAGCACATCCAGGTCGTGTTCCACGCAGATCACGCTGTTGCCCGCGTCCACCAGCCGGTCCAGCAGGTCGACGAGCGTGCCGGTGTCCGCCATGTGCAGTCCGGTGGTCGGCTCGTCGAGCACATACACGACGCCGGTCCGGTGCAGTCGGGTGGCGAGTTTGATGCGCTGGCGCTCGCCGCCGGAGAGCGTGCTGAGCGAACGGCCCAGTGGCAGGTACGCCAGACCGACGTCGTCGAGCGCACCCAGTCTGCGCGCCAGGACCGGGTCGTCGAAGAGGCGGGCGGCCGGTGCGGCCGTCATCTCCAGCACATCGACGATGGACGCGCCGCCGACCCGGTACCGCAGCACCTCGTCGTCGAAGCGCCGGCCCTCGCACACCGCGCAGGTGGTGGTCACCGGGTCCATGAACGCGAGATCGGTGGTGATCACACCCTTGCCCGAGCAATTCCCGCACGCCCCCGAGGAGTTGAAGCTGAACAGGCCCGGATCGACGCCGTTCTCCCGGGCGAAGATCCTGCGGATGGGGTCCAGTGCGCCGAGGTACGACGCCGGGGTCGAACGCGACGACGCGGTGATCGCGCCCTGGTCGACGACCACCGCGTCCGGGTACGCCCGCGTGAACACCTGCGAGACCAGTGTCGACTTGCCGGATCCGGCCACGCCCGTCACCACCGTCAGTACACCTCGCGGGAACGCCACGTCCACGCCCTTGAGGTTGTGCAGCCTGGCGCCGGTCACCGGCATCCATCCGGCGGGGGACCGGAACGTGTCCTTGATCCGTGCCCGGCGGCGCAGGCAGCGTCCGGTGAGCGTGTCCGCTCGGCGCAGCCTTTCCACCGGACCCTCGAAGACGACGCGTCCGCCGTCGGCGCCGGCCCGCGGGCCCATGTCCACGACGTGGTCCGCGACGGCCAGCACGTCCGGGTCGTGCTCGACGACGAGGACGGTGTTGCCCCGGTCGCGCAGCCGGACCAGGAGGTCGCACAGTCGGCCGACGTCGCGCGGGTGCAGGCCCACGCTCGGCTCGTCGAGGACGAAGGTCAGTCCGGTCAGCGAACTGCCCAGGTGCCGGACCAGCTTGAGCCGCTGCCCCTCGCCGCCGGACAGTGTGGAGGTCTCGCGGTCCAGGCTGAGGTAGCCGAGACCGATGTCCACCAGGCGCTCCAGCCGTTCGCGGGCGGCCGAGGCCACCGGGCCGGCCACCGGATCGTCGATCGCAGCCAGCACCTTCACCAGGTCGGCGACCTCCATCCGGCCGTAGTCGGCGATGGAGAGGCCGTGGATCCGGGTGGCGAGCGCCGCCGCGCTCAGCCGGGCGCCGTCGCAGGAGGCACAGACCGACTCCGTGGTGAAGCGCGCGGTGGCCGCGCGCCGCCGCTCCGAGAGCCCCTCGGTGTCCCGGTTCAGGTGGAGCCGGGTGAAGCGTTCGACGATGCCCTCGAATCGCACCTCGGCCTCGGACGACTTCACCTTCACCCGCACGGTGAACCCTCCGCCGTGCAGCAGGAGCCGCATCTCCTCCTCGGTGAAGTCGCGGAGCGGTTTGTCGTTGTCGAAGGCTCCCGACCTGGCGTACAGCTGCCACTCCCAGCCGCCCACCGAAAGTCCGGGCAGCAACAACGCGCCCTCGTTGAGCGACTTGCCGGGATCGATCGCCCGGTCGATGTCGAGTCGCACCGTGCGTCCGACGCCGTCGCACTCCGGGCACATGCCGTCCGGTTCGTTGAAGGAGTACGCGGTCGCCGGGCCCGCGCTCGGTGTTCCGTGCCGGGAGAACAGCACCCGGATCGCCGACCAGATGTCGCTCGCCGTGCCGACGGTCGAGCGGACGTTGCCGCCGATCGGCCTCTGGTCCACCACGATCGCCACGGACAGGTCGTCGATCGAGTCCACCCGGGGCCGTTCGTACTTCGGCAACCGGTTGCGGATGAACGAACCGAAGGTCGCGTTCAGTTGGCGCTGGGACTCCACGGCGATCGTGCCGAAGACGAGCGACGACTTGCCCGACCCGGAGACTCCGGTAAAAACGGTGATGCGCTCCTTGGGAATGGCGAGGGAGACTTCGCGCAGATTGTTCGCGCATGCTCCGGTGACGACGAGGTGCCGGTCCGTGTTCCGGCGGGCGGGGTGATCCATGCGGCCGAAGCTAACCGCGATACCGGACATCTTCTGTCTGGTTTCCGGGGCGATCGGCGTCGGCGTCCTCCCGTAGGCCCGGCCGGCCGCGCGGGAGGGTCGCTCAGAGCTGTCGGCGTACTCGGAGCGGTCGTGCTCGCCGCGGGGCGCCGCGCCGTGCGGGCGGGGCGGAGGGTCAGAGCAGGTGGTCCGCCGCTCCCGACTTGACCGCGGTGATCAGCGCCCGCAGTGCCTCCACGGAGTCGCTGACATGGACGTCGGTGTCCGTCGTGGAGCCGATGTACGCGCGGCCCCGGTCGTCGAGCCCGAAGCGGAAGCAGTTGGCGCCCTCGCTGCAGAAGGGATCGTCCCAGTGGATCTCGCTCATGGTTCTGTCCTCTCGACGGTGCCGGGTCAGAGGTCCCGGGCTATGGTTCGGACGAGGTCGCGTGATTCCCCGACCGGGAGCGCGAGTGCTCGCAGGCGCCCCAACAGGCCGCGATATCTTCGTAGTTGCATGTCGGAGTCCAACAGCGTCGAGCCGTGCGAGGAATCGAGTTGCACACTATCGAGCTGGGGTACCCGCGCGCCCGCGTAAGTGAACGACTGTCCCGCGCCGGGCAGTCCACCGGCGGCGAACGGGATGACCCGGACCGTGATCAGGTCCCGTTCCGACTGAGCGAGGATGTGGTCCAGTTGTGCGCGGGCCACCTTCGGGCCGCCGAACTGCATGCGCAGGGCCGCCTCGTGGATCACCGCCTCGTACGACGGGGGCCGGTCCCGGTTCAGCACATCCTGACGGCGCAGCCGCAGGGCGAGCCGGGCGTTCAGATCCGGTCCGGGCAGTGGGGGGTCGGCCATGGCGAAGAGCGCCCGTGCGTGCTCCTCGGTCTGCAGCAGGCCGGGGATGTGGGTGGTGGTCGAGGTGGTCAGCTCGGCCGCGTGGTGTTCGAGTTCGGCGATGTCGAGCAGCCCCGGGAGCAGCAGTCCGCGATGCTCCTCCCACCAGCCCCTGGCCCGTTCCCGGGCCATCTCGGCGAGCAGGTCGACCAGGGAGGTGTCGGGGCAGCCGTAGTTGAACGCCAGGGTGCGGACCCGTTCGGGGCTGATGCCGAAGCGGCCCGATTCGATGTTCGGGATGCGGGTGCGGTCGACACCCAGCAGGGCGGCGGCCTGCTGCACCGACATCCCCGACTGTTCGCGCAATTTGCGCAGTTCGGCCCCTAGGCGTTGCTGCCGCGCGGTCGGGGTGCTTCTGGGGGGCACGGTGGAAGTTCCTTTCCGGGGGAGCGGCTGAACGAAATGACTGGAACCGGGCAAGTGGTAGCACCGTGCTCCAGTGTGCGCTACCGTCAGTAGCGCAAGTCTCACACGGGGCAACTGACCCCGGTTGTGATCGTCAGCACAATTACTGGAAATGTGAGCATCTTGATGAAGGGCGCATTGCGTTGCCTCCCGGCTCCCGTCCCGGTCGGACCTCGACCGCCGATGGTGGACAACCTCAGTTACTCGTTCGCATTGCCGGGTGGCGCGTTCTGCGCCGGCGTCGCACGCGGAGCCGTGGGCGAACTCCTCGAACGGCACGGCCTCGCGGAACTCCGTGAGACGGCCGTGCTCGCCGCCTCCGAGCTGGTCGCTGCCGCCTGCCGGTTCACCCCGGACCGGGAGATGCTGCTGCGGGTCCACTGGCAGTTCGACGCGCTGCGCGTGATCCTCTACGACCGGCATCCGCCCCACGGCTCGGTCGAGAAGTCCGAGAAGTGCCGCAAGCGCCGCAGCGAGAGCATGTGGTTGCTGGCGGCGGCGGTCGACTCGCACGGAGGGGACTGGGGGCTCGCTCCCGCGCTGGCCCCTTCCGGCGGCTGCAAGACGTGGGCGTTACTCCAACGCTGACGGCCCGTCGACCGCCCCCGCTCCCGCCGCCAGGATCCGGTCCGGACTCCGAGGGCCGACGGGACCATGCGCGACGGGACGGCCGGGCGACGCGGTGGAACGAGGCTCCCGGGCGACGAGGGACGAACCGGTCAGGTTCCGTCGAACAGATCGGTCAGGTCCCGGTCGAGGTCCAGGAAGCGGTGCTCGTCGCCGGCCGGTACCAGCTCCTGCGCGCGTTCGAGGAACAGGCGCAGCTCCGCGGTGCGGACGTGGACCATCGCGATCCCCTCGACGGCGTGGAACTCCAGCACCGTGCGGTCGTATCCGTACGGCCTGATGCGCACGTCCCCGAGTCCGGCGGCCCCGTCCATCCCCGCGGCGAGCAACTCCCGGGAGAACTCCCAGGAGACGTCGGCGCCCTCCAGGGTCGCCTTCGCCGGGAACGCCATGCTCACGGCGAACGGATCTCTCCGGTCGTACCGCAGAGTGGCCGGAAGGGTCTCCATCCGCGGAGCGGAAGCGACCATGCGGGCCTGCACGGACTGCTCGATGACGGTGGACAAGACCTTGCTCCCTTTCCCGGCCAGATGAACGGTTCCCGGCACAGACAGAGACGGCGGATCACATGACCGCGTGCACGGAACGGCGGGGTGAGTTGTGTCACTGGGCGCCGGGCGCCGGTCGGGTATCCGATTCGCGGCTCGGCACCCTGGACGGGGCGCGGCCCGTGGGTTAGCTTCCGGCGCCATGAGAGCCGAGGGAACGACGAGACGACTGATGTCATGGGGGCTGTGCGTGGCGGCGCTGGCCGCCGCCCTGGCCGCACCGGAGGCAGCCGCCGCACCGGAGACGGCCGAACGGAGCGCCGGGGTCGTGCGGGGAACCGAGGCCGCGCCGGATCCCGGGGCATCGCCCGGGGAGCGTCACCGGCCCGGCGAACGGCCCGTCTGGACGCTCACCGCCACCGGAACCGAAGCCCGCTTCCGCGGTCTCGCCGCCGTGAGCCGGCGTACCGCCTGGGTCGCCGGATCCCGGGGGACGGCGCTGCGGACCACCGACGGCGGGCGCCACTGGCACGACGTGTCACCGCCCGGCGCGGCGGGGGAGGGCCTGGAGTTCCGCGACATCGAGGCGTTCGACGCCCGGCGCGCGGTGGCTCTGTCCATCGGGGAGGGAGAGGCGTCCAGGGTGCTGCGCACGGACGACGGGGGAGCGACCTGGACGGAGTCGTTCCGCAACACCGACGCCCGCGCCTTCTACGACTGCCTCACCTTCTTCGACAGCCGGCACGGACTGGCGATGAGTGATCCCGTCGACGGGAAGTACCGCATCCTGTCGACCGAGGACGGCGGCCGGAACTGGCGGGTGCTGCCCACCGAGGGCATGCCTCGGGCCCAGGAGGGCGAAGCGGCGTTCGCCGCCAGTGGCCAGTGCCTGGTCGCGTCCGGTCCCAAGGACGTCTGGCTGGCGACCGGGGGCGCCGCCACCGCGCGCGTGCTGCATTCCGCCGACCGGGGCCGGACCTGGACCGCGACCGGGGCGACGATCCCGGCGGGCGATCCCGCGCGCGGCGTGTTCGGGCTGGGGTTCCGGGACCGCCACCACGGCATCGCGGTCGGCGGCGACTACCGCGCGGGACAGCCGTCGCCCGACGCCGCGGCCGTGACCGGTGACGGGGGCCGCAGCTGGCGGAGATCCGTCCTGCCCCCGGCGGAATACCGCTCGGGTGTCGCCTGGCTGCCGCACAGCAGATCGCGCGCCCTGGCGGTCGGGCCGACCGGAACCGATCTCACCCGGGACGGCGGACGCACCTGGCGCACGGTCGACACGGGGGCGTACGACACCGTCGACTGCACACCGGACGGCGGCTGTTGGGCCGCGGGCGTGCAAGGCCGCGTGGCGCGCTCGGGGGTGTAGGCCCCGTCCTCGCGCCGCCGCCCGCCACCCTCCGCGCGGGTGTCCGGGATCCGGCGGGCGGTTCTCTGCTACGGGAGCTCCTGCCGGTACGGGGCGAGTTCCTCCGAGGTCTTCGTCGCGATGAACTCGGTGATCCGGTACGCGCACACGTCCCCCGCCACGAACGGGTCCTCCGCAGCGATCTCCTCGATCCGGGCGACGTCGTCCCCGACCGCCAGGATCACACCGCCGTCGCGCGGGTTCTTGCGTCCCGAGGCGATGAACACCCCGGCCGCGTACTGCCGCTCCAGCCAGGCGACGTGGTCCGCCAGCAGCGCGTCCACGCGTTCCAGCGGGGCGGTGTAGGTCAATTCGAGTATGAACATGATCGCCAGGCTACGGGACGGTCGCCGACGGGGCCCCGGCCGTGCGCCGGGCGGCTCGTACACTCGACAGCACCATGACAATGTTCCCGACACCCGTCGACGAGACCGAGGCCCGAGCCGTCCAGGACGCACTCCGCGCCCGGGTGGTGCTCGACGAACCCGGACCCCGGCCCGGGACCGGCCGTGTCACCGGAGTCGACGTCGCCTATGACGACGAGCGCGATGTCGTCGTGGCGGCGGCGGTGGTGCTCGACGGCGCGACGCTCGACGTGGTCGCCGAGACCACCGCCGTCGGCCGGGTCGCCTTCCCGTACGTCCCCGGGCTCCTGGCCTTCCGCGAGATCCCGACCGTGCTTGCCGCACTGGAATCGCTGACCGTCGATCCAGGGCTCGTGATCTGCGACGGGTACGGCCTGGCCCACCCGCGCCGCTTCGGTCTCGCCAGCCACCTCGGCGTGCTCACCGGACTCCCCGTGATCGGTGTCGCCAAGAACCCGTTCACCTTCACGTACGAGCAGCCCGGGCCCCGCCGGGGCGACTGGTCGCCGCTCCTCGACGGAGAGGAGGAGGTGGGCCGGGCGCTGCGCACCCAGGACGGCGTCAAACCGGTCTTCGTCTCGGTCGGACACCGCACCGGCCTGGACAACGCCTGCGCCCACACCCTGCTCCTCGCCCGTGACTTCCGCCAGCCGGAGACCACGCGCCGTGCCGACGCGCTGTGCCGTCGGGCGCTGCGGGAGGCGATTTCCTGACGCGTCGCCATATGGCTGGGGTGGCACACCGATCGCGCGTGGACACCGGTTGAGTACGCGTACGGATGTCGCCCGGCGATCATGACGGGCAGACTGGTACGCATGACCGAACATCGAACGTCTGCGCGACCAGGAACCGTGTACCTCGCCCAGCGCCGGGTCGCGGTGGGCATGACCCTCGGGATCGTCGCGGGGGTGGTCTGGGCCGTCTCGATGATCTGCACGCTGGTGGCCTGGGCGCTGTGACCCGGACGCGTCCACCCTTTCCGACGCGGCTACTTGTGCAGATCCGGGCCTTGGGTGTTGAGCAGGGCACGCCAGGTGACCTCGTCGCCGACGCC
The DNA here is from genome assembly GCF_042889785.1 of Streptomyces sp. NPDC002476. Classification (NCBI taxonomy): domain Bacteria; kingdom Bacillati; phylum Actinomycetota; class Actinomycetes; order Kitasatosporales; family Streptomycetaceae; genus Streptomyces; species Streptomyces sp. NPDC002476. Next base: position 252,059 of record NZ_JBIARH010000002.1, on the reverse strand, counting down.
CGTCACGGGCAGATTCCGGGATGCCTGGAACTCCTTGAGCGACCGCATCGTCGACGGGGTGTACGTGCCGGTGCTGTCGGTCGCCACCCCCGCCTGATGGAGCAGGTACTGCACCGCCATGACGGCCTCGGGCTCCCGCGTGCGGGAATCGACCGTGGTGATCAGCAGCGGCCAGGTGTCCTTCCCGACCTTGCCGTCCGCCGTCAGGGCGTGGGCTGTCTGGAACCTCTTGACCGCCTCCGCGGTGGCCGGCCCGTAGTCGGCGTCGACCTTCACGTCGTAGCCGTGCGCCCGTAGCAGCAACTGCACCGTACGGGCCTTCCACAGCACGTTCCCCCTGCGCGCCAGCGGCCAGTCCGTGCCCTCCGACGGCTGATCGGACACCTCCGCGACCGCCTTGGCGTCGCCGCTTTCCGCCGTCGGCCCCGGCCACCACGCGGTCCAGCCGACGACCAGCAGCAGCAGGAGTGCCAAGGCCGCCGCGACCGTCCACGCGACGCGGGAGCGGCCCCACCGGCCGGTCCCCGTACCGTGCCCGGGGGCCGGTGGGGTGCCCGGACCGTCGGACGCGGGCTCCGCGTCGTTCCTCGTCGCCGGTGTGTCCCCGCCCTCGCCGGAGGTCGCCGGGGCGGGCCGGTTCCCGGCCCTCGAACGCCTCCTCGGCGACGCGGATCCGGCCGCGGCTTCGGCCAGGGCACGGGCCCGGACCAGTTCGTCGGCGGGTGCCCCCAGCGCCGTGTGCAACTGCTCGACGATCCGGCACGGGGCGTTGGAGGCGTGTGCGGGATTCAGATACCGCGACAGGGTGGTCTGGTCGATCCCCAGCCGCTTGGCGAGCGACTGCTGGGTGGGCTTCTCGCGGCCGCCGCGCGCGGAGGACTCCCACCAACTCCTCAGTAACTCCGCGAGATCCCGCCCCGGATGTTCGTCGTCGTTCGTCACGGTGCTGTCCGTCATCGGCACTTCCCGACTCTCTGTGTGCATAACCGCAGTTCAGCGGCGTGCATGGTGGCTCTGCACAGCCGCATCGATTCGCGGGACGCAGATCGTAGTGAAACCCCCCGGCGGTGCTGCACAGTTGAGGAGCGGCCGGCCCGGCGGGCGCCGCGACCCCACCCCGTCATCGGGCCCTCGAAGGGCCGCTCCCACCTGTGCGTTCGTGGTCGGCGGCGGTGCCCGAGGGCTTCTCATCCGACGAACACGAAGGTCTGAATATGCCTCAGTCATCACCCGTTCGAGTGCGTCTCGCGCTGACCGGAACCCTGGCGGGAGCGGCTCTCGTCGCGCTGGGGGTGATCAACCCGGCCGTGGGCGCCGCACCGCCGTCCGCCTATCCGGTCGACGGGGTGGACACCAGTCACCACAACCACGAGCCGAAGGGGCGGGACGGCGGAGGCGATCCGCCAACCCTCGGTGCACATGGCGGTACTTGACGTCTCGCCATCTCCCTGGACCGCAGTGTTCGCGCCGCCGTCCACCCATGCGGCGCAACAGGCTCGTCCACCCGCACGACATCCGTCTCCGGCCCTCCCGGGCCACCTGACAACTTAGAGGTCTCGCGGACAGGTGGGTCGGCGTTGCGTGGCGATGGGCGGCGCCCGGCGGCGTTGTCGTCGGTCGACGACTCCCCCATGGCCCGAAAGGCATGGGAGGGGCCCCCTTCGCGTCACCTCCCTTCTCCGCCTTGCCGGGCTTGCCCCTCGCCCCGCTCCTTCCTCCGCCCCACCTATGCGCGCGACCTCTTACGGAGTGACCCATGGACGCACCGTCCACCCGCACCCGTCGCACCGCCGTCCGGCTCGCCGCCGGCCTCGCGGCCCTGGCCGTCCTCACCGGACCGGCCGCCTCCCTCGCCACCGCGGGCGACCGCCCGGCGGCGGCCCCGGGCGGCGTCGGAGCAACGGCCGCGCAGTCGGCCGCAGCCGACTGGCCGACCCTGAAGGCCGGGAGCAAGGGCGCGGGCGTGACCGCGCTCCAGTACCTGCTCACCTTCCGGGGTCAGGCCGTGGCCGTCGACGCGAGCTTCGGACCGGCCACCACGACCAAGGTGAAGGCCTTCCGGAAGGCGCAGCGGCTCACCGCGGACGGCCGGGCGACCCCGGGCACGGCCGGCATGTGCACTGCGCCTGGTCCTAAGGGCTGTCCCGTAATCCGTGGTGGACCAGCGCGCGGCGTCGGATGCGGTGCATCGCAAGGCGGAGGGGCGTCCGCATGCTGGACATATGCGGATGTTCCGCCAGCGCGGCGAGGTGCCGCAGCCGTCGTCGCGCGCCCGCCGGGGATTACGGGACAGCCCTTGGGCAGTTTCTTCGAGGGCACGGCCCAGGAGGAAGCCCGGTCCCGCCGGGGCGGAGGCCGGGCCCACTGGGAGCGAACGGTGTCCGGCAGCCCGCCGCGGGGCTGCCGGACACCGGCATGTTGCCGGGGTGGCGTGGCCGTGGCGATGTGCGGCCGGGCGGTGTCCATGGGGGAGGATCCCGGGGGAGGACCAAGCGCTTGCCCGGCCGAAGGGCTTGTGCGCGCGGCGGTGCGTTCTTAGCATCATCGCTGTTACATCAGTTGTGTCATACCGCTGGGGGCCCGATGGCGACAACCGGGTACGGATCACACGGCCCATTGACGGGCGTGCGCGTCCTGGAGCTCGCGGGCATCGGGCCCGGGCCGTTCGCCGCGATGCTCCTGGCCGATCTGGGGGCCGACGTCGTCCGCGTGGACCGGCCCGGCGGCCCGGGGCTCGGCATCGACCCCGCGTACGACCTGACCAACCGCAACAAGCGGTCCGTCGTCGTCGATCTCAAGGCCCCGGACGGGCCCGGGACGGTGCTCGACCTGGCCGCGCGCGCCGACATCCTGATCGAGGGATACCGGCCGGGTGTCGCCGAACGCCTCGGGGTCGGCCCGGACGCCGCGTTCGCCCGCAATCCGAAACTCGTCTACGGACGGATGACGGGCTGGGGGCAGGAGGGGCCGCTCGCCGAACGGGCCGGGCACGACATCGCCTACATCGCCCTCACCGGCACCCTCTCCGTGATCGGCAAGCCCGGCGAGCCGCCCGCCGTCCCGGCCAACCTGGTCGGCGACTACGCGGGCGGCTCGCTCTATCTCGTCGTCGGCGTCCTCGCCGCGCTCCAGCACGCCCGTACCCCCGGCGGCCGGGGCCAGGTCGTGGACGCGGCGATCGTGGACGGCGCCGCCCACCTCGCCACGATGATCCACGGCATGCTGGCGGCGGGCGGCTGGCAGGACCGGCGCGGCTCCAACCTTCTGGACGGCGGCTGCCCCTTCTACGGCACGTACGAGACCGCCGATGGCGAGTACATGGCGGTCGGCCCCCTGGAGCAGGGGTTCTACGACGAGTTCAGCACGCTGCTCGGCATCGACGGTGAGGCCCCGGACCGGTCGGACGTGACGCGCTGGGACGAACTGAGGGCCCTCGTCGCCGATCGGTTCCGGGCCCGCACCCGCGCGGAATGGACCGAGGTGTTCGCGGGCAGCGACGCCTGCGTCGCGCCTGTCCTCTCGCTCCGCGAGGCCCCGCACCACCCGCACCTGGCGGCCCGCTCCACCTTCGTCGAGCACGAGGGCCTCACCCAGCCGGCCCCCGCGCCCCGCTTCTCCGCCACCCCCGTCACCGTACGCCGCGGGCCCGCGCGGCCCGGCTCGGACACCGAGGCCGTCGCCGCCGACTGGGACGTCCCCGGGCTCGGCGGGGCCGGGGGCGCGCCCCCGGCCTGACGGGACCGACCACACCCCGGCCCAGGCGGAGCCGGACGGCCCGGCCGAACCACGACGACCACCACCGGCCCCAGGAGGCCCGCAGTGCAGCGGCAGATCTTCACCGAAGAGCACGACGCGTTCCGCGAGACCGTCCGCACCTTCCTCGACAAGGAGGTGCTCCCGCACTACGAGCAGTGGGAGAAGGACGGCATCGTCTCCCGCGAGGCGTGGCGGGCGGCCGGACGGCAGGGGCTGCTCGGCCTCGCCGTGCCCGAGGAGTACGGCGGCGGCGGCACCACCGACTACCGCTACAGCGCCGTCCTCGCCGAGGAGTTCACCCGGGCCGGCGCCCCCGGCCTCGCCCTCGGACTGCACAACGACATCGTCGGCCCCTACCTCACCGGCCTCGCCACCGACGAACAGAAGCGACGCTGGCTGCCCGGCTTCTGCAGCGGCGAGACCGTCACCGCCATCGCCATGACCGAACCCGGGGCGGGCTCCGACCTCCAGGGCATCCGCACCACCGCCGAGGACCAGGGCGACCACTGGCTGCTCAACGGATCGAAGACGTTCATCTCCAACGGCATCCTCGCCGACCTCGTGGTCGTCGTCGCGAAGACCACCCCCGAAGGCGGTGCGAAGGGCCTCTCGCTGATCGTCGTCGAGCGCGGCGCCGAGGGCTTCGAACGGGGCCGCAACCTCGACAAGATCGGGCAGAAGTCCCAGGACACCGCCGAACTCTTCTTCAACGACGTCCGCGTCCCCAAGGAGAACCTGCTCGGTGAACGCGACGGCGCGTTCATCCGCCTGATGACCAACTTGCCCCAGGAGCGGCTGGGCATAGCGGTCGCCGGGATCGCCGCCGCCGAACATCTGCTGGAGATCACGACCCGGTACGTCAAGGAGCGCGAGGCGTTCGGACGGCCGCTCTCCAAGCTCCAGCACATCCGGTTCGAGATCGCCGAGATGGCCACCGAATGCGCGGTCACGCGCACCTTCGTCGACCGGTGCATCGTCGACCACTCCGACGGCGGACTCGACGCCGTGCACGCCTCGATGGCCAAGTGGTGGGCCACCGAACTCCAGAAGCGCGTCGCCGACCGCTGCCTCCAACTCCACGGCGGATACGGCTACATGGCCGAGTATCCGGTCGCCAGGGCGTTCACCGACGGCCGCATCCAGACCATCTACGGCGGCACCACCGAGATCATGAAGGAGATCATCGGCCGGTCGCTGCTCGCCTGATCCGCCCCGTCCGACCTCCCCGACGGCCTCCCGGCCGCCCCTCGGTCCCCGCCGACCGACCACCCTCGAAAGGCTGCTGACTTGAGCACCGAAGCGTACATCTACGACGCGATCCGCACGCCGCGCGGCCGCGGCAAGGCCAATGGAGCCCTGCACGGCACGAAGCCGATCGACCTCGTCGTCGGCCTCATCCACGAGATCCGCGCCCGCTTCCCCGGCCTGGATCCGGCGGCCGTCGACGACATCGTCCTCGGCGTGGTCAGCCCGCTCGGCGACCAGGGCTCCGACATCGCTCGCATCGCCGCCGTCGCCGCCGGACTCCCGGACACCGTCGCGGGCGTCCAGGAGAACCGGTTCTGCGCTTCGGGCCTGGAAGCCGTCAACCTGGCCGCCGCCAAGGTCCGCTCCGGCTGGGAGGACCTCGTCCTCGCGGGCGGTGTCGAGTCGATGTCCCGCGTCCCGATGGGCTCCGACGGCGGCGCCTGGGCCATGGACCCGATGACCAGCTTCCAGACCGGCTTCGCCCCGCAGGGCATCGGAGCCGACCTCATCGCCACCATCGAGGGCTTCTCCCGGCGCGACGTCGACGAGTTCGCCGCGCTCTCCCAGGAACGCGCCGCCGAGGCGTGGAAGGAGGGCCGGTTCGCGCGCTCCGTCGTCCCCGTCAAGGACCGCAACGGTCTCGTCGTCCTCGACCACGACGAGCACATGCGGCCCGGCACCACCGCCGACACGCTCGCCGGCCTCAAGCCGTCCTTCGCAGCGATCGGCGAGGCGGGAGGCTTCGACGCGGTCGCGCTGCAGAAGTACCACTGGGTCGAGAAGATCGACCACGTCCACCACGCGGGCAACTCCTCCGGCATCGTCGACGGCGCCGCGCTCGTCGCGATCGGCAACGAGGAGGTCGGCGAACGGTACGGGCTCACGCCACGCGCCCGGATCGTCTCCGCCGCCGTCTCCGGCTCCGAACCCACCATCATGCTGACCGGTCCCGCGCCCGCAACCCGCAAGGCCCTCGCCAAGGCCGGACTCACCATCGACGACATCGACCTCGTCGAGATCAACGAGGCGTTCGCAGGTGTCGTCCTGCGCTTCGCCCGGGACATGGACCTCTCCCTCGACCGGATCAATGTCAACGGCGGGGCCATCGCGATGGGCCACCCGCTCGGCGCCACCGGCGCGATGATCCTCGGCACCCTCATCGACGAACTGGAGCGCCGCGACCAGCGGTACGGGCTCGCCACCCTGTGCGTCGGCGGCGGCATGGGCATCGCCACCGTCGTCGAACGTCTCTGACCGTCCCCGGCCACCCGTGAGGGGCCGGCAGTGGGTGGCGTGGCGTCGCGGGGTCGGGGCGCGCGTCTCACGGCGTCGTCGTCCCTCACCGTGTTCCCCGGGCTCTCGGCTTCGCACGAGCAGGGGAGGCCCCCATTCGCCATGGATCGGTCCTCCGCCATGCGATCCACGCACCCCGACCCCGTTCCTTCGCCCACGCCGTCCACTGCCGCCCCCTCTCTTACGGAGAAGAACCGCAATGACCGAGAGCACGACCATCCGCTGGGAACAGGACGAGACCGGCGTCGTCACCCTGGTGCTGGACGACCCCGACCAGTCGGCCAACACGATGAACCAGGCGTTCAAGGACTCCATCGCCGCCGTCGCGGACCGCGCCGAGGCCGAGAAGGACTCCATCCGCGGCATCATCTACACCTCCGCGAAGAAGACCTTCTTCGCGGGCGGCGACCTCAAGGACATGATCAAGGTCCGTCCCGAGGACGCCCAGCGGGCGTTCGACACCGGCACCGCCATCAAGAACGCGCTGCGCCGCATCGAGACCCTCGGCAAGCCCGTCGTCGCCGCCATCAACGGCGCGGCCCTCGGCGGCGGCTACGAGATCGCGCTCGCCGCCCACCACCGCGTCGCCCTCGACGCCCCCGGCTCCCGGATCGGCCTGCCCGAGGTCACCCTCGGCCTGCTGCCCGCGGGCGGCGGAGTCACCCGCACCGTACGCCTCATGGGCATCACCGACGCGCTGCTGAAGGTCCTTCTCCAGGGCACCCAGTACACCCCGCGGCGCGCCCTGGAGAACGGTCTCGTCCACGAGGTCGCCACCACCCGCGAGGAGATGCTCGACAAGGCCCGCGCCTTCATCGACGCCCATCCCGAGTCCCAGCAGCCCTGGGACGTCAAGGGGTACAGGATCCCCGGCGGCACCCCGTCGCACCCGAAGTTCGCCGCGAACCTCCCCGCCTTCCCGGCCAACCTGAAGAAGCAGCTCGCGGGCGCCCCGATGCCCGCGCCCCGCAACATCCTGGCCGCCGCGGTCGAGGGCTCGCAGGTCGACTTCGAGACCGCGCTGACCATCGAGGCCCGCTACTTCACCGAACTGGTCACCGGCCAGGTCGCCAAGAACATGATCCAGGCGTTCTTCTTCGACCTCCAGGCCGTCAACTCCGGCGCCAGCCGCCCCAAGGACGTCGAGGAACGAAAGGTCCGCAGGGTCGCCGTCCTCGGCGCCGGGATGATGGGCGCCGGCATCGCCTACTCCTGCGCCCGCGCAGGCATCGACGTCGTCCTCAAGGACGTCTCCGCCGAGGCCGCAGCCAGGGGCAAGGCCTACAGCGAGAAGCTCCTCGACAAGGCGCTCTCCCGGGGCCGCACCACCGGGGCGAAGCGCGACGAGCTGCTGGCCCGCATCACCCCGACCGCCGACCCGGCCGACCTGGCGGGCTGCGACGCCGTCATCGAGGCCGTCTTCGAGGACACCGCGCTCAAGCACCGGGTGTTCCAGGAGATCCAGGACGTCGTCGCGCCGGACGCCCTGCTCTGCTCCAACACCTCGACCCTGCCCATCACCGTCCTCGCCGAGGGCGTCGAGCGCCCCGCCGACTTCGTCGGGCTGCACTTCTTCTCGCCCGTGGACAAGATGCCGCTGGTCGAGATCATCAAGGGCGGGAAGACCGGCGACGAGGCCCTGGCCCGCGCCTTCGACCTGGTCCGGCAGATCAGGAAGACCCCGATCGTCGTCAACGACTCCCGCGGCTTCTTCACCTCGCGCGTCATCGGACAGTTCATCAACGAGGGCGTCGCCATGGTCGGCGAGGGCGTCGAACCGGCGTCGATCGAGCAGGCCGCCGCGCAGTCCGGCTACCCGGCGAAGGTCCTGTCCCTGATGGACGAGCTGACCCTCACCCTGCCCCGCAGGATCCGTGACGAGACGAGGCGGGCTGTCGAGGAGGCCGGTGGCACCTGGGACGCGCACCCGGCGGACACTGTGATCGACCGCATGGTCGACGAGTTCGGCCGCCCCGGACGCAGCGGCGGCGCGGGCTTCTACGAGTACGACGAGAACGGCGGGCGCGTCCGCCTGTGGCCCGGACTGCGGGAGCACTTCGGCCGCTCCGAGGACCCGGCCGCGGGCGGGTCCGACGCCTGTCCCGGCACCGACGTCCCCTTCGTCGACATGAAGGAGCGCATGCTGTTCTCCGAGGCGCTGGACAGCGTCCGCTGCCTGGAGGAGAACGTCCTCACCTCCGTCGCCGACGCCAACATCGGCTCCGTCATGGGCATCGGATTCCCGCCGTGGACCGGTGGCGTGCTCCAGTACATCAACGGGTACGCGGGCGGCCTGCCCGGCTTCGTGGCCCGCGCCCGGGAACTCGCCGAACGGTACGGCGAGCGCTTCCTGCCGCCCGCGCTGCTCGTGGAGAAGGCCGAGAGGGGCGAGACCTTCCGCGACTGACCCGCCGCGGCGGGACCCCGCCCCCGCGGGCCGCGTTCACTCCGCCGTGAACGCGGCCCGCAGCTCCTCCTTCAACGACCGCTGGAACGCCGTCACCAGCGCCTGGATCACCATCGGCTGCATATGGGCGGACAGCGACTTCATCGCCGCCACGTGCCCCGGATCCGACTCCCGCTCCCGGTACGGGCCCCACACCTCGTCCCGGAACAGCCGCGTCAGCTCCTGCGCGGCGGACCGGGAGTGCTCCAGCAGCACCGTCCGCGCGGCCAGGATCGTCTCGTGCGCGATCGGCATCCCGAGCAGTTCGACCCCGAGCCTCAGCAGCCCCGGGTCCACCCGGTAGCCGTCGTCGACCGGCTCCGCACGCTCCAGCACCCCCATCGCCGCCAGCCGCGCGATGTCCTGCTCGCTCAGCGCCCGGCCCGCCCGGCGCTCCAGCTCCGCGCGCGTCGCGTCCTCCGCCGAGTCCGGCGCCCAGGACGCCACCAGAGCGCGGTGGATCGCCAGGTCCTGGGCGCTGAGGTCGGGCGGCAGCTGTTCCAGGTAGCGCTCGATCGCGGCCAGCGTCATGCCCTGGTGCTGGAGCTCCTCGATGAGCGCGAGCCGGGACAGATGCTCGGCCCCGTAGTGCCCGACCCGGCGCGGCCCGATCACCGGGGGCGGCAACAGCCCCCGAGTGCTGTAGAAACGTACGGTGCGCACGGTGACACCGGCGCGGGCCGCCAGCTCGTCGACGGTGAGCGCTGTCGGATCCTCGGTCCCGGTCGCCATGTCTGCTCCTCGCACTCCGGCCCGGCGGTGAACGGCCGAACCCGCCCGCAACGGTTCAACAGTATTGCTGTCTCACCACACTTGTGAAAGTGCCCGGTGGCCGTGTGGCGGGTGATGCGCGGGCCCGCTGCGCTCCCGCCGCCCCGCGTGCGATGTCGGTGCCGGCCCGTATGGTGCCACCATGTCGGAGATCACGTACATCCGGGGCGACGCCACCGCGCCGCAGGGCAGCGGCGTCAAACTGATCGCGCACGTCTGCAACGACCTCGGCGGCTGGGGCAAGGGCTTCGTCCTGGCGGTCTCGCGCCGCTGGCCCGAACCGGAGGCGGCCTACCGCCGCTGGCACCGGGAGCGGGCGGGCAACGACTTCTCGCTCGGCGCCGCGCAGTTCGTCCAGGTGAGCCCGTACATATGGGTGGCGAACATGGTGGGCCAGCGGGGGATGCGCAGGGGCAGCAAGGGGGTTCCAGTGCGCTACGAGGCGATCGACACGGCGCTGGGGGCGGTGGCCGACCGGGCGGTCGCACTGGGGGCGTCGGTCCACATGCCCCGGATCGGCTGCGGGCTGGCGGGCGGCACATGGTCCAGGATCGAACCGCTTCTGGAGAACCGCCTGCTGAGCCGGGGCATAGCGGTCACGGTGTACGACCTCTGAGCCACCGGGCCCCGGCCGGTGGCGCGGCCCCGTCACGGCGGGGCCGGGTGCCCTGCGGCGGCCGGTTCAGCGCTCGGGGCGCAGACCGAGGACGATCGGCCAGTCGTCCCCGTCGGCGGCCACTTCGTCGGGCGCGCGGTCCGGGCCCGCGGTGAACACCGCGGTCAGCGGAGGCGTCAGAGCGTACTGCTCGGGATCCACCGCGCACTCGGCGCGCAGGACCATCGCCGCCTCGGGGTCGACCGCCGAGCGGCCGGGAAAGGCCGACGCGTCCACATCGACCTGGCCCAGCGCGAACGGGTACACGGCGACGGCGACCTCCAGGCGGTCGCCGTCCAGGGCGTGCTCGACCCAGCCGTCGGTCGGCAGCAGGTGGAAGGCCCCGTCGCCCTCGTAGCAGTAGTCGCCCAGCCGTGCGACGGCGCGTTCACCGGGCGGGCCGTCCGGGTCGACGACGAGCGTCACGACGGGCACCTCCGGCTCGTCGGGATCCACACCGGGACGAACGAGGAGCCGGGCCACGGGACGACCTCCGAAGACGGGTGCGGCGTACGAGCCCTCAGTAGAACACGGCAGTCCGGGGGCGTGGCCGGTGGCCGGGGCCACGGCCCGTCAGGCGAGGCTCGCGGCCCGGTCGCCCGTGTTCCGGGGCGCTTTCCCGCGGCGCGGGAGGAGCAGCGGAGTGGCCGGCGGGAGCATGCCCGTGGCGTGTACGCCAGGGAGGAGGGCCACGTCCGGGCACGGGACCGCATACTGGTACGTACCGGGACCGGGCGCCCCAGCCGTACGCCCGGCCGACCGCCGGGAGCACCGTATGAGCACTGCGCCGGCACGAGGCGTCGACCCCGCCCCCGCGCCGCACGACCCCGTCCCTCCGCCGCCCGGGGGCGTGCTCTGGAGCATCTCCGGGGACGTCCGCGCCCTGCTGATGCTGCCCGCCGCCTTCACCCTCCAGGTCGCCCACCCGGCGGTCGGCGCGGGCGTCGACGAGCACTCCGTCTTCCGCACGGACCCGTGGGGACGCGGCGAGAGGTCCCTGCGCTCGCTCCAGCTCTGGGTGTACGGGGGAGAGGAGGCGGCCGAGGAGGGGCGCAGGCTCCGCCGGCTGCACCGGACCATCCAGGGGGTCGACAGCCGGGGCCGGCGCTACCACGCGCTGTCGCCCGCCACCTACGCGTGGGTGCACGCCACCGGCTTTCCCGTGTACCGGCATGCCGCGCGCTATCTGCTGCGGCCTTTCACCGAGACACAGGAGCGGGCCCTGTACCGGGAATGGCTCCAGGTGGGCAGGGTTCTGGGCATCCACGACCGGGACATGCCACAGACGATCGAGGAGTTCTGGCCGTACTTCCGCAAGACGCTCGACGAGGAGATCGAGCGGACCGTCGTCGTCGACGATCTGCTCGCGACCGACCGGCCCGTACCCCCGCCGGACCGGGGGCCGTTGCCGCTGCGGCCGGTGCTCCGGGCGCTGTGGCCGGTGCTGTTCCCGCCACTGGCCCGGTTCCGCCGCTTCGTGACCATCGGCCTGATGCCGCCGGAGGCGCGGGAGGCGATCGGGCTGGAGTGGACGGACGCCCAGGAGCGGAGACTGCGGCGGCTGGGCGCGGTGGTGCGGCGCGTGGTGCCCGTGCTTCCCGAGAGGCTGCGCTATCTGCCGTACGCGCGCCGGGCGCGGGCGGCGCACCGGGCGACCGTGCGCGGTGACCGGACGCACGTCGGACAGCGGGCCGGCGCGCCGCGTCGGCCGACCTGAGCACGGGCCGGTCCGTTCCGTGCGCGGGAGCGGGTTCCGTCGCCCACCGGGAGGAAGAGGGCGACGGAACCCGGAGCACGGTTCGGGCGGCCGGACCGTCAGCGGTGGTCGTGGACCGTGTTCGTCGCGGCGATCTTCTGCCACGACGCGGGCCGCTCGGCCTTCGCAGGTGCGTGCGCCAGGCGCGTCCCGGCCGGGGCCCCGGGCCGCGACGGCTGGTACAGCCAGGTGTCGAAGAAGTCGGCGAGGGGCGTGCCCGAGACCCGTTCGGCGTAGGACACGAAGTCGCCCACGGACGCGTTCCCGTACGCATGCTCGGCGGGCCAGCCCTTGAGCAGTTCGAAGAACGTCTCGTCGCCCAGCTTGTCGCGCAGCGCCTGGAGGGCCAGCGCCCCGCGGTCGTAGACGGCTCCGTGGAACTGGTCGTCGGGGCCCGGGTCACCCGGCTTCACGGTCCAGAAGGGGTCGTCCGCGGGGTGCAGGGCGTAGGTGTGGTCGGCCAGTTCCCCCGCGGTGCCCTCGCCCTCCTTCTCCGACCACAGCCACTGGCTGTACCGGGCGAAGCCCTCGTTGATCCAGATGTCCTTCCAGCCCTTGACGGACACGCTGTCGCCGTACCACTGGTGCGCCAGTTCGTGGACGACCACCGAGACGTTGGAACCGTTCGCGAACTGCTTCGGGCTGTAGAACGGCCTGGTCTGCGTCTCCAGCGCGAATCCGCTCGTCACGTTGGGGGAGTAGCCGCCGAGCGCGTCGAACGGGTACGGACCGAACACCTCCGTCAGCCACTCGGCGACCTCGGCGGTCCGCTCGATGCTGGCGCGCGCCGCACCGGCGTTGGCGCCGAGGTCCTTGCTGTACGCGTTGACGACCGGCAGCCCGTCCGCCGTGGTGTCCGTGGTGATGTCGAACTTCCCGATCGCCAGCGTCGTCAGGTACGTAGCCTGCGGCTTGGTGGAGCGCCAGTTGAAGCGGGTCCAGCCGAGCTTCGAACTCTGCGACTGGAGCGTGCCGTTGCTGATCGCCTGGGTGCCGTCCGGCACCGAGACCGAGATGTCGTACGTCGCCTTGTCCAGCGGGTGGTCGTTGCTGGGGTACCACCAGACGGCCGACTCCGGCTCCTGCGCGGCCACCGCGCCGTCCGGCGTACGGACCCAGGACGTCCAGCCGCCGACCTTCGCCTCGGACGGCTTTCCGGCGTACCGCACGACCACCGAGACGGCCCTGTCCTTCGCCAGCGGCGACGCCGGGGTGATCTCCAGCTCCTGTTCGCCGCTCCTGGCGAACGCGGCCTTCCTGCCGTTCACCCGCACCTCGGACACGTCCAGCGCGAAGTCCAGGTTGAAGCGGGACAGCGCCTGCGTGGTGGTGGCGAGGATCGTCGCCGTGCCCTCCAACAGGTCGGTGGCGGGCCGGTACTTCAGCCGCAGGTCGTAGTGGGACACGTCGTAGCCGCCATTGCCGCCGGCCGGGTAGTAGGGGTCGCCGATGCCCGGCGCGCCAACGGTTCCCCCGGCAGCCGAGGCCGGGACCGCCAGCAACAGGGAGGCCGCGAGGGCGCCGGGGACGATGAGTCTGCGGTGCACGAATGCTCCAATTCGTCGGTTGGACGGGTTTCTGAGCACTTGCCAGGACCCTGCGCAGGGGCCTTCCTGTTAGTCATGTCCATGGTCGCCGTTGTCACACGTCGGCCATTCCTCCGGCATGGCAGCCCGGCGGCGTCCCGGCCCGGTCACGCCACGCCGATCAGCAATCGCCCTCTGTCGCACCGGAGTTGACAGGGGGTACTTTCCGCGCATGCCGATTCGTGCGCGGGGCACCCGCTTGACGTACCGATCGCTGATGGTGGCGGCCCTCGCCGCCCTGACGACCACGCTGCTCGCACCGGCGGGCGCACAGGGCGCCGAGGCCGGCGCCGCCACGGGCCGGAAGGCCGGCCCGTCCGCCGACGGACACCAGCCGAGCGGACCGCCGGTGAGCAGGCCCGTCCACTCGTACGAGAACGCCGTCCGCGAGTCCGTCTGGGTCGACACCGGACTCGACGGCGACGGGGACGGAAGGAACGACCGCGTCGCCGTCGACATCGTCCGGCCCCGCGAACCCGCCCGGCAGGGCCGCAGGATACCCGTCATCATGGACGCCAGCCCCTACTACTCCTGCTGCGGCCGCGGCAACGAGAGCCAGCTCAAGACGTACGACGCCGACGGCAGGCCCGTGCAGTTCCCGCTGTACTACGACAACTACTTCGTGCCGCGCGGCTACGCCTTCGCCGCCGTCGACCTGGCCGGCACCAACCGCTCCGACGGCTGCGTCGACGTGGGCGGCCCCTCCGACGTCACCTCCGCCAAGGCCGTCATCGACTGGCTGAACGGCCGCGCCCGCGGCTACACCACCCGCACCGGCCGACGGCACGCCACGGCCGACTGGTCCAACGGCCGCACCGGGATGATCGGCAAGAGCTACGACGGCACCGTCGCCAACGCCGTCGCGGCGACCGGGGTGGACGGGCTGCGGACCATCGTCCCCATCGGCGCCATCTCCTCCTGGTACGACTACTACTTCTCCCAGGGCGCGCCGCTGTACGACGGCGGACCGGACTGGCTTGCCGACGGGGTGGAGAGCCCCGAGGCGCGCGGCCGCTGCGCCGCCGTCCAGCGCCGGCTCGTCGAAGGGGCGCCCCGCACCGGAGACTGGACCCGGCTGTGGACCGAGCGCGACTACGTGAAGGACGCACGCAAGGTACGGGCCAGCGTCTTCGCGGTGCACGGCATGCAGGACCTCAACGTCCGCACCAAGCACCTCGGTCAGTGGTGGGACGCGCTCGCGGCCCGGGGCGTGGAACGCAGGATCTGGCTGTCGCAGACCGGACACGTCGACCCCTTCGACTTCCGGCGCGCCGAGTGGGTCGACACGCTGCACCGCTGGTTCGACCACTACCTCCTCGGTTACGACAACGGCATCGAACGCGAACCGATGGCCGACATCGAACGCAGTCCCGGCCAGTGGTCCACCGACCGCGTCTGGCCGCCGCGCACCACCCACGCCGTCACCGTGCGCCCCCGCCCCGGAGCGGCGCCCGGCGTCGGCACCCTGGGGCTGCGGCCCGCCCGCCCCGGCGCCACCGAGACGTTCACCGACGACCCCGCGCTGAACGAGCTGGAATGGGCCGCCGACGCGGACCGCCCCACGGCAGCCAAGGCCGCCTTCCGTACCCCGCCGCTCTCCCGGGACCTGCGGCTGTCCGGGGCGTCCACGGTGACCGTCACCGCCACCCCGACCACGTCGAGTGCCCATCTCTCCGCCGTCCTCGTGGACCTCGGCCCCGACACCGTCCGCGACTACGGCGCGTCCGGAGAAGGCATCACCACGCTCCCCGGACGCACCTGCTGGGGTGCGAGCACCACCGGGGACAGTGCCTGCTTCAAGGAGACCCGGGCCGACACGGCCACCGTCGACCGGACCGTGTTCAGCCGGGGCTGGGCCGATCTCGGCACCCACGCCTCCGCCGGGCACGGCCGCCCGCTCACCCCGGGCCGGGCCCACACGATCACCCTCCGCCTCGCCGCCACCGACCACGTCGTCCCGGCCGGACACCGCCTCGCCCTGATCGTGGCCGGAACCGACCGGGGCCTCATCGAGCCGCCGGACTCCACCCCCACGCTCACTCTCGACCTGGCCCGTACGTCCGCGACGCTCCCGCTCGTCGGCGGCACCTCCGGCCTCGGGTCCGTCCCGTAGCCCGCCGATCCATCACGGATCGCAGGACAGCCCCTCGTACGCGCCACCGCGGGTCCCGACCCGTGGCAGCCCCCCGCAGCCCGCCCCGAAGGCGTGACGCCACCGCGTCCCGTCGGCCGCACCCAGGGAGGAAGCCGCCCATGACACCCCGTACACCGACCGCGCGCCGAATCGGCCGCCGACACCTGGCCCTGGCCGCAGTCGCGGCCCTGCTCGCCACGCCCCTGGCAGCCGTCCCCGCGGCGGCCGACCCGAGCGCCCCGGCCGCCCCGCCCCGCACCGGCTTCGAGACCAGCGGCGGGGCCCGGTGGACGAGCCAGGCGGAGGAGCAGTCCCTCCTGGCAGCCGTCGACCGCGACAGCGACCGGGTCTCCGTCGAACAAGAGGGAGTGGATCAGGGAGCGGCGTCGTGCGGCTTCGGATCCAGGGCGGAGGAGGGAGGAGGATGGGGCCTCCCGTGCTCGATAGCAGCTGAGAGCTCGGGGAAGGAGCGTCGGTGACCGACGACGACGCGGGAGGCGGAGTCGCAGGGCGTCGGGAACCCGCTCCCTCTTGCTCCCCAGGTCGTTAGGATCGGCACCCTGATGACTGCCACACTCGTCGCCAAGGACCTCACCGCCGCGCACGGCGACCGCACCCTCTTCGCCGGGCTCGACCTCGTCGTCGCGCCCGGCGACGTGATCGGTCTCGTCGGAGTCAACGGCGCCGGCAAATCGACCCTGCTCCGACTGCTCGCCGGGCTCGACCGGCCGGAGCGGGGGGAGCTGCGGCTCTCACCGCCCACCGCCACCGTCGGCCACCTCCCGCAGGAGCCGGAGCGGCGTCCGGGCGAGACGGTGCGGGAGTTCCTGGCCCGCCGCACCGGCGTCGCCGACGCACAGCGGGCGATGGACGAGGCGACCCAGGGCCTCGTCGACGGGACGCCCGGCGCCGACGACGCGTACGCCGAGACGCTCGAACGCTGGCTGGCGCTCGGCGGCGCCGACCTCGACGAGCGTGCCGAGGAGGTCGCCGCCGACCTCGGTCTCGCCGTCGGCCTCGACCTGCCGATGACCGCGCTCTCCGGCGGCCAGGCGGCCCGCGCCGGCCTGGCATCCCTGCTGCTCTCCCGCTACGACGTCTTCCTGCTCGACGAACCCACCAACGACCTCGACCTCGACGGCCTGCAACGGCTCGAACGCCACGTCTCCGGTCTGCGCGCGGGCACGGTCGTCATCAGCCACGACCGTGAGTTCCTGACGCGCACGGTCACCAAGGTTCTCGAACTCGACCTGGCCCAGCAGGCGATCAACCTGTACGGCGGCGGATACGCGGCCTACCTGGAGGAGCGCGAACGCGCCCGCAGGCATGCCCGCGAGGAGTACGAGGAGTACGCCGACAAGCGCGCCGCCCTGGAGGACCGCGCCCACACACAGCGCTCCTGGATGGACAAGGGCGTGAAGAACGCCCGCCGCAAGGCGACCGACAACGACAAGACCGGCCGCAAGTTCCGCAGCGAGGCGAGCGAGAAGCAGGCGGCGAAGGCCCGGCAGACCCAGCGCCTGATCGAACGGCTCGACGTCGTCGAGGAGCCGCGCAAGGAATGGGAACTGCGGATGGAGATCGCCGCCGCACCCCGGTCCGGCTCGGTCGTCGCGACCCTGCGCGAAGCACGCGTCGCACGGGGCGACTTCGTCCTCGGCCCGGTGTCCCTCCAGATCGACTGGGCGGACCGGGTCGTGATCACCGGCGCCAACGGGGCGGGCAAGTCCACCCTCCTCGCCGCCCTCCTCGGACGCCTTCCGCTGGACTCCGGGTACGCGACGCTGGGCTCGGGCGTGGTGGTCGGCGAGGTCGACCAGGCCCGCAAGCTGTTCCACGGCACGGAGTCGTTGCTGGACGCGTTCTGCGCCGCCGTACCCGACAGCGAACCGGCCGAGGTCCGCACGCTGCTCGCCAAGTTCGGTCTGCGCGCGGACCATGTGCTGCGCCCCGCGACGACCCTCTCGCCGGGGGAGCGCACCAGGGCCGCGCTGGCCCTCCTCCAGGGCCGGGGCGTCAACCTCCTCGTACTCGACGAGCCGACGAACCACCTCGACCTGCCCGCCATCGAACAGCTGGAATCGGCACTGGGCTCCTACCCGGGCACGCTGCTCCTCGTCACGCACGACCGGCGGATGCTGGAGGCGGTGCGGACGACACGGCGCATCGAGGTGGTGGACGGCAGGGTGAAGGAACTCTGACCCTCCGGCCCCGTGGCCGCCGCCCCCGGTCCGCTCCTACGGGGCCCGGGCGGGGCGGGGGCGCGGACCTGCGCGCCCGCGCCCCCGCCCGGTGCGTCAGCGCTTGCGGCCGCCGTCCCGGTCCGGACCGGTCAGCCCGGCCCGCCGCAGGGCGTCCGCCATCGCGCTGTTCACCGGCGCCGGCGCCGGCCGGGCGGAGCCGCCACCGCGCCGGTCGCGGTCCTGACCGCCCTGACGCGGGCGCGGCGGCCGGGAACCCCGTTCACCGCGCTCCCGCCGGGACCCGCCGCCCTGGCCGGATGCCCCTGCCTCGTCGTCGAGCCGCAGCGTCAACGAGATCCGCTTCCGCGGAATATCGACGTCCATGACCTTGACCTTGACGATGTCGCCCGGCTTCACGACGTCCCGCGGGTCCTTCACGAACGTCCGCGACATCGCCGACACATGCACCAGACCGTCCTGGTGCACCCCGATGTCCACGAACGCGCCGAACGCCGCGACGTTGGTGACGACACCCTCCAGCACCATGCCGGACGCCAGGTCTCCGATCTTCTCGACACCCTCCTTGAAGGTGGCCGTCCTGAACGCGGGCCGCGGGTCGCGCCCCGGCTTCTCCAGCTCCTTCAGGATGTCGGTGACCGTCGGCAGACCGAACTTCTCGTCCACGAAGTCGTCGGCACGCAACGACCGCAGCACCCCCGTGTTGCCGATCAGCGAGGCCACCTCACCGCCCGTCCGCTTCGCCATCGCCCGCACCACCGGGTACGCCTCCGGGTGCACGCTCGATGCGTCCAACGGGTCGTCGCCCCGGATGCGCAGGAAGCCCGCGCACTGCTCGTATGCCTTCGGGCCCAGCCGCGCCACGTCCTTGAGCGCCCTGCGCGACCGGAAGGGCCCGTTCGCGTCACGGTGCGTGACGATGTTCTCCGCCAACCCCGCGCCGATCCCCGAGACCCGCGAAAGCAGCGGCGCCGACGCGGTGTTGACGTCCACACCGACACCGTTCACGCAGTCCTCGACGACCGCGTCCAGCGACCGCGACAACTTCACCTCGGACAGGTCGTGCTGGTACTGGCCGACCCCGATCGACTTCGGGTCGATCTTCACCAGCTCCGCGAGCGGGTCCTGGAGGCGCCGCGCGATCGACACCGCGCCGCGCAACGACACGTCCATGTCGGGGAGTTCCTGCGAGGCGAAGGCCGAGGCCGAGTACACCGACGCGCCCGCCTCGGAAACCATCACCTTCGTGAGCTTCAACTCCGGGTGCTTCTCGATCAGTTCGCCGGCGAGCTTGTCGGTCTCGCGGGACGCCGTGCCGTTGCCGATCGCGATCAGCTCGACGTCGTGCGTCCGCGCCAGCTGCTCCAGCCGCGCCAGCGCCTGGTCCCATCTGTTCGCGGGGACGTGCGGGTGGATGACGTCCGTGGCGACGACCTTGCCGGTCGCGTCGACGACCGCGACCTTCACGCCCGTACGGAAACCGGGGTCGAGCCCGAGCGTGGCGCGCGTCCCGGCCGGTGCGGCGAGCAGCAGGTCACGCAGGTTCGACGCGAAGACCCGCACCGCCTCGTCCTCCGCCGCCGTGCGCAACCGCAGCCGCAGGTCGATGCCGAGATGCACCAGGATCCTGGTCCGCCAGGCCCAGCGCACGGTCTCGCCCAGCCACTTGTCGCCCGGACGGCCCTGGTCGCCCACTCCGAAGCGCCGGGCGACGACGCCCTCGTACGACGACGGTCCGGGCGTGTCCGAGGGCTCCTCCGGCTCCATGACCAGATCGAGCACGTCCTCCTTCTCGCCCCGCAGCATCGCCAGCACCCGGTGCGAGGGCAGTTCGGTGAACGGCTCGGCGAAGTCGAAGTAGTCGGCGAACTTCGCGCCCGCCTCCTCCTTGCCCTCGCGCACCTTCGCCGCCAGCCGGCCACGCGTCCACATCCGCTCGCGCAGCTCGCCGATCAGGTCGGCGTCCTCCGAGAACCGCTCGGTGAGAATGGCACGGGCGCCCTCCAGCGCGGCGGCCGGGTCCGCGACGCCCTTGTCCGCGTCGACGAAGGCGGCGGCAGCGGCGAGCGGCTGCACCGACGGGTCACCGAGCAGCCCGTCGGCGAGTGGTTCGAGTCCCGCCTCGCGGGCGATCTGCGCCTTGGTGCGCCGCTTGGGCTTGAACGGCAGGTAGATGTCCTCGAGGCGCGCCTTGGTGTCGGCGGCCCTGATCCGGGACTCCAGCTCCTCGTCCAGCTTGCCCTGCTCGCGCACGGAGTCGAGGATCGCCGTCCGGCGGTCCTCCAGCTCCCGCAGGTACCGCAGCCGCTCCTCAAGGGTGCGCAGCTGCGCGTCGTCGAGCATCTCGGTCGCTTCCTTGCGGTAGCGCGCGATGAACGGCACGGTCGATCCGCCGTCGAGCAGCTCGACGGCCGCCTTCACCTGCCGCTCGCGTACGCCGAGCTCCTCGGCGATCCTGCCTTCGATGGACGTCGTCACGGTTCTACCGACTCGCCTTCTCGTACGGGCTGTACTGGTCGCACGGACTGTGCTCACGGGGCCTGGGCCCCTTCGTCTGCATTGTGCCGGGTGGCCGGGCGCCGTGTCGCCCGGCCACCCCCGACGCGCGTCGGCCGGTCGTGCCCTGCGCCCTCCGGCGCGCGTCGGGGAAGGACCAGGGAGAACCGGGGACGTCCGGGCGATGGCAGGAAAGGTGGGGGGTACGTCATTGCGGCCATCGGTGTGGCCGCGAAGGATGGTGGACATGACGCAGCGATCCGTACTCGTCGTCCTCTTCGACGGCGTCCAGAGCCTCGACGTGACCGGCCCGGTGGAGGTCTTCGCCGGGGCCTCCCACTTCCTCGGGGCCACGTACGACCTGCGCACCGCGTCCCTCGACGGCTCCCCGGTCCGCACGAGCAGCGGCCTCGTCCTCGTCCCGGACACCGCCCTCGCCGATGTGGAGCCGCCGCACACCCTGCTCGTTCCCGGGGGCGAGGGCGCCCGCGTCCCCGCCCCGGCTCTCGTCGGCTGGCTTCGGGAGCACGCCCCGCGCGCCGAACGCCTCGTCTCCGTCTGCACCGGAGCGCTGCTGCTGGCCGAGGCCGGACAGCTCGACGGGCACCGGGTCACCACCCACTGGACCGTCTGCGAGCACCTGGCGCGCACCCACCCGGCCGTGGAGGTCGACCCGGACCCGATCTTCGTCCGGGACGGGAGGCTGGCCACCTCCGCCGGGGTCACCGCGGGCATCGACCTCGCCCTCGCGCTCGTCGAGGAGGACCACGGCCGGGAGGTCGCCCTCACGGTCGCCCGCCATCTCGTGGTCTTCCTGCGCAGACCAGGCAACCAGGCCCAGTTCAGCGCGCAGCTCACCGCCCAGACCGCCCGGCGCGAGCCGCTGCGTGAGGTCCAGCACTGGATCACCGAACACCCGTCCGCCGACCTCACCGTCGAGGCCCTGGCCGCCCGCGCCCGCCTCTCGCCCCGTCACTTCGCCCGCGCCTTCCGGGCCGAGACGGGCCTCACGCCGGGCCGATACGTCGACCGGGTACGTCTCGAACACGCCCGCCGACTGCTGGAGGACACCAGCGACGGCGTCGCGGGCATCGCGCACGCCTGCGGATACGGCACCCCGGAGGCCATGCGCCGCGCCTTCGTCAAGGCGCTCGGCACGGCACCCGCCGAGTACCGCCGCCGCTTCCGGCCCGGGCCCGGCACGGACTGACCGGCTTCCCGCACACGACCGCGCGGGCCGGGCGGACGCTCCGCCGGCGGCCCGACCGGCCCGACGCGCACCGACCCACGGGCGAGCGGCATGCTTCCGGGCCACCGCCCGCACGACCGACGACACCGACGACACCGACGACACCGACGACAAGGAGCACCCGTGCAGATCGCCATCGTCCTCTTCGACCGCTTCACCTCGCTCGACGCCGTGGGCCCCTACGAGATGCTCCAGCACCTCCCTGGCGCCGAGACCGTGTTCGTCGCCGAACGGACCGGGCCCGTGCGCAACGAGAGCGGCAGCATCGCGCTCGTCGCCGACCGGACGCTCGCCGATGTGCCGTCGCCGGACGTGGTGGTCGTCCCCGGCGGTCCCGGCCAGACCGGGCAGATGGACAACGAGGCGCTGCTGGGCTGGCTGCGCGAGGCCGACGCCACCAGCACCTGGACGACCTCCGTCTGCACCGGGTCGCTGCTGCTTGCCGCGGCCGGACTGCTGAGCGGCCGCCGCGCCACCTCGCACTGGCTCGCGCTGGACACCCTGAAGGAGTTCGGTGTCGAACCGACCGGCGAGCGCGTGGTCTTCGACGGCAAGTACGTCACGGCGGCGGGCGTCTCCTCCGGCATCGACATGGGGCTCGCCCTGCTCGGCCGAATCGCGGGCGACGAGCACGCCATGTCCGTACAGCTGCTGACCGAGTACGACCCCCAGCCGCCGTACGACGCGGGCTCGCCGGCGAAGGCCCCGGCGGCACTGGCCGACGAGTTCCGTGCCCGGCGCGCCACCCTCCTCCGGTAGACCCCTCTCGAGTGGGGGCGGCCCGGCCCGGCGGCCCGCCGGGTCAGCTCGCGCCCTCGGGCGGCCCGAAGCGCGGCGCGCGCCGTTCCAGGAACGCGGCGACACCCTCGGCGGTGTCGCCGCTGCGCCGTACCCGCTCCGCCCAGTACGCGTCCCGGTCCCGGCGCCCGTCGGCGAACTCCTTCGCCGCCGCCTGCGTGATCCACGAGCGCGCCGCCAGCGTCCGCGTGTACGTGCCGACCCGCGCGTCCATCCCACCGGCCGGGAGCACCTCGTCCACCAGCCCGCACCGCAGCGCCCGCGCGGTGTCGATCAGTTCGCCGGAGAAGAGCAGGTGCTTAGCCGTGGCGGGTCCGGTCAGCGCCACCAGCCGCCGGGTCGACGACGCGGGGTAGACGATCCCGAGCCTGGCCGGCGTGACCCCGAACGCGGCGCCCTCCTCGGCGAACCGCAGATCGCAGGCGGCTGCGAGCTGACTGCCGCCGCCCACGCAATAGCCGCGGATCGCCGCCAGCGTCGGCCGGGGAAACGCGGCCAGCGCCTCCTCGGCCACCACGGTGAGCGGCTGCGGATCCGACGGCGGACCGCCGGGCGAGGAAGGGGCTCCGGGCGAGGACGGCTCCGGGGGCGGCACGGCCCTGAGCGAGGCGATGTCCGCCCCGGCGCAGAAAGTGTCCCCGGCGCCCGTCAGCACCAGGGCCCGTACCGAGGGATCGGCCGCCAGCCGTGCCAGCAGCGGGGGCAGCGCGAGCCACATCGAGACCGTCATCGCGTTGCGTTTGGCCGGGTTGTCGATGACGACGGTGGCGACACCGTCCGCGACGGTGTGCGTCAGCCGGGGTTCCGTACGGTCCATGCGCCGGATGCTATCCGCACGGTTCGAACCTATGATCAAAAAAAAGGGGGTGGCCGTGCACGTACGCACCGTGAGGAGCTTTCCGTGGCCGATCCCGCAGTCGAGGGCAGGAGGCTGAGCCGGAGTTTCGGCCGGCTGGCCCTGCTGGGCATTCTTCTCGTCGTGGCCGGTCTGGTCGGCCTCGTCTACACCGGGGTCGCGACGCTGACCTCGATGCTGATCTTCGGGTGGCTGCTGCTGGTCGGCGGGCTCGTCGGTCTGCTCCACGCCATCGAGTCCCGGGGCAGCAACTACTTCTGGCTGGCGGTCGTGGTGGCCGCGCTCAACATCGCCGCCGGGGTCGTCGTCATCCGGCATCCGCACGGCACGGCCGAGGCGCTGACCATGTTCGCCGCGCTGCTCTTCCTGACCGGCGGGGTGTTCCGGCTGGTCGGCAGCGTCGTCGTGCGCGGCCCGCAGTTCGGCTGGACGCTGCTTCAAGGGGCCTTCGGGCTGCTCCTCGGGCTGCTGGTCCTCTTCGACTGGCCGCACAGCAGCCTCTACGTCCTCGGTCTCTTCTTCTCCCTGGCACTGCTCTTCGACGGCCTCGGCCTGATCGCGATCGGGGTCGGCGGCCGACGCATCGTCTCCCTCGTCTCGGACGCCTCGGACGCCTCGGGCCAGGGCGTGGCCCCCGGGCGTCGTCACCCGGCCCCGGACCCGGACCGGCACCTGCACCGGTACACGGAGCCGGACGGTCCGACGCCGGGGCAACGGCCGGACACGTCCACCGGAGAGGATCAGGATCAGTCAAAGAGCTGATCAGATCGTGCAGTTTCGATCAAAAATCGTCGATAGAGGTTGACTTCTATTCACTGGTCCGGAGCGGCAGCCACGCCGCGCACTCTGTACTCGACGTGCAGTCACCGACGAGTCGAGGGCGGTACCGGACTATGGAGAGCCGCGGGAGCGTCCCCGCCCGGCCCATGTCGTACGAAGGAGTCTGGCGGTTCACCGCCCCGGCCGTGGACGTCTCCGTCCCCCGGGCCAGGCGTACCGTACGCGACCTGCTGGACCGCCAGGGCGTGCCGATCGGCACCGACATCGCCGAAGGGCTGCTGCTCATCGTCTCCGAGCTGGTCACCAACGCGGTGAAGCACGCCGCGCTGCTCTCGCCGGAGCTGGCCGTCGAGGTGGCCGTCGGCGCGGACTGGGTCAGGGTGTCCGTGGAGGACAACCACCCCTACCGGCCCACGGCCCTGGAGACGGACCACGGGCAGACCGGCGGTCGCGGGCTGCTCCTGGTCCGGGAGATCACCCGGGAGGCGGGCGGCGCCTGCGACGTGGAGCACACCGCGGGCGGCGGGAAGATCATCTGGGCCGCGCTGCCGCTGAGCGCGGGATTCTGAACCGGTCTGTGCGGGCATCGGGCGGGTGGTCCCGCGGGCCGGGCGCCCATTTTGTGAGCTCCTCCTGCTCCCCAGGTCGTGAGGCCGACCGGCGTGGGCACCCGGTGACTCGGCTCGCGCGAACACCGGGTGCCCCGTCCGCTACCAGCCGGCGGACGGCCCGGTCAGTTCCCTGATGGCCGGGCGGGCGGCGTCCAGCACCGTCATGAACCACGCGGAGAACGGTGCCTCGGCATGCCGTTCGGCCAGCTCCTCGGCCGTGACGAAAGCGGTCTCGCCGACCTCCTCCGGGTCCGGCCGCAGTCGGTCCTGCACCATGCCGACGAAGAGATGGTTGAACTCCTGCTCCACCAGTCCGGAAGCCGGGTCGGGGTGGTTGTAGCGGACCGTTCCGGCCTCGGCCAGCAGTGAGGGCGAGACGCCGAGCTCCTCGTGCGTACGCCGGGCGGCAGCGGCGAAGGGCGCTTCACCGGGGTACGGGTGGCCGCAGCAGGTGTTCGACCAGACGCCGGGGGAGTGGTACTTGCCGAGCGCGCGCCGCTGGAGCAGCAGCCGGCCCCGCTCGTCGAAGAGGAACACCGAGAAGGCCCGGTGCAACTGCCCCGGCGGCTGGTGGGCGGAGAGCTTCTCCGCCGTACCGATGGTGGTGCCGTTCTCGTCGACCAGTTCGAGCATGATCGCTTCTGCTGTGCCGTTCGACGAGCTGTGCGCCGCGGTGGCTGGTGTGGTCGGCATACCCATCCTTCGCTATGGTCCCGGCCCGGTGCGCCGGTCCCGTCGAGTCCGCTCAAGTCTGCCGCACAAAAGCCGCCTGTCCGCACTTCGGGTCCGACATGTCCGGACCCGGTGCCGCCCCGGCCGCGGGCGGCACCGGAAGGCCCTCAGACGCCGAACGCGGCCGGGTAGCGGATCGTGCCCCCCGGCACCGGCGCGGACGGGTCGAGGACCAGGGCCATCATCGCCTCGTCCGGGACGTCGAAGGCCGGCCGGATTCCGTACCGGGACGCCGGTGCGAAGCCGAAGCGCGGGTAGTAGGCGGGGTGGCCGAGCACCAGGACGACGGACTCGGCCCGCAGCCGGGCGGCGTCGAGCGCGGCCCGCACCGCGGCCTGCCCGGCGCCCCGCCGCTGCTGCTCCGGGGCGGTCGCCACCGGCGCCAGGGCGAGGGCCGGGGCGTCCCCGACCCGGCACCGGGTCAGCAGCGCGTACGCCGCGACGGAACCGTCCCCGCCGAGGGCGACATGTCCGAGACCGGGCAGCCAGGCCGACGGATCGGCGCGCAGCGCGTCGACGAGAGCCGCCTCGGCCGGTGTCGGGAAGGCGGCGGTGACGACCGCGCGCACGGCCCCGGCGTCCGCCGGGGTCTCCGGCCGGGTCGTCCAGCGGGGAACACCCAGCCCGTCGCGCCCCGCCGTGCCGGGGGAGCACGACACGGGACGGGCGGTGTGATCGTGGTCGTTCATCTCGTACCCCTTCGCGGTCGGCGGCTCCGGCCGGCCGTTCCTCAGTGACACAGTCCCGCCTCGTGTTCGGCGTGGCCGCTCGGCTCCAGCTGGAACGTGCAGTGCTCGACGTCGAAGTGGTCACCGAGGCATCCCTGGAGCTCGTGGAGGAGCTTCTCGTGGCCGACCGAGTCCAGCACGTCCTGGCTCACCACCACATGGGCCGAGAGCACCGGCATCCCCGAAGTGATCGTCCAGGCGTGCAGGTCATGGACGTCCAGGACGCCGGGCAGCGCCGTGATGTGGGCCCGTACCTCTCCCATGTCCACGCCCTTCGGAGCCGCCTCCAGCAGCACGTTGAGCGTCTCCCGGAGCAGTTTCACGGTACGCGGGACGATCATCAGGCCGATCACCAGCGAGGCGATCGGGTCGGCGGCCTGCCAGCCGGTGGCCAGGATGACACCCGCCGAGACCAGCACGGCGACCGAGCCGAGCGTGTCCGCGAGCACCTCCAGATACGCGCCGCGCACGTTGAGGCTCTCCTTCTGCCCGCGCAGCAGCAGCGACAGGGAGACGATGTTGGCGGCCATGCCGATCAGCGCGAAGACGATCGTCAGCCCGCCCCTGGTCTCGGCGGGGGCGACGAAGCGCTGGATCGCCTCGAAGAGCAGGAAACCGCCCACCCCGAGCAGCAGCAGACAGTTGGCCAGGGCCGCCAGGATCTCGGCGCGGGCGAAGCCGAAGGTGCGGTTGAGCCCGGCGGGCCGGTTGGCGAAGTGGATCGCCAGCAGGGCCATGCCCAGTCCCAGGGCGTCGGTCGCCATGTGGGCCGCATCGGCGATCAGGGCGAGCGAGTCGGCGAGCAGCCCCCCGACGATCTCCACGGTCATCACCGTGAGCGTGATGCCCAGCGCGATCCGCAGCCTGCCCCTGTACGCGGCGGCGGCCGTGCCGGTGGGCGGCGGCCCGCCGTGAGTGTGTCCGTGATCGTGCCCTGCCCCCATGGGGACGCCTCCCGATCGTCTCGCGGACTCGGGCGCGGTCGGCCCGAGCACTGTCAGTGAACTACGGGTGGGGGGTATCGGGCAACACGGCACTGAACACCGTTGTCATGTGCCCTGACCTGCGAAAATGCTTGCAGGTCAGGGCGGTGGAGCGATCGCCGGAAGGTCAGTTCGCGCGCGCCTCGGGATGCTGGAAGCACCAGCCGGCCCAGGCGGATTCGATCATTTCGCGCACGTCGTGCCGGGCCGTCCACCCGAGGTCCCCGGACATCCGGGCGGCGGACGCGACGGCCTTCGCACCGTCGCCGGGGCGGCGCGCCTCGACCACGGCCGGCGTGTGCCGCCCGGTGATCTCGCTCACGAGATCGGCGATCTCCCGCACCGACACCCCCTCGCCGCGGCCGATGTTCACGGTCAGGTCACCGGCGTCGCCTTCGGCCCGTGCGGCCAGGCTCCGGGCGACGGCCAGATGCGCCTCGGCGAGGTCGGCGACGTGGATGTAGTCGCGGACTCCGGTGCCGTCGGGGGTGGCGTAGTCGTCACCGAAGATCCGGGGGGCCTCGCCCCGGGTCAGCCTTTCGAAGAACATCGGGATCACGTTGAAGGCGCCCGTGTCCGCCAGTTCCGGCGCCGCCGCCCCGGCCACGTTGAAGTAGCGCAGGCAGGCGGTGGACAGCCCGTGCGCCCGCCCGGTCGCGCGGACCAGCCACTCCCCGGCGAGCTTCGTCTCGCCGTACGGGCTGATCGGGGCGCAGGGCGTCTCCTCGGTGATCAGTTCCACATCCGGCACGCCGTAGACGGAGGCGGAGGAGGAGAACAGGAAGCTCCGCACCCCGCCGGCGACGACCGCCTCCAGCAGCGTGGTCAGCCCGGCCAGGTTCTCCCGGTAGTACAGCAGCGGCCGCTCGACGGACTCCCCGACCTGTTTCTTCGCCGCGAGATGCACCACACCCGTCACCGCGTGCCGCTCCAGCACCTCGTCGAGCAGCGCGCGGTCGGCCACCGAGCCCTCGACCAGCGGCACAGCGGCCGGGAGCCGTCCGGCGACGCCGGTCGACAGGTCGTCGAGGACGACGACCCGCTCACCGGCCTCCGCCATGGACCGCACCACGTGTGCGCCGATGTACCCCGCCCCGCCTGTGATCAGCCATGTCATCGGACCAGCCTAGGGTGTGCCCCCGGCGGCGGCACCGCCGTCCCGGAGCGGCCGGGCGGTCCCGCGCACACCGCGACGGGCGGGGCCCGGGGCGTCGCGGCCGGGCTGCTTCGTCCCCGGTGGGAGCGTCCCCGCCCGATCCGGGCGGGAAGGCCCGGTTCCGTGCCACCGCGTTTTGTCAGTCGAGGCGGGGATCGACGATGATGATCGCGGGCAGTGCCGGATGATGCCGGTCCGCCCCCCAACGGAGCTCGAACGGGCGGTGAACTCCCGCTTCCGTTCATCCGATAGCCTCTGCCGACGTGCCGTCGGCCCGCTTCCGGGCCGCGTTGCAGCGCGCCGACCCCGTCAGCACCAAGGAGTGAGTTCGTCTGTCGACCGCCATCCTCACCGGTGCTCCGGTACCCGGATCCTCGCTCGCGGACGATCTGCGGTCACTGGGCTTCGACGTACAGGCCGCCGCCGACGCGACCGAGGCCGCACGGCTCCTCGCGGCCGTTCCCGCCGACCGCCGCGTCGCTCTGGTCGACCCGCGCCTCGTCGGTCACGTCCACGCCCTCCGGCTCGGACTGACCGACCCGCGCTTCCCCGCAGCCGCGGTCCCCGGAGCGCTCACCGCGCAGCCGCAGGCCCGCCCCGCGCTCGTCCGGGCCCTGGGGACCGCCGCCGCGTCCGGCGGCGCCGCAGCCCCCGGCACGACCGTGACGACGGTCACCGACCACACCCTGCCGGGCCGCGTCGCCGGCCTGCTGGACGCCGAGGGCACGCCCGTGCAGCGCCCCGAGCTGGGCTCGCTGGTCGCCGTCGTTCCGTCCGACGCGCCCGCGCGCGCCGAGGCGGAGAGCGCCGTCGCGGCCGTCGACGACGAGGCGGTGCGGCTGCGCAGCGCCGTGAAGTCCCGCGACGGCTTCTTCACCACGTTCTTCATCAGCCCCTACTCCCGCTACATCGCCCGCTGGTGCGCGCGGCGTGGGCTCACCCCCAACCAGGTCACCACCGCGTCCCTGCTGACCGCCCTGATCGCGGCCGGCAGCGCGGCCACCGGCACCCGCGCGGGCTTCGTCACGGCCGGGGTGCTGCTGCTCCTCTCCTTCGTCCTGGACTGCACCGACGGGCAGCTCGCCCGCTATTCGCTCCAGTACTCGACGCTGGGCGCCTGGCTGGACGCCACCTTCGACCGGGCCAAGGAGTACGCGTACTACGCCGGGCTCGCCCTCGGAGCCGCCCGGGGCGGGGACGACGTCTGGGCGCTGGCGCTCGGCGCCATGGTCCTCCAGACCTGCCGGCACGTCGTCGACTTCTCGTTCAACGAGGCCAACCACGACGCGGTGGGCAATTCCAGCCCCACAGCCGCCCTCTCCGACCGGCTCGACAGCGTCGGCTGGACGGTGTGGCTGCGCCGGATGATAGTGCTGCCGATCGGGGAGCGCTGGGCCATGATCGCGGTGCTCACCGCGGCGACCACGCCCCGGATCGTCTTTTACGCCCTGCTCGTCGGCTGCGCCTTCGCCGCCTGCTACACCACCGCGGGCCGGCTGCTGCGCTCGCTGACCCGCAGGGCCGAGCGCACCGACCGGGCCGCCCAAGCCCTGGCCGACCTCGCCGACTCCGGCCCGCTCGCCCAGGCCGTCGCGGCGTTCGGTCGCAGGCTCGGCGGCAGCTGGAACGCCCCCGTCGCGGCCCTGCTCGCCGGAGCGCTCATGATCGCCTCCGCGCTCACGCAGCCCTTCGGGAGCTGGCACACCATCCTCGCGGCCGTCGTGTACGCGATGTTCTCCGGCATGGCCGTCTCCCGCCCCCTCAAGGGCACCCTGGACTGGCTCGTACCCCCGATATTCAGGGCGGCCGAGTACAGCACCGTCCTGATTCTCGCCGCCCGCAGCGACGTCCCGGGGGCGCTTCCCGCGGCCTTCGGGCTGGTCTCGGCCGTCGCCTACCATCACTACGACACCGTCTACCGCATTCGCGGAGGCACCGGCGCGCCGCCCCGGTGGCTGGTGCGCACGATCGGCGGGCACGAGGGCCGCACCCTGGTGGTGGCCGTACTCGCCGCCGTACTCACCCGGCATTCAGCGTTCACCATGGCACTCACCGCGTTCGCGGTGGCCGTGGCACTGGTGGTGCTCGTGGAGTCCATCCGCTTCTGGGTGTCCTCCGGAGCACCCGCCGTTCACGACGAAGGAGAACCCGCATGATCGGCCTCGTACTGGCAGCCGGTGCCGGACGGCGACTGCGCCCCTACACCGACACGCTCCCGAAGGCCCTCGTGCCGGTGGACGGCGAGAAGACGGTCCTGGACCTCACGCTGGCCAACTTCGCGGAGATCGGCCTCACCGAGGCCGCCGTCGTCGTCGGCTACCGCAAGGAGGCCGTGTACGCCCGCAAGGCCGAGTTCGAGGAGAAGTACGGCCTCGCCCTCACCCTGATCGACAACGACAAGGCCGAGGAGTGGAACAACGCCTACTCCCTGTGGTGCGCCCGCGACGTCCTCGCCCGCGGCGTCATCCTGGCCAATGGCGACACCGTCCACCCCGTCTCCGTCGAGAAGACCCTGCTCGCCGCCCGCGGCAACGGGCAGAAGATCATCCTGGCGCTCGACACCGTGAAGCGCCTCGCCGACGAGGAGATGAAGGTCGTCACCGAGGACGGCCGGGGTGTGCGCTCCATCACCAAGCTGATGGACCCGGCCACCGCGACCGGCGAGTACATCGGCGTCACCCTCATCGAGCCGGAGGCCGCCGCCGACCTCGCCGACGCCCTGAAGGCGACGTATCTGCGCGACCCGGACCTCTACTACGAGGACGGCTACCAGGAACTCGTCGACCGCGGCTTCACCGTCGACGTGGCCCCCATCGGCGAGGTGGCGTGGGTCGAGATCGACAACCACGACGACCTCGCGAAGGGCCGTGAGATCGCGTGCCAGTACTGACCCGGCTCATTCCGTCCCCGGTCGTCGTCGACATCAGCCGCGGCGCCCTGGACGACCTGGCCGGCCTCCTCGCCGACCAGCGGATCTCCGCCTCCGGCAAGCTCGCCGTCGCGATCAGCGACGGGTCGGGGCGCGTGCTGCGCGAACGGCTGGCCCCCGCACTGCCAGGGGCCCACTGGTACCCGGTCGCCGACGGCACCCTCGACTCGGCGGTCAAGCTCGCCGACGACATCAAGGGCAACCGGTACGACGCAGTGGTCGGCCTCGGCGGCGGCAAGATCGTCGACGTGGCGAAGTACGCCGCCGCGCGCGTGGGGCTGCCCATGGTCGCGGTGGCGACGAACCTCGCCCACGACGGGCTCTGCTCGCCGGTCGCGACGTTGGACAACGACAACGGCCGGGGCTCCTACGGGGTCCCGACCCCGATCGCCGTCGTCATCGACCTCGACATCGTCCGCCAGGCACCGCCCCGCTACGTGCGCTCCGGCATCGGCGACGCGGTCTCCAACATCTCCTGCGTGGCCGACTGGGAGCTCGCCCGCGACGTCAGGGGCGAGAAGGTCGACGGCCTCGCCGCGGCCATGGCCCGGCAGGCCGGCGAGGCCGTCCTGCGCCACCCCGGCGGGATCGGCGACGACGGCTTCCTCACGGTGCTGGCCGAGGGCCTCGTGCTGACCGGCATCTCCATGTCGGTGGCAGGAGACTCCCGGCCCGCCTCGGGCGCCTGCCACGAGATCAACCACGGCTTCGACCTGCTGTACCCCAAGCGTGCGGCCAGCCACGGCGAGCAGGTCGGCCTCGGCGCCTGCTTCGCCATGCACCTGCGCGGTGCGCGCGAGGAGTCGCTGCTCATGGCGGCCGTGCTGCGTCGGCACGGCCTGCCCGTCCGGCCCGAAGAGATCGGTTTCACCGCCGACGAGTTCGTCCGCGCCGTCGAATACGCCCCGCAGACCCGTCCGGGACGCTTCACGATCCTCGAACACCTCAACCTGTCCACCGACCAGATCAGGGACGCGTACGCCGACTATGCAAAAGCCATCGATAGCTGAACTCCGCCCGGTCGTGCACCCCCCGGGCGTGAAGGACCGGCGCAGTGGTGAGCACTGGGCGGGGCGGCTCTACATGCGCGAGATCTCCCTGCGCGTGGACCGGCACCTGGTGAACACCCGGATCACGCCCAACCAGCTGACCTACGTGATGACCGTCGCGGGCGTGCTCGCCGCGCCGGCCCTGCTCGTCCCGGGCATCCCCGGGGCGCTGCTCGGCGTGCTGATGGTCCAGCTCTACCTGCTGCTCGACTGCGTCGACGGCGAGGTGGCCCGCTGGAAGAAGCAGTTCTCGCTGGGCGGGGTCTACCTGGACCGGGTCGGCGCGTACCTCTGCGACGCGGCCGTCCTCGTCGGCTTCGGTCTGCGCGCCGCAGACCTGTGGGGCCACGGACGGATCGACTGGCTGTGGGCCTTCCTGGGCACCCTCGCGGCCCTCGGCGCCATCCTGATCAAGGCCGAGACCGACCTCGTCGGTGTCGCGCGCCATCAGGGCGGACTGCCGCCGGTCAAGGAGGCCGCCTCCGAGCCGCGCTCGTCCGGCATG
This sequence comes from Streptomyces sp. NPDC002476, assembly GCF_042889785.1. NCBI lineage: Bacteria > Bacillati > Actinomycetota > Actinomycetes > Kitasatosporales > Streptomycetaceae > Streptomyces > Streptomyces sp. NPDC002476. The sequence continues at coordinate 219,341 of NZ_JBIARH010000002.1, read as the reverse complement.
GCGCTCGCCCGGCGGGCCGCCGCCGCGCTCAAGTTCCACCGCCTGATCCTCGGCGTCGAGGCGTCCCTGGTGGTCCTGGTGGCGGCGGTGTTCGACGCGGTCAGGGACGACCTGTTCGTCAGCCGTCTCCTGGTCGCGGTCCTGGCCGGCATCGCGCTGCTGCAGACCCTTCTGCATCTCGTGTCGATCCTCGCGTCGAGCAGGTTGAAGTGAGCACATCGATGAAGCTCGGCGCGGTCGTCATCACGATGGGCAACCGACCCGAGGAACTGCGGGCCCTCCTGGATTCGGTCGCCGAGCAGGAGGGCGACCGGATCGAGGTGGTCGTCGTCGGCAACGGCGCCCCCGTGCCCGACGTCCCCGCGGGCGTACGCACCGTGGAGCTGCCCGAGAACCTGGGCATCCCCGGCGGACGCAATGTCGGGATCGAGGCGTTCGGCCCGTCCGGTGCCGATGTGGACGCCCTGCTCTTCCTCGACGACGACGGGCTGCTGCCGCTCACCGACACCGCCGAGCTGTGCCGGCAGGCGTTCGAGGCCGACCCCCGGCTGGGGATCATCAGCTTCCGCATCGCCGACCCGGACACCGGCGCCACCCAGCGGCGCCACGTGCCGCGCCTGCGCGCGTCCGACCCGATGCGCTCCTCGCGGGTGACGACCTTCCTCGGCGGCGCCAACGCCGTGCGCACCAAGGTGTTCGCCGAGGTCGGGCCGCTGCCCGGGCAGTTCTTCTACGCGCACGAGGAGACCGACCTCGCCTGGCGGGCGCTGGACGCCGGCTGGATGATCGACTACCGCGCGGACATGGTCCTCGACCACCCGACGACGGCTCCCTCGCGGCACGCGGTGTACCACCGGATGGTGGCCCGCAACCGGGTCTGGCTGGCGCGTCGCAATCTGCCCGCGCCCCTGGTCCCCGTCTACCTCGGCGTGTGGCTGCTGCTGACCCTGGTGCGCAAGCCCTCCGGTCCGGCCCTGAAGGCGTGGTTCGGCGGCTTCAAGGAGGGCTGGTCCACTCCGTGCGGCACCCGTCGTCCGATGAAGTGGCGCACGGTATGGCGGCTGACCAGGCTCGGCCGACCTCCGGTGATCTGAGAGTCTCCTCTCTGAGAGCATGGGGGACGACTCCTCTGTACCTCCGTCTCCACGGGACCTGTCCGCTCCGAGCCGCGCCCGCGACCGGCCGCGCATGTTGAATACGAGAGTTTCATTCTGGTGAGTGACACAACCCACGATGGTGCGGTCGCCCTGGGCGCCGCACCATCCGCCGACGACGGCCTGAGCGCGGCCGAGAGGGCCGCCAAGCACGGCCTGACGGTGAGCGGCGCCCGGCCCGGGCTCATCGAGTACATCCGCCAGCTCTGGGGGCGGCGCCACTTCATCGTGGCGTTCTCCCGGGCCAAGCTGACCGCCCAGTACAGCCAGGCGAAGCTGGGCCAGCTGTGGCAGGTGGCCACACCGCTGCTCAATGCCCTCGTCTACTACCTGATCTTCGGGCTGATCCTGGGGACCAGGAGGGGAATGACCCAGGAGGTCTTCATCCCGTTCCTGGTGACCGGCGTCTTCGTCTTCACCTTCACCCAGAATTCGGTGATGGCCGGTGTGCGGGCGATCTCCGGCAACCTGGGGCTGGTCCGGGCCCTGCACTTTCCCCGGGCCTCGCTGCCGGTCTCCTTCTCGCTCCAGCAGCTCCAGCAGCTGCTGTACTCGATGATCGTGCTGGCCGTCGTGGCCGTCGCCTTCGGCGGCTACCCCAGCCTGTCCTGGCTGCTGGTCCTCCCGGCGCTGGCCCTTCAGTTCGTCTTCAACACCGGACTGGCGCTGATCATGGCCAGGCTCGGGAGCAAGACCCCCGACCTCGCCCAGCTGATGCCGTTCATCATGCGGACCTGGATGTACGCGTCGGGCGTCATGTTCTCCATCCCGGTGATGCTCGCGGACAAGCCGGCCTGGATCGCCGATGTGCTCCAGTACAACCCGGCGGCCATCTACATGGACCTGATGCGCTTCGCCCTGATCAAGGGCTACGGCGCCGAGAATCTTCCGGCGCACGTCTGGATGGTGGCGCTCGCCTGGGCGGTCGTCGTCGGCGTCGGGGGCTTCGTGTACTTCTGGAAGGCGGAGGAGCGGTACGGCCGTGGCTGAGGACAACACTTCCGGGCGCGTCCCCACCGTCATCGCCGACGACGTGCACATCGTGTATCGCGTCAACGGCGGCGGGGGAGGCAGGGGCAGCGCCACCGCGGCGCTGAGCCGGATTCTGCGCCGCGACAAGGGCGAGGGGCGCGGGGTGCGGAAGGTGCACGCCGTGCGCGGTGTCTCCTTCACCGCATACCGGGGCGAGGCGATCGGCCTCATCGGGACGAACGGCTCCGGCAAGTCCACGCTGCTGCGGGCCATCGCCGGCCTGCTCCCGACCGAGAGCGGCAAGGTGTACACGGACGGCCAGCCGTCGCTGCTCGGTGTGAACGCGGCGCTGATGAGCGATCTGACCGGGGAACGCAACGTGGTGCTCGGCGGCCTGGCCATGGGCATGTCGCGCGAGGAGATCCGCGAGCGCTACCAGGAGATCGTCGACTTCTCCGGCATCAACGAGAAGGGCGATTTCATCACGCTGCCGATGCGGACGTACTCCTCCGGCATGGCCGCCCGGCTGCGGTTCTCCATCGCCGCCGCCAAGAACCACGACGTCCTCATGATCGACGAGGCGCTGGCGACCGGCGACCGCAAGTTCCAGATCCGCTCGGAGAAGCGCATCAGGGAACTCCGCAAGGAGGCGGGCACGGTCTTCCTGGTCAGCCACAGCAACAAGTCCATCCGGGACACCTGCGACCGGGTGCTGTGGCTGGAGAAGGGCGAGTTGCTGATGGACGGTCCGACCGACGAGGTCCTCAAGGCGTACGAGCGCGAGACCGGCAAGTAGCCCGTTCCCGCGGCACACCGAATCGGCCTTCGCCGGAACCCTCCGGCGAAGGCCGATTCGGTGTCCGGATCGTGGGCCCGCCGGGGCGTCCTGCACGCCCGGCGGTATGCGCCGGGCAAGATCTCCTCCCGTCGGATGACGTCAAAATCCTTGAGCGCGGGGAAGGTTGGCGGAGCGGGATGTGGTGTCCGCCGGTGCGCGACACCCCGTCCGTGCCGACGGGCTCGTACAACGTAAGCTGTACCGGTGCTGATTCGTGGCAAGTGGGGCGATACCGCCTGGCCGTACGGCCCGCGGGCGTGCTCCGTACTCGGCAGAACGGGCGGCGTGTCCGGAATGGGATGTTTTGGGTCAGCAGTGTAGAACGGGAGATGTGACGGCAATGACGGAAGATCTCCAGCTCCGAGGTGTCCGCGCCGTCCCAGCGCCCCTCCCGGCACCGGGTGGTCCGTGGTGACCCCCACCCGGCAGGCCCGCCCCGCGGCGGCCGTGCCCACCACTCTCGACAAGGCCGCGGACGAGAACTTCCCCGTGGCCCCCTTCTTCCTGCCGCGAGCCTGGCGGGACGACCTGATGGCCGTCTACGGCTACGCCCGGCTCGTCGACGACATCGGCGACGGGGACCTCGCACCCGGCGGCGCGGACGCCCGCCATCTCGGCCTCGCCCCCGAGCAGGCCGACGACCGGCTCGCCCTGCTCGACGCCTTCGAGGCCGACCTGCGCCGGGTCTTCGCCACCACCGGCGACGGCCCGCACCACCCCCTGCTGCGCGCGCTGCGCCCCACCGTGCGGCGCCGCGCGCTCACCCCCGAACCCTTCCTCGGCCTCATCGAGGCGAACCGCCAGGACCAGAAGGTCCGCCGCTACGGGACGTACGAGGAGCTCGCGGCCTACTGCGAGCTCTCCGCCAACCCCGTGGGCCGACTCGTCCTGCAGATCACCGGCACCGCCGGCCCCGAACGGATCCGCCGCTCCGACGCCGTCTGCACGGCCCTGCAGATCGTCGAGCACCTCCAGGACGTGGCCGAGGACCTCGGGCGCGACCGGATCTACCTGCCCTCCGACGACATGGCCCGGTTCCACGTCCGTGAATCCGACCTCGCCGCCCCCTCCGCGGGCGCGTCGGTGCGTTCGCTGGTCGCGTACGAGGCCGAACGCGCCGAAGAACTGCTGAATGAAGGCATCCCCCTGGTGGGTAGCGTCCACGGCAGGCTCAGGCTGCTTCTCGCCGGATTCGTGGGAGGGGGGCGCGCCGCCCTCTCCGCGATCGCGGCCGCCGGGTTCGACGTCCTGCCCGGACCACCCAAGCCCACCAAGCCCAGCCTGCTGCGCGAAGTGGGAGTTGTTTTGCGAAAAGCGCGTGGAGAGGGGTGAGCCGGACCGTGGAGGCACAGACGACGCCCATGTCGGCACCGGTACAGGCCGCATACAGATACTGCGAGGCGGTCACCGGACAGCAGGCGCGCAACTTCGCGTACGGCATCAGGCTGCTGCCGGCCGAGAAGCGCCAGGCCATGTCGGCGCTGTACGCCTTCTCCCGGCGGGTCGACGACATCGGTGACGGCGACCTCGCGCCGGAGACGAAGCGGGTACGCCTGGAGAACGCCCGCGAGGTGCTGGACCGGATCCGCGGCGGCGCGGTCGACGAGGACGACATCGATCCGGTGGCCGTCGCGCTCGCCGACGCCGCACGGCGGTTCCCGCTCCCGCTCGGCGGGCTCGACGAGCTCATCGACGGCGTTCTGATGGACGTGCGCGGCGCGACGTACGAGACCTGGGACGACCTCAAGGTGTACTGCCGCTGCGTGGCGGGCGCCATCGGCCGCCTCAGCCTGGGCGTCTTCGGCACCCAGCGGGGCGCCCCCGGCGCCGAACGGGCTGCCGAGTACGCCGACACGCTCGGGCTCGCGCTCCAGCTGACGAACATCCTGCGCGACGTCCGCGAGGACGCCGGCAACGGACGTACGTACCTGCCCGCCGACGACCTCGCCAAGTTCGGCTGCTCGGCCGGCTTCCATGCGGCCACCCCGCCGTCCGGCGCCGACTTCGCGGGGCTGGTGCACTTCGAGGTCCGACGGGCCCGCACGCTGTTCGCCGAGGGATACCGGCTGCTGCCGATGCTGGACCGGCGCAGCGGCGCCTGCGTCGCGGCCATGGCGGGCATCTACCGGCGGCTGCTCGACCGCATCGAGCGCGACCCCGTCGCGGTGCTGCGCGGCCGGGTGTCGCTGCCCGGCCACGAGAAGGCGTACGTCGCGGTGCGCGGGCTCTCCGGACTCGACACGCGGCACGTGTCCCGACGGACGGTCAGGAGGCGCGTCTGATGCGGCGCACGGACATCTCGCGCACCATGTGCATCACGGACAGGCTTCCGTGCTCAACCTTCGGCCGTACCGACGCGTCCCTGACTGAAGCGACCCGACGAAAGGAGGACGCATGACGGACGACGCCCTGCGTTCCTCCCGCGCGGTGGTGATCGGTGGCGGACTCGCCGGCATCACCGCCGCTCTGCGACTGGCCGATGCCGGGCTCGACGTGACCCTGCTCGAAGGGCGGCCCCGGCTCGGCGGACTCGCCTTCTCCTTCCGGCGCGGCGAACTGACGGTCGACAACGGACACCATGTCTACCTGCGCTGCTGCACCGCCTACCGCTGGTTCCTCGAACGCGTCGGCGGCACGAGCCTCGCGCCCCTGCAGAACCGTTTGGACGTGCCCGTTCTCGACATCGGCCGACCCTCGGGGCCCCGGCTGGGACGACTGCGCCGCAACGACCTGCCGGTGCCGTTCCACCTCGCGGCCGGACTCGCCGGCTATCCCCACCTCTCGCTCGCCGAACGCGCGAGCGTCGGACGGGCCGCGCTCGCGCTGGGCCGCCTGGACCCGGAGGATCCCGCCCTCGACACCGTCGACTTCGGCAGCTGGCTCGCCCGGCACGGTCAGTCGCCGCGCACCGTCGAGGCGCTGTGGGACCTGGTCGGCGTCGCCACGCTCAACGCCACCGCCCCGAACTCCTCCCTGGCCCTGGCCGCGAAGGTCTTCAAGACCGGCCTCCTCTCGGAGCCCGGAGCCGCCGACATCGGCTGGGCGGGCGTACCCCTCGGCGAGATCCACGACACCCTCGCCCGCGCGGCACTCGACGCCGTCGGAGTCCGCGTCGAACTGCGCACCAAGGCGACCTCCCTCACCCGTATGGAGCAGGGCGGCTGGAGCGTCGGCACCGACGGCGAACCAATCGACGCGGACGCCGTCGTCCTCGCCGTCCCGCAGCGCGAGACCCACGGTCTGCTCCCCGCCGGAGCGATCGACGCACCGGACCGGCTGCTCGACATCGGCACCTCACCGATCCTGAACGTGCACGTGGTCTACGACCGCAAGGTGTTGCGCCGCCCGTTCTTCACCGCGCTCGGCTCCCCGGTGCAGTGGGTCTTCGACCGTACGGAGGCATCCGGCCTCACCGGCCCCGGGCAGTACCTCGCGGTGTCCCAGTCCGCGGCGGACGAGGAGATCGACCTCCCCGTGGCCGAACTGCGAGGGCGCTACCTGCCCGAGCTGGAGCGCCTCCTTCCGGCCGCCCGCACCGCAGGTATCAGGGACTTCTTCGTCACCCGGGAACGCGCGGCGACCTTCGCCCCCGCGCCCGGCGTCGGCCGACTGCGGCCCGGTGCCCGCACCCGCCTCCCCGGCCTCGGCCTGGCGGGCGCGTGGACGGCCACCGGCTGGCCCGCGACGATGGAGGGCGCCGTCCGCAGCGGGTTCAGCGCCGCGGACGTCGCGCTGAGGGCGCTGGGCCGCTCCCATGAACATCCGCTGCAGGAGGCGGCATGAGCAGTACCACCGGAACAAGAGGAGAGTCAGTGACCCCGGCGAATCCGGCTTTCGACACCGTGGCCGACACCACGGACGTCACCGCGCTTCTGGAGCGCGGACGGGACCTTTCCACGCCGGTGCTCCGGGCCGCTGTGAACCGGCTCGCACCGCCCATGGACACCGTCGCCGCCTACCACTTCGGCTGGATCGACGCCGAGGGACAGCCCTCGGCCGGCGACGGCGGCAAGGCCGTCCGCCCGGCGCTCGCCCTGCTGTCCTCGGAGGCGGCGGGCGCCGCGCCCGAGGCAGGCGTCCCCGGCGCCGTGGCCGTCGAACTCGTGCACAACTTCTCGCTGCTGCACGACGACCTGATGGACGGCGACGAACAGCGCCGCCACCGCGACACGGTCTGGAAGGTGCACGGCCCCGCCCAGGCGATCCTGGTCGGCGACGCGTTGTTCGCGCTCGCCAACGAGGTCCTGCTGGAGCTCGGCACCTCCGAGGCGGGCCGCGCGACCCGCCGGCTGACCGTCGCCACCCGCAAGCTCATCGACGGACAGGCCCAGGACATCTCCTACGAGCACCGCGAACGGGTCACCGTCGAGGAGTGCCTGGAGATGGAGGGCAACAAGACCGGCGCCCTGCTCGCCTGCGCCTGCTCCATCGGTGCCGTCCTCGGCGGCGCCGACGACCGCACCGCCGACACCCTGGAGGCGTACGGCTACCACCTCGGCCTCGCCTTCCAGGCCGTCGACGACGTGCTCGGCATCTGGGGCGACCCCGAGTCCACCGGCAAGCAGACGTGGAGCGACCTGCGCCAGCGCAAGAAGTCCCTCCCGGTCGTCGCCGCGCTCGCGGCGGGCGGACCGGCCTCGCGGCGGCTGGGCGAACTGCTCGCCGCCGACGCCAAGAGCACCGATTTCGACAGCTTCTCCGAGGAGGAGTTCGCCGCCCGCGCGGCACTCATCGAGGAGGCGGGCGGCCGCGAATGGACCGCCCAGGAGGCGCGTCGCCAGCACGCGGTCGCCGTCGAGGCACTGCACCGCGTCGACATGCCGGAAACCGTGCGGGCGCAGCTCACGGCGCTCGCGGACTTCGTCGTCGTACGAAAGAGATGATCGCCATCTGCTCCATATGACTCGCAGTCGCCGGCCGGCGCCCCCACCGGGCGCCGGCCGACGGAGACCCCAGCACAGCAGAGGACAAGACTGCACGAAGGGGAAGCCATGACAGCGACGACCGACGGAAGCGCAGGGGCCATGAACCCCCGCGCGGCCACGGCCACCAATCCGACCGATACGACCATCGCCGCGGAAGACGTGCTCGAAGCCGCGCGGCGCGCCGCGGAACGCTCGGTGGAGCACCTTCTCGGCAGGCAGGACCAGCAGGGCTGGTGGAAGGGCGACCTCGCCACCAACGTCACCATGGACGCGGAGGACCTGCTGCTCCGTCAATTCCTCGGCATCCAGGACCCGTCCGTCGTCCGGGCGGCCGCCCGCTTCATCCGCGGCGAACGACGCGGCGACGGCACGTGGGCCACCTTCCACGGCGGCCCCGCGGATCTCTCCGCCACCATCGAGGCGTACGTGGCCCTGCGGCTGGCCGGGGACGCCCCCGACGCACCGCACATGGCCCGCGCCGCACGCTGGGTCAGGGAACAGGGCGGCATCGCCGAGAGCCGCGTCTTCACTCGCATCTGGCTCGCTCTCTTCGGTTGGTGGAAGTGGGAGGACCTTCCCCAGCTCCCGCCCGAGCTGATGTTCTTCCCCACGTGGGTCCCGCTCAACATCTACGAATTCGGCTGCTGGGCCCGCCAGACCATCGTGCCCCTCACCATCGTCTCGGCGAAGCGGCCGGTACGCCCCGCGCCCTTCCCGCTCGACGAACTCCACACCGACCCGGACAGCCCGAACCCGTCCCGGCGCACCGCCCCCGCGGCCAGCTGGGACGGCCTCTTCCAGCGCCTCGACAAGGCGCTGCGCCTCTACCACCGGATCGCACCGCGCAAGCTGCGCCGGGCCGCCATGAACAACGCGGCGCGCTGGATCGTCGAACGCCAGGAGAACGACGGCTGCTGGGGCGGCATCCAGCCTCCCGCCGTCTACTCCGTCATCGCCCTGCACCTGCTCGGCTACGACCTGGACCACCCGGTGATGCGGGCCGGTCTGGCCTCCCTCGACCGGTTCGCCGTCTGGCGCGAGGACGGCGCGCGGATGATCGAGGCGTGCCAGTCCCCGGTCTGGGACACCTGCCTCGCCACCATCGCGCTGGCCGACGCCGGGGTCCGCCCCGACCACCCGGCGCTCGTGAAGGCCGCGGACTGGATGCTCGGCGAACAGATCGACCGGCCGGGCGACTGGGCCGTACGCCGTCCCCGGCTCGCGCCGGGCGGCTGGGCGTTCGAGTTCCACAACGACAACTACCCGGACATCGACGACACCGCCGAAGTGGTCCTCGCGCTGCGCCGGGTCCGCCACCCCGACCCCTCGCGCGTCGAGGACGCCATCGCGCGCGGAGTGCGTTGGAACCTCGGCATGCAGTCCCGCAACGGGGCATGGGGGGCGTTCGACGCGGACAACACCAGCCCGTTCCCCAACCGGCTGCCCTTCTGCGACTTCGGCGAGGTCATCGACCCGCCGTCCGCCGACGTCACCGGACACGTGGTGGAGATGCTCGCCGTCGAGGGCCAGGCCGGCCGGCCCGCCGCCCGGCGCGGTATCCAGTGGCTGCTCGCCCAACAGGAGGCGAACGGCGGATGGTTCGGCCGCTGGGGCGTCAACTACGTATACGGCACGGGGTCGGTGGTGCCCGCACTGGTGGTCGCAGGACTGCCCGCCACCCATCCGGCGATCCGCCGGGCCGTCACCTGGCTGGAGTCCGTGCAGAACGACGACGGCGGCTGGGGCGAGGACCTGCGCTCGTACCGCGAGGAGAAGTGGATCGGCCACGGCGCCTCCACCGCCTCCCAGACCGCGTGGGCCCTGCTCGCGCTGCTCGCCGCGGGACAACGGGACACCGAGGCCGTACGGCGGGGCGTCTCCTGGCTCACCGGGACGCAGCGGGCCGACGGCTCCTGGGACGAGCCGTACTTCACCGGCACCGGGTTCCCGTGGGACTTCTCCATCAACTACCACCTCTACCGTCAGGTCTTCCCGCTGACCGCGCTCGGGCGGTACGTGCACGGCGAACCGTTCGCCGGCCGCAAGGGGGCCTGATGGGCGACGGCCCCCGGCCGGCCGGTCCCACGGCGCCGCTGCTGATCGCCTGCGCGCTCGGCATCGAGCGGTTCGCGCTGCGCAGGGGCAGGGACAGGGCCGGCGGGGCTCCGGGGCCGGTGTCCGTCCTTTGCACGGGCATGGGTCCCAGGGCCGCCGACGCGGCCGTGACCAGGGCGCTCGGTACGGGCCGGGCGCCCGGCACGGCCGTCCTCGCCGCCGGGTTCTGCGCCGGACTGTCGCCCGGCATGCACCCCGGGGACCTGGTGGTCGCCGACGAGACCCGGGGCACCGGAGACCCGACCGTCTGCACCGGCTCTGAGCTGCTCGCCGAGGCCCTCGCCCGGGCGGTACCCGGGCGCACCGTCCACACCGGTCCGCTGACCGGCTCCGCCCATGTCGTACGGGGACACGAGCGGGCCGAGCTGCGGGCCACCGGAGCGATCGCGGTGGACATGGAGTCCGCCGCCACCCTCGGCGCCGCGCTGCGGGCCGGGCCGCGCCCCGTTGCGGCCGTACGGGTGGTCGTCGACGCCCCGGAGCATGAGCTCGTCCGTATCAGCACGATACGCGGTGGAATATCGGCTTTCCGCGTACTCCGTGCCGTCCTGCCTGCTTTTTATGAATGGCACCGATCTTTGCCGCTCCCCAGGAGGTGAGCCAGATGGCCATGCCGCTCCGTCAGTCCATCAAGGTTGCGACGTATCTCATGGAACAGAAGCTCCGCAGGCGGGACAAGTTCCCGCTCATCGTGGAACTGGAGCCCCTGTTCGCCTGTAACCTCGCGTGCGAGGGCTGCGGGAAGATCCAGCATCCGGCGGGAGTGCTCAAGCAGCGCATGCCGGTTGCCCAGGCCGTGGGCGCCGTGCTCGAATCGGGCGCTCCGATGGTCTCCATCGCGGGCGGCGAGCCGCTGATGCATCCGCAGATCGACGAGATCGTCCGGCAGTTGGTGGCACGCAAGAAGTACGTGTTCCTCTGCACCAACGCCATGCTGCTGCGGAAGAAGATCGACAAGTTCTCGCCCTCCCCGTTCTTCGCCTTCGCCGTGCACATCGACGGACTGCGCGAGCGCCATGACGAATCGGTCGCCAAGGAAGGCGTCTTCGACGAGGCGGTGGCAGCCATCAAGGAGGCCAAGCGGCGCGGATTCCGGGTCACCACGAACTCCACCTTCTTCAACACCGACACCCCGCAGACCGTCATCGAGGTCCTCAACTACCTCAACGACGACCTGAAGGTCGACGAGATGATGATCTCGCCCGCCTACGCCTACGAGAAGGCGCCCGACCAGGAGCACTTCCTCGGCGTCGAGCAGACCCGCGAACTCTTCAAGAAGTCCTTCGCAGGCGGCAACCGCTCGCGCTGGCGGCTCAACCACTCGCCCCTCTTCCTGGACTTCCTGGAGGGCAAGGCGGACTTCCCCTGCACCGCATGGGCGATCCCGAACTACTCGCTGTTCGGCTGGCAGCGCCCCTGCTACCTGATGAGCGACGGATACGTCCCCACGTACCGCGAACTCATCGAGAAGACGGACTGGGACAAGTACGGCCGCGGCAAGGACCCGCGCTGTGCCAACTGCATGGCGCACTGCGGCTACGAGCCGACCGCGGTCCTCGCCACCATGGGATCGCTGAAGGAGTCCCTGCGCGCCGCGCGCGAGACCATCGCCGGGAGCCGGTGACACCGCGACCGCGACGGAGCCGGGCGGGCGGGTACGTGTCCGCCGCGGTCGACGGCCGCGGCGCGTACGGCCGGCCGCGGGCGCGGGCGCGGGCGGGGAGCGGACGGGCAGGGACGGCACGGGGACACCACCACGGTCGTCCCCGTCGGCGTGAGCCGAACGGAATCAGAGAGAGGGGGCCCGGGCGTGACGATTCTGGAGAGGATCCGGGAACCGCGCGACCTCAAGGCGCTGAGCGAGGCACAACTCGGTGAACTGGCCGGGGACATCAGGGAGTTCCTCATCCGGGCGGTGGCGAGGACCGGCGGCCACCTGGGGCCCAACCTGGGCGCGGTGGAACTCACCATCGCCCTGCACCGGGCCTTCGACTCGCCCGCCGACCGCATCCTGTGGGACACCGGTCACCAGAGCTATGTGCACAAACTGCTCACCGGACGCCAGGACTTCTCCAAACTCCGCGGCAAGGGAGGCCTGTCCGGCTATCCGTCCCGCGAGGAGTCCGCGCACGACATCATCGAGAACTCGCACGCCTCGACCGTGCTCGGCTGGGCCGACGGCCTGGCCAAGGCCGACGAGGTGCGTGGCCGGAGCGACCACGTCGTGGCCGTCATCGGCGACGGCGCCCTCACCGGCGGCATGGCCTGGGAGGCGCTCAACAACATCGCGGCGGCGCGGGGCCGGCCGCTGATCATCGTCGTCAACGACAACGAGCGCTCCTACGCCCGGACGATCGGCGGCCTCGCCGACCACCTCGCCACTCTCCGCACCACCGACGGCTACGAACGCTTCCTCGCCTGGGGCAAGGAGGTCCTCCAGCAGACCCCCGTCATCGGGCAGCCGCTGTACGAGTCGCTGCACGGCGCCAAGAAGGGGTTCAAGGACGCGTTCGCCCCGCAGGGCATGTTCGAGGACCTCGGTCTCAAGTACGTCGGGCCGGTCGACGGCCACGACATCGCGGCGGTCGAGTCGGTCCTGCACCGGGCGAAGCGCTTCCACGGACCGGTGCTGGTGCACTGCATCACCGAGAAGGGCCGCGGGTACCCGCCCGCGCTGCTCGACGAGGAGGACCGCTTCCACACCGTGGGCGCCATGGACCCGCTGACCTGCGCCCCGCTCGTACCGGCCGAAGCACCGTCCTGGACCTCGGTGTTCGGGGACGAGATCGCCGCGATCGGGGCGCGGCGGCCGGACGTCGTGGCCCTCACCGCGGCGATGCTGCACCCCGTCGGCCTGACGAAGTTCGCGCAGGCATTCCCCGACCGGGTCTGGGACGTCGGGATCGCCGAGCAGCACGCCGCGGTCTGCGCGGCCGGCCTGGCCACCGGCGGACTCCACCCGGTCGTCGCCGTCTACGCCACCTTCCTCAACCGGGCCTTCGACCAGGTGCTCATGGACGTGGCACTGCACCGGTGCGGGGTGACGTTCGTCCTCGACCGGGCCGGGGTCACCGGCCCCGACGGGCCGTCGCACAACGGGATGTGGGACATGTCCGTGCTCCAGGTCGTCCCCGGTCTGCGGATCGCCGCCCCGCGCGACGCGGACGAACTGCGCACCCAGCTCCGCGAGGCCGTCGACATCGACGACGCGCCCACCGTGATCCGGTTCCCCAAGGAGTCGGTGGGGGAGCGGATCGAGGCCGTCGGCCGGATCGGGGGCATGGACGTCCTGCACCGGGTGGACGACCCCGACGTCCTGCTGGTGGCCGTCGGGGCGCTCGCCCCGGTGTGCCTGGGCGCCGCCGGCCTGCTGGCCGGGCGCGGCATCCGCTGCACCGTCGTCGACCCGCGCTGGGTCAAACCCGTCGACGCGCACCTCGCGCCGCTCGCCGAACGGCACCGGCTGGTCGCCGTCGCCGAGGACAACAGCCGGGCGGGCGGCGTGGGCTGGGCGGTCGGCCGGGCGCTGCGGGACGCCGGGGTCGATGTACCGCTGCGGACGTTCGGCATCCCCGAGCGGTTCCTCGCCCACGGCAGACGCGCCGAGGTGCTGGCGGACGTCGGCCTCACGCCGGTCGGGATCGCCGGGCGGATCAGCGCCGCCCTGGCCGGCCGGGGAGCGGCCGGACGGACCGAGGAGGGCACGGAATGAAGGACGACGGACCCAAGGGCTTCGACCTGGCACGGCTCCTCGCCGAGCGTGGCGCCGAACGCTACGAGCTGCACGCGAAGCACCTCAATCACCAGCTGCCCCGCATGCTGCGCACCATCGGCTTCGACAAGGTCTACGAACGGGCCGAGGGCGCGTACTTCTGGGACGCGGACGGCAACGACTACCTCGACATGCTCGCCGGGTTCGGGGTGATGGGCCTCGGCCGCCACCACCCCGTCGTGCGCAGGGCGCTGCACGATGTCCTCGACGCCTCGCTCGCCGACCTCACCCGCTTCGACTGTCAGCCGCTGCCCGGACTGCTGGCCGAGCGGCTGCTGGCGCACAGCCCGCACCTGGACCGGGTCTTCTTCGGCAACAGCGGTACGGAGGCCGTGGAGACCGCCCTGAAGTTCGCCCGGTACGCCACCGGCAGGCCCAGGGTCCTCTACTGCGCGCACGCGTTCCACGGGCTGACGGCCGGCTCGCTGTCGGTCAACGGGGAGAGCGGCTTCCGGGACGGCTTCGCGCCGCTGCTGCCGGACACCGCCGTCCCGCTCGGCGATCTCGACGCGCTGGGCCGCGAGCTGCGGCGCGGGGACGTCGCGGCGCTCGTCGTCGAGCCGATCCAGGGCAAGGGCGTGCACGCCGCGCCGCCCGGCTACCTGCGGGCCGCGCAGGAGCTGCTGCACCGGCACGGGGCGCTGCTCATCGCCGACGAGGTGCAGACCGGACTCGGCAGGACCGGCGACTTCTACGCGTACCAGCACGAGGAGGGGGTCGAACCCGATCTGGTCTGCGTCGCCAAGGCTCTCTCCGGGGGCTATGTACCGGTCGGGGCGACGCTCGGCAAGGACTGGATCTTCAGGAAGGTCTACTCCTCGATGGACCGGGTCCTGGTGCACTCCGCGAGCTTCGGTTCCAACGCGCAGGCGATGGCCGCCGGGCTCGCGGTCCTCGCGGTGATGGAGGACGAGGACGTCGTCGCGGGCGCGCGCCGCACCGGCGACCTGCTGCGCGAGCGGCTGGCGGCGCTGATCGACCGGTACGAACTGCTGCACGAGGTGCGCGGGCGCGGGCTGATGATCGGCATCGAGTTCGGCCGGCCCTCGTCACTGAAGCTGCGCGGCCGCTGGACGATGCTGCAGACCGCCCGCAAGGGCCTCTTCGCGCAGATGGTCGTGGTGCCCCTGCTCCGGAAGCACCGCATCCTCACCCAGGTGTCGGGCGACCACATGGAAGTGATCAAGCTGATTCCGCCGCTGGTGATCGGGGAGCCGGAGGTCGACCGGTTCGTCACGGCGTTCACCGCCGTCATGGACGAGGCGCACAGCGGCGGCGGACTGATGTGGGACTTCGGCAGGACCCTGGTGAAACAGGCCGTCGCCCACCGCTGACCTCGGCCGCGGCCCCCTCGTCCGGACGGGCGCGGTGGGCCGCGCCCCAGCGGTTTGCCTCTCGGGTAAGAAATTTGCCTGACAGGAAAAATTTTGGCCCAATAGGTACATGAACACTCCGGACGGAGCGGCGGCCGACGAGCTGCCCGAGGTCGCGCCGCGCCTGCGCGATCTGCGTCGTGGCCGCGGTCTCACCTTGGAGGCCGCCGCCCAGCGGGCCGGGTTGTCGCCCGCCCACCTCTCCCGGCTGGAAACGGGGCGGCGGCAGCCCTCGCTGCCGATGCTGCTCGGTCTTGCCAGGATCTACGGTACGACGGTCTCCGAACTGCTCGGCGAGCGGCCTCCCGAACGGGAAGCGGTCATCCGCGGCGGCGTGTTCGAGGGCCCCGCGGCCGACGGCTGGCAGTACCAACGGGCCGGCAGCCCCGGCCGGGCGATGCAGGCGCTCCGCGTCCGGGTGCCGCACGGCGCGGAGGGGGACCTGGTGCGCGTTCACCCCGGTGAGGAGTGGCTGTACGTGCTCGCAGGGCATCTGCGGGTCACGCTCGGGGACACCGTGCACGACCTCGCTCCCGGCGACAGTGCGCACTACGACTCGCTCACCCCGCACCGGCTCTCGGCCGTCGACCGCGAGGGTGCCGAGCTCCTCTTCGTCCACACCCTGCTGCAGAGCCCCGCCGCCGAGCTGTGCCTCGGCGACGGTATCCACCGCCGCTGAGACCGGCCCCCGGCCGGTCGCCAGAGAGGACTGCCATGTCCGATTCAGAGAACTTCGACCCACTGGGGTCGAGCAAGAAGTACGAGGCCCAGGAGCGCAAGTTCCCGCGCGGCGTCGTGATCCGGCTGTTCGCCTATCTCATCGCCGGGCACGTCCTCGCGGCCTTCCTGTACATCCTCTTCGAGGTGGCCGGCAAAGGCTGACCACCTCGACCGGAGGGCGGCTGCCGTCAGACCGATTCGAGGAGCCGGTCGCGCAGCCGCTCACGGGTCTCGGGGGACAGCCCCAGGCCCTCCTCCAGATAGCGCTCCGTGCCGCCCCAGGTCTCCTCGATGGTGGCGAACGCCGCGGCGAGATAGTCGCGGTGCGCGCCGAAGAGCGGATTGAGCAGTTCCAGCACCTCGGCCGACACGCCGTTCGCCGAGGTGTCGCTGCGGCGGATCCGGTAACGGCGGTGCGCGTCGTTGGACTTCAGGTAGTCGGCCTCGATGGCGTCGCGTTCGACGCCGACCGCGAGCAGCGACACGGCAATCGACAGACCGGCCCGGTCCTTGCCCGCCGCGCAGTGCATCAGCGCCGGAACGCTGTCCTCGGCCAGCGCGTGCAGCACCCGGCTGTGCTCGGCGGTGCGCTCCAGGACGATCGAGCGGTACGAGGCGATCATCCGGTTCGCCCCCTTCCCGTCGGCGAGGAGCGAGCGCAGCTGGTCCAGGTCGCCGTCGCGGACCATCCGCCAGAACTCTGCACCGTCCGCCGGGTCGGAGAGCGGGATGCTGAGATTCCGTACGCCCGGCAGCTCCACGTCCAGCCCGTCCAGCCGGCGGTCGGCGGCGTTGCGGAAGTCGAAGACGGTGTGCAGTCCCAGACCGGCCAGGAAGGCGGTGTCCTCGGCGGTGGCGTGCGCGAGATGCCCGCTGCGGAAGAGCCGCCCGTACCGCACCCGTCGGCCGTCCGCGGTGGGCAGGCCGCCCACGTCACGGAAGTTGCGGACACCCGCCAGCTCGGGTTCCGTCGGCGGGATCTGCGGCAGTTGCTGCGTCACGGTGACTCCTGGGGTGTCCGGCCGTCGGTGCGAGTCGCCGACAAGGCCACTCCTGCGACGATACGACATCGGTTCCTCAGGCAATCATTTCGTCCTCCTCCCTGTCGATGCCCGTGTCAACCGCCGTGCCTCCGAGGCGAATTTGCCCCGATTCTTTGTCAGTGGACATTTCCCGGCCGCTCGGTGACGGTTGATGATGTGCGGAAATGTTCGGATGCGGGGATTTCGCGATCGAGGCGTGCGCTGACGAAGTGCACGCGCTCGGCATACAGTTCGGAATTTGTGTCGAACCAGAAATGGTCAATGTCGAAAGTGATCTTTATCGCGCGCACCCCGACCGGGTGCAGCATTTCCGGGAAGGACGCGGACGGAGTTCTGTCATCCAATGGTTCTCGGTCTCGCCCGGAGTGATGTCCGGGAGTATCGCTGGGAGCAACTCGACGCGCTGCTCTCCGATACGCCGATCGACGCGCGGCGGCCTCGGCGCGGTCCAGTACGTCCACGGGGAGAAGACCGTGGTCCTGATGTGGCTGGACGGGCAGCGGTGGGAGGCGTGGCCGCCGGCCCTGCGGCTGCGTGGGCCCGCCCCGTCGGCGACCTATGTGTGCCGGGACGCGGGGGAGGTGCACCACGGTTCGGTACTGCTCTCCACCGGGGGCTGCGGACGGGGCTGCGGACGGGGTTGCGCGGGGACCTCGACGCGCGGCCGCAGGGGCTCCGCCGTACACGACATCGACCGAATGTCCGTATTGAGGATATTTGTTGGCGTGTGTCCAAATTCATTCCGTCGAGGGATTCCTTCTCGTGAGCGGAATCATATCCGTGACCGTGCGTACCGGCGGGCCGATCGGATATTCCTTACGCGGCGCGGGAATTCAAGATCCCGGATCCACGGAGGGTGACCGAAATTCCGCGCCGAATTCGCGGCGCGGAATCTTCTCCGGAATCGGCGGCTTGTTCTCGGTCTCCGGCTCGCCTACGGTCACCGTCAATCCGGACGGGCCGCCCAATCCTGCCGCCGGCCGGATATCGCACTCACTCGACGCGTGGCAGGAGCGGGGGAACCAGGTAGTCCGCCGACCGGCGAAGACCGGTCGGCTCGGGGTGAAGTCGCGCTCGCCGCGGCCGGGCATCTCCAGCCCGAACCCGACAGCTCACCTCGCAGGCGCCGGAGAGGAAGCGCATCATGCCCATCTCGGGTAAGCACCGTCGTACCAAGTCCAGCCTGATCGCCCGCGGTGTCGCCGCCGTGAGCACCGGCGGCGCCATCATCGCCCTGCCGCTGCTCGGCGCCACCGGCGCCCACGCCGCGCAGCCGGCCGCCCCGGCTGCCACGAGCACCGCCTCCAGCTACGTCCACCCGGTCCCGGGCAACCACACCACCGGATACCGGGCCTCCGGATCCAACTGGTCCAGCGGCAGCCACAGCGGAATCGACTTCCCCGTCTTCACCGGCACCAGCGTGAAGTCCATCACCGCCGGCACGGTTGTCACCGCCGGCTGGGGCGGCGCCTACGGCAACCAGGTCGTCGTCAAGCACGCCGACGGCCGCTACTCGCAGTACGGGCACCTGTCCTCGATCTCCGTCTCGGTGGGCCAGTCCGTGAGCACCGGCCAGCAGATCGGCCTCTCCGGCTCCACCGGCAACTCCACCGGGCCGCACCTGCACTTCGAGGTCCGCACCGGCCCGGCGTACGGCTCCGACATCAACCCGGTCGCCTACCTCGCGGCGCACGGAATCTACGTCTGATCCAAGCCGACCACGCCCGAGACGAACGGTCCGACGACCGGAGCGGCCGGGTTCGGCCCGGACGACACGGAGGGGCGGGGGGCGCCCGCGCCGCCCCCCCCCCCGGCCCGTATTAACCCCCCGCCCACCAAACCCCGGGGGGGATAACAA
>NZ_JBIARH010000002.1:126541-200561 GCF_042889785.1 Streptomyces sp. NPDC002476 | reverse complement strand
ACCCACGCACCCCCCACCCCCCCCCCCCCCCCCGCCCCGGGCCCCCCCCCGGGGGCGGGGGGGGCCCCCCCCCCGCCGGGGGGGGGGGGCCCCCCCCGGCCCCCCCCCCCCTCCGTGCCGTGTATTCCCCGCAGGCGAACCTGACCGGGTGGTCTATCTCACCACCCGTCAACCCCTTATTACGGTCGCGTAGGTCACATTCGTCGGTGCAGGATAAGCGTTCGTGGCAGACGATTCGAGAAAAAATCAGCGTGGCGTCATCGACCGACAGGGCGTCATCGGGTCGTACGCGGCGATCGGCGACAGTTTCACGGAAGGGGTCGGCGACCCCGGCCCGGACGGGGCCTATGTCGGCTGGGCGGATCGGTTCGCCGTGCTTCTCGCGGACCAGCTTCCGGAATCCGCCGGGGGCACGAGCGACGAAGGCCCCGCACACGCGGGCTTCCGGTACGCCAATCTCGCCGTCCGCGGCCGCCTCCTCGACCAGATCGTCGAGGAACAGGTGCCGCGCGCCAAGGAGCTGGCACCCGACCTGGTGAGCTTCTGCGCGGGCGGCAACGACATCATCAGGCCCGGCACCGACCCCGACGACGTGGCCGAACGCTTCGAGCGCGCGGTCGCCGAACTCACCGACTCGGTCGGCACCGTCATGGTCACCACCGGCTTCGACACCCGGGGCGTTCCCGTGCTGCGCCATCTGCGAGGCAAGGTCGCCACGTACACCGCCCACGTACGGGCCATCGCCGACCGCTACGGCTGCCCCGTCCTCGACCTGTGGTCGCTGCGCTCCGTCCAGGACCGGCGGGCCTGGGACGACGACCGGCTCCACCTGTCACCCGAGGGACACACCAGGGTCGCGCTGCGCGCCGCCCAGGTCCTCGGGATCGAGGTGCCCGCCGACCCCGACCAGCCGTGGCCCCCGCAGGGCCGGCGCGGCACGCTCGAAGTCCGCCGCGACGATATCCACTGGGCGCGCGAGCACCTGGTGCCGTGGATCGGCCGACGGCTGCGCGGCGAGTCCTCGGGCGACCACGTCGAGGCGAAGCGGCCGGACCTCCTGCCGCTCTGAGCAACGTCGTGCGGCGGCGTCGCCCGCCGGGAGGACGGCCCGGACCTCGCCGACGGGATCCGGTCGGCGTCCCCCGCCCCGCGCGCGCCCCTCCCACCTCGCCGGGGGCCCCGGCCCGGGCCACCGGCGAGCGGGGCACACCCGTCGGAGGTCGCGCGGATCAGGGCCGGCCCGCCCTCATGGACGCCCGGCGAGCGAAGACTGCGGGCCCGCCGGTATCCGTTCCAGCACCCCGCCCGCGAACACGTCGTAGAGCGGCAGCGTCTCCAGGTGCACATAGCCGATGTGGCAGTCGCACACGGCCAGCGGGCAGGCGCGCGGACGGAGCGCCTCCCGGTAGCTCCCGTCGTAGAGGTTGCCCAGCTCCGCCCGGACGAAATGACAGCGCCGCACCGTGCCGTCGCCGTCCACGGAGATCACCGACTCGCCCGTCCGGCACGGCAGTCCGGCCGACCGGTGCGGATGCCTGCTGTACGGGAAGAGCGGGTCGATCGCCGTCCAGCGGTCCGCCTCCTCGTCCGTGTAGGTGTGCCCCTCCGCCGCGTTCACCCACAGGTACACCTCGTCCGGCAGCGCGGCACGCAGCCGACGCGCCTCGTCGAGGTGCTCGTCGAACCCGACCACGCCGACGCTGTGGCGGATGCCGAGCGCGGACAGCTCCCGGCACTTGCCCAGGAACCGCTCGTACGGTGTCTGCCCCGGGTGGTACGTGCACCAGAGCGCGATCTTCTCGCGGCCGGCCTCACCCGCCTCGGCCAGCCAGGCCGTCCGGCCGCTGAGATTGGTCTGGATCGCGACCCGGCCGATGTGCGGCAGCCGGGCGAGATCGACCAGCGCCCTCCGGTACCAGGACCGGACCAGGCCCTCGCCCCACGGTGTGAACAGGACCGAGAGCCGGTCACCGGTCCGCTCCGCGGCCCACGCCGTGAACCGCTCCAGCGCCGCGCGGTCGGCGCGCAGCTGGTCCGGGCTGTCCCGCCGCTTGGCGAACGGGCAGTACGGGCAGTCGTAGTCGCAGGACGCGAGCGGACCGCGATAGAGGATGGTCAGGTCCATGGGCGCGCTCACTTCAGCTCGTACGCGGCCATCGCGGCCCGTACGCCGGGGGAGAACAGCTCGGGGCCCAGCGCGTCGGAATGGGCCAGGCCCTCGGCGGAGAGCCGCAGCAGACCGGACGCCCCGGCCCCCGTGTCGAGCCAGCCGCGCTCCTCGAACCGGGCCAGCTCGGCGGGGAAGTCGTCGGCGGGGAGGCTGCCGAACCGTTCGCGGTAGTCGGCCAGTGCCATGCCCTCGGCCTGGAGCACCGACTGCAGGAGGTGGCGTCGGCGCGCCTCGTCGCCGTCGACGTACCGCCCCACCTCGGCGCGCGAGAAGTCCTCGGCGGCGGCGTAGCCGTCGATGATCGCCCGCACCTCGCGCATCTCCACCGCGTAGTCGAAGGAGTAGTGCAGCCGTGAGGTGTACGAACGGGCCCCGCACCCCAGACCGATCATGCCGTCCGTCTGGCAGGCGTAGTCGTCGGGTCCGTCCGTGCGCGGGGCGTCGGCGCGGCGGAACATCCGCATCGACACCTGCTCGTAGCCACGGGCGAGGAGATGGTCCCGGCCCGCGCGGTAGAGCCGCAGCCGCTGCCGGTCCCAGGCGGCGTCCGCCGCTTCTTCCTCGTCCGCGCGCGCCTCCGCACCCAGCCGGCCGAGACCGGTCAGCGGGCGGACGTACAGCGGGTACAGGTACAGCTCCTCCGGCCGCCACCGCAGGGCCGCGTCCAGCGAGGTGTGCCAGCTGTCCTCGGTCTGCCCGTCGATGCCGTAGATCAGGTCGATGTTGAGGACCGGGACACCGGCGTCGCGTATCCGGTCCAGGGCGCTCTCCACATCGGCGCGGCGCTGCGGCCGGACGGCGGCGCGGGCCTCGGCCTCGACGAAGCTCTGCACCCCGATGCTGATCCTCGTCGTGCCCCGGTCCGCGAGGACGGCCAGCCGGTCGGCGGTCGCGGTGGACGGCGACGTCTCGACGGACAGCGGGACGGCCCGCAGATCGGCGCCCATCCGCTTCTCCGCGATGTCGCACAGCCGCTCCAGCTCCGGCGCCGTCAGGAACGTGGGCGTGCCCCCGCCGAACGCCGCGGCGGCGAACCGTACCGGTTCCGCGTCGCCCAACGCGTCCCGGACGGCGACGGCCTGCCGGTCCAGCGCGTCGAGGTACCGGGTCGTCAGCTCGTCGGGAGCGCCGATCCTGGTGAACAGGTTGCAGAAGCCGCAGCGGACCTCGCAGAAGGGTATGTGCAGGTAGAGCGAGAGCGCGTCCTTGCGCTCCGACGCCCACAGCTCCCGCAGCGCCGGCCGGTCCGGCAGCGGGCGGTAGGCCGTCTTGTGCGGATAGGCGTAGACGTAGCTCCGGTAGGGACGGACGGCCGGTGCGGTGGTGGTGGTGCGGCTCATGACGCGGTGGCCCCCGGTTCCAGGAAGAAGTGCGCGTACGGGACCGTCCACACGGACTCGTGGCCGATCCGGTGACCGGTGTAGCCGTCGTCCCCGTACGCCGTGCCGTGATCGGAGCAGACGATGGCGAAGCAGCGGCGACGGCTGCTCGCGGCGGCGAAGAGACGCCCGATGTGGGCGTCGACGTATTCGAGCGCGGCGGCGTGGGTGGCGCGGGAGTCGCCCGCCTCGCGGGTGGCCCCCGGTGTGTGGAACCAGTTGGGCTGGTGCAGCGCGGACACGTTGACGAAGAGGAACAGCCGCTGCTCCGGGGCGAGCGAGGAGACCACCCGCTCCGCCCGGGTCACCTGTGCCTCGAAGGACGTGGGCGACGCGACACCGAACTCCGGCTCCCAGTGGCTCTCCTGGAACAGGCCGGGCAGCACGGAGCCCAGCGCCCCCTGCTTGTTGAAGAACCCGACACCGCCGATGCACACCGTGCGGTATCCCACCGAGGCGAGGCCGGACGGCAGGTCCGGCGTGTCGAAGACGAAGGTGCCCGACGCCGTGGACTCGCTGCCCGCGAACCGGGCCGCGAACAGCCGGGGATGGGGGCCCGGACCGACCGGGGTCGGCAGGAAACCCGCGAACATCGCCTGGTGCGAGGCATAGGTGAAGCTGCCGGGAGCGTGGCGCGTCTCCCACGCGCCGCCGGGCAGATGGCGTGCCAGATGGGGGATGCGTCCTGCGGCGGCGAGCTCCTGCGCCACGTCGTGGCGCAGCGTGTCGAGGGTGACGAACAGCAGGTCGTGGCTTCCCACGACCCCGCTCATGTCCGGGTTCTCGCAGGCGACGGCGGTGGGCGCGGTGTCAGTGAGTGGGGGTTGCACGGTGGTTCCTTGCTCGGTTCAGTACGGCGGCGACCTGTGCCGCGTAGGTGTCCAGGCCCTCGGCGCCGCTGCCGGGGAGCCCGGTCAGCCGCGGCAGCAGGTCGCCGAAGGCGTTGACCTCGCAGACGGCGAAGCGCCGCAGGTCGGACGAGGGCAGCAGATCGACGCCGACGCACAGTGTGTCCGGGAAGCACGCGGCGGCCCGTTCGCACACGGCCAGGGCCGCGGCCCAGTCGCCGCCCGCGGCCGTGACGGCCGCGCGGAAGTCGTCGAGATCCCCCCGCGCGCCGCCGAGGTGGAGATTGGTCATGGGGGAGCGGCTGGTACGCACGACGGCGTGGGTGGCGCGGCCCGCCACCACCACGACCCGCAGGTCCGCCGCCCTGCCGCGCCGGGTCGCCTTGGGCAGCCAGCGTTCCACGTGCAGCCCGTCCGGAGCGAGCGCGTCGACGATCGCCCCGACCTCCAACTCCGTCGTGCAACGGCGCACCCGCAGCGAATTGAAGAGCCGGCCGGCCGCGTCGCGCTCCACCGATGTGGTGGCCCGCACCCGGCCGGGTCCGGCCGTCTCCACGGCCAGGACCCCCGAGGCGGACGAACCGTGTGCGAGCTTCACGAAGGCCCTGCGCATCCCGTGGGCCGCCATCCGCTCGCGCACGTCCGCCCAGTCGCGCACCGCGGGGGCCGCGGCCCCCGACGTCGGCGAGGCGGGCACCGGGATCCCGGCGCCGTCCAGCACGGCGTGACACAGCCGCTTGTCGAACAGCACCTCGATGTCGCCGGGGGCGTCGAGCAGCACGGCACCGGATTCGGCGGCGTCCCGCGCCACCGACCGCAGGGCGGCGGTGAACCGGGCGTACCACAGGGCGGAGCCCTCGACCCTGGTCGGATCGTCGACCGCGCGGAGCAGCCGCTCCACCTCGGCGTCCTCCCCGGGCGAGTCCATGCGCACGGTCTCGCCCGGACGGAACACGGCCTCGCCGCGCAGCACGTCCAGCCAGGGGACGATCCGTGCGGGCGGCAGCCCGGCGGCGCGCACGGCGTCCTGGAAGAGGGTGACCCGACGGTTGCCGGGCACCCCCACGACGGCGAGCCGCGTCGCCGGGCCCGCCGGATCCGGACTATTCGCTGACGGCGACATAGCGGAACTCGTCCTCGTCCGGATCCCAGTACTCGACCTCGTCGACGTCGTGGTTCACCCGGTCGGGACCGAGCAGGTCCACGAGCCGGTCCACCAGAGCCTTGCCGGCGTAGTGGTGGTGCAGGTCCAGCGAGGTCAGATGCGTGAGCGGCTGGCCCGAGAGCAGCGCCTCGACACCTTCGTCGCCCAGCGTCCCCATCGCGAGGGACAGCGACTCCAGCTGCGCGACCACCGGGGCGGAGGCCACCGCGGCCGCGATCTCGTCCTGGATCTCGCTGTTCTGCAGCCCGAGATGGCGCAGGGCCGGCAACGACGCCCCGGACAGCACGGGCGCCAGGTCCGCGACGCCCGCGTCCCCGCCGTACTCGGACACGCCGAGCCAGAGCTCCAGATGCTCCAGCGCGGGCAGCTCGGACGCGCCGACCGCGCGCACGACCTCGGCCGGCAGTCCGCCCGACTCGAACCGCAGCTTCCTGAGCGAGGTGTGCCGTACCGGGCGCAGGCCCAGGCTCGGCCGGTCGTCGTGCGGGTCGCCGCACCCGCGCACCGTCAGCTCCTCCAGCCCGCCGAACGCCTCGACGACCGGGGTGATGTCGGCCATCTCCAGCCAGGACAGCTCGCACTCCTCAGCGACGACATCGGCGAGGAAGAGCGCCTTCAGAGCGGGAAAGCGGTCCGCGTCCGCCGCCAGCGCCTCGACGACCGGGGCGAAGGACACGTAGTCCTCCTGCCACCACGGGCCGATCAGCAGGGCCCGGACCTTCGTCGTGTCGACCGTGTCGAGGAAGTGCCGCCACAACCCGGCGAACGTCAGATCGCCCTGCCAGGCGCTCTCCAGCCGCCACGCGACGGAGCCGGGCGCGGGAAGAGGATCAGTGCTCTGCGTGCCGGGCCCGGGCAGGGTGAGAACCGGAAGGCCGTGGAACGTCTCGGGGTGTTCGATGTCCGTCATCGCACATCACTCCGACACCGCGGTGTAGCGGCCCTCGACTCCGCGGTCACCCCACGGCTTCTCGCGCTCCGACACGTCGACCCGTACGCCGTGGGGCTCCAGCGCCTGGACGATCCGGCGCTCCATCGGCTCGGTCATGAAGTGGTGGTGGAGATCGAGGCATTCGAGATGGGTGAGCGGCTGGCCGTCCAGCAGCGCGGCCGCGCCCTCGTCGCCCAGCGTGCCGTTCGACAGGTCGAGGACCCGGAGCTGGGCGACGACCGGAGCGGCCGCGACGGCGGTCGCGATCTCGTTCTGCACCTCGCTGTTGCGCAGACCGAGGTGCGTGAGCCCCGGGAAGCGGGAACCGGAGAGCAGCGGGGCGAGGTCCGCCACGTCGACGTCGCCCCCGTACGCGGAGACGCCGAGCCAGAGGTCGAGCCGCTCCAGCGCGGGCAGTTCACTGTCCAGGACGCCTCGGAGCGCACCGACCGGCAGGCCTCCGGTCTCGATGGTCAACGCGCGCAGCCGCTCGTGCTTGCAGGGGGAGAACTCCAGTTCCGTGCCGCCGCGCACCCCGAGCTCCAGCAGACCGGGGAAGGCGTCGAGCAGGGCCGTGACGTCGGACTGCTCGATCCAGGAGATCTCGTTCTCCTCCATGGTCATGTCGCCGACGAAGACGGCCTGGAGCGAGGTCAGCCGGTCGGCCGCGGCGATCACCAGACCGATCGGGTACGAGGAGGTCTCCTCGTAGGACTCGCCCCACTGACCGATGATCAGTGCACGCACCCCCGCCGGGTCGACGGTGTCGAGAAACGTCCGGAACGCCTCCTCCCAGGTCTTCTCGCACTCGTCGTCGTAGGGGTCGACCGAGATGCGCCAGGCCGCCGCGTCGGCTGCCTGGGCGGGTGCTTCGCCCGTCGCGTGCTGGAAGTCGACGGCGGGCAGGCCGAGCAACTCGTGCAGGTGGTCCACACCGGACATGGCCCTGAGCTCCTGGTACTGGGGAACGGCTGATGTCCGCAAGGTTTATCAAGCCCCACTGACAACGCCGTGACCGGGGACCGTCCGGCACGTGTCCGGTGATGCCCGGCAGGCCGCCCGACGACCCGTTGTCAGACCCTGCCCTTAGCTTTTTCCTCGTGGCCGGCACAGCGGGTGCGGCCGTCGAGGGGAGAGGTCTGTGTACCGACAGGGCGATGTACTGATCATGTCGTTGGCGGAGTCGGCGGTGCCCGCGCATCTCGTGGAGGCTCCGGGCGAGCCGAGGGACGGCCGGGGCCGGATGGTCCTCGCGCTGGGCGAGGTGACCGGGCACGCCCACGCGGTCCAGGGACCGGGCCGGCTGATGCGCGAGGCGGGAGCTTTCGGACCGATGCTGCTGCACCTTCCCGAGGGCGGCCGGGTGGTGCACGAGGAACACGCGGCGATACCGCTGCCCAAGGGCTGGTACCGCGTGGTGCGTCAGCGGGAGTACGCGCCGGGCGCGGTCCGCATCGTCGCGGACTGACCCGGCCGGCCGGAAGAGACACCGATGAGCGCTGATCCGGTCGAGCGCCGGATCACCGCGGCATGCGGGGCACGCCGGGCAGGCGACGCGACACGTACGACATGGCGCGCGGAAACACCCGGCACCGAACAACCAATACCGAACATCGAACACCTGACATCGAACACATACTCAGGGGACGGGGAAGACGGATGCAATACGTGGACTCCTGGCGGGCCGTGGCGGCGGCGACGGGCGCGGCGGACCGGGCCGCGGCCGAGGACGGGGTGCGGCTCGCCTACCGCCGCGCGGGGCTGGCGGAGCCGGAGCGGATCGTCTGGGTCGACTCGCCCAGAGCCGCCGTGGAGGCGGTCGAGAAAATCGTCGACACCGGGCGCTCGGTGCGCGACGAGGTACGGACCCGGCCCTGGGCCCAGGAACGGCGCCGGATGTACGACGAACTCGGCCCGGCGGGCTGGTCCGCCCTGTGGTCGGCCACCGGGGCGCAGCTCTGGGAGACGACGGCGGCGCTCGCCGAGCGGATCAGGGGCGGCATCGTCGCGGACCTCGCCCGGACCGCCGAGGAGGGGGCCGCCGTCCGCCTGGTGCTGCTCGACGCGGTCCTGGGTCAGCACGACGCGGCCTGGCTCGCCGCGTTCGACGGCCGGGGCGAGCGACTGGACGGCCTGGCCGAGGTGGCCAGGAACGCGGGCTGGTGGTGGCCCTACGAGCGCGTGGTGGTGATCAGCGAGCGCCCGGAGGTGCTTCACCGGGACGAGGCGGGCCGCCTCGATCGCGGGGACGGCCCGGCGCTCGCCTACCGGGACGGCTTCGCGCTCCACGCCTGGCGGGGCATGCCCGTGCCGGCGGAGTTCCTCGCGGAGCTGAAGACCCTGACACCCCGGCGGATACGCGAGGAGGAGAACGCGGAACTGCGCCGCGTGATGCTGGAGTTCTACGGCTACGACCGTTACCTCACCGAGTCGGGCGCCGAGCCCGTCCACCGCGACGAGACGGGGGTGCTCTGGCGGATCGCACTGGACGGCGACGAGGACGTGGTGATGGTCGAGGTGGTCAACTCCACGCCGGAGCCGGACGGTACGCACCGCACGTACTGGCTCCGGGTGCCGCCCAGCACGCGGACCGCGAAGGACGGGGTGGCCTGGACCTTCGGGCTCTCGGCGGACGTGTACGCGCCCGTGCGGCAGACCTGATCCCCGTGGCAGGGCCGACGGCGCCGACCCGTTCGGTGCCGTCCCCCGGGACGACCGGAGCACCCATGCGCCGGATCTCCCGGTCGGCAGACGGTGTCGGGGACCCTCCGGCAAGCGGTCGCGGGATCCCGCCAGACGGCGGAGCGGACATCGGCGGGCGGCGACGGGCGACGGTGGGCGGGCCCTGGTCCGGTGCGCGGTCAGGCCGTCAGCGCCGCGTGGTCGATGCCGAGTTCGCGGGCGAGGGCCTCTTCGGTCCAGGCCATCATGGTGGCTTGGGAGAGCGGTGCCGCGTACGACGTCATCTGCACCGTCAGGCCGTCCAGCAGCGCGGTGAGCCGCCACGCCACGGACATCGGGTCGTCGCAGTGGAACTCACCGGCGGCGGCGCCTTCCTCGATGACCTCGGCCAGTTCCGCCTTCCACTGCTGGTCGAGGTCACCGGCCACGTTGCGCAGGGCCGGGTCGCGCAGGGAGGCGGCCCACGCCTCGATCCACAGCCGCCACACCTTGGCGCGGCCCGTCGGCGCGTACCAGCGCACGGCCGCGCGCAGCCGCCGTACCGCACTGGTGCGGCGGCTCAGCAGCTTGCGCAGATGGGCGAGATCGGCTTCCGCGGCATGGGCGAAGGCGGCCGCGACGAGCTTCTCCTTGGTCGAGAAGTGGTAGAGCACGAGCGCGTTGCTCACCCCGAGCACGGAGGCCACATCGGCGATCCGGACCGCCGCGACACCTCTTACCTCGATCTGCTCGACGGTGGCGCGCAGGAGTTCCTCGCGTCGTTCCGCCACGCCCAGTCGCACTCTTGCCACGGCGTCACCCTAACGAATGCGTGGTCCCCGGGCGGACCGGGGGCACGGCCGCCCGGTTGTCACACGCGTGCGCGACGGTGCGGAATCCTGTGGTGGCGATGGTCGTTGGCCCCTGTATGACGGGAATCGACGCAGGAAACACACGACGAGAAGCGCTGCTCGGTCTGCTCGGCGAGGTGGACGGCGGGGTGCTCGTGACGCTGGGGCGGGACGGCAGACCGCAGCTCTCCAACGTCAACCACCATTACTACGCCGGGGAGGGTGTCGTCCGTGTCTCCGTCACCGAGGACCGGGTGAAGACGAGGAACCTCCGCCGCGACCCCCGGGCGAGCTACCACGTCACCAGCGCGGACCGCTGGGCCTGGACGGTCGTGGACGGCACGGCCGAGCTGACCCCGCCGGCGGCCGACCCGCACGACGCGACGGTGGAGGAACTGATCGCGCTCTACCGCGACGTCCGCGGCGAGCACCCCGACTGGGACGAGTTCCGCGACGCGATGGTCCGGGACCGGCGCCTCGTGCTGCGGCTGCGCGTCGAGCACGCCTACGGGCAGCCGCGTGGGTGACGGCTCCGGGGCCGTCGGTCAGTCCTTCGGGCGACCCGCTCTCGCGCGGTCCGTCGGAATGTTCCGCGCTCGCGCGGGCGTGCGCCCCGCCCATAATTGAGACGACACCGACTCCCCCAGGAGATGATGTGACCGGCGCCGACCCCTTGCCTCCGCTCCGCGCCCGGATGCGCTCGCTGCGTCCCGCCGCATTCGGCGCCGATCCGGAGGGCGCACGCATGGAGCGGATCCGCCGCTCGCCCCACTTCGTCGACGGCTCCTTCCGCAACCCCGTGGGAGCGCGGACCAGACCGTCCGGATCCGCGCTGGAATTCGCGAAGGTCTACTTCCGCAAGGAGGGACGGATACGCAGGGCTCCGGCCGGCACCGTCCCCGTCCACGCCACGACCTACGCGGACCTGGCCGAGCCGCCCGCCACCGGACTGCGGCTCACCTGGATGGGCCATTCCAGCGTGCTCGCGGAGATCGACGGCAGACGCGTGCTGTTCGACCCGGTGTGGGGCGAGCGGTGCTCGCCCTTCGCCTTCGTAGGCCCCAAGCGGCTGCACCCGGTGCCGCTTCCGCTCGCCGCTCTCGGCCCGGTGGACGTGGTGGTGATCTCGCACGACCACTACGACCACCTCGACCTCCCGACGATCCGGGCCCTCGCGGGCACGGGCACGGTGTTCGTGGTCCCGCTCGGAGTCGGCGCCCATCTGGAGCGGTGGGGCGTGCCCGACGACCGGATGCGCGAGCTCGACTGGAACGAGACCACGAGCGTCGCCGGAATCGCCCTCACCGCCACTTTGGCCCGTCACTTCTGCGGACGCGGCCTGCGCAACCAGCAGCACACGCTCTGGGCGTCCTGGTCCGTCGCCGGGCCCGAGCACCGGATCTACCACAGTGGTGACACCGGCTATTTCCCCGGCTTCAAGGACATCGGCGCCGAACACGGCCCGTTCGACGCGACGATGATCCAGATCGGTGCCTATTCCGAGTACTGGGCCGACATACACATGACCCCGGCCGAGGGGGTGCGGGCACACCTGGATCTGCAGGGGGGCGAGCCGCTCGGCACGATGCTCCCGATCCACTGGGCCACCTTCAACCTCGCCCCCCACCCGTGGGCCGAGCCGGGGGAGGGAACCCTCGCCGCCGCGGAGGACGCGGGCGCCGCGATCGCCCTGCCACGGCCGGGTGAACCGTTCGAGCCCACGTCACGAAGCCTGCCCACCGAGCCGTGGTGGCGTCCGGTGGCCCCGCAGCCGGTGGAGCGCCGGCCCGCCGACGCCGCACGCATCACGGAGCTCGCGCAGGCCCCGACGGGAGTCAAGTCCCCGGCGGGCGCGGGAACGGCGGGCGCGGGAACGGCAGGCCCGGGAATGGTGGACGCGGGGACGGAGGACGGGAGCGGCCACTCCGAGGTGGCCCCGACACCGTAACGGCACCCTGGGCGCCCCGCTCACGTCGAGCGCGAGGGCGGCCCGGAGGGCGGCGGCACGACGGCAGAGGGCCCGTCCGGTACGACCGGACGGGCCGAGCCGTTCCTCGCGCCGGGCGGTGCGTGCGGCACTGCGCCCATGAGGCCGTGTTGCGAAAGTCCCGTCCGGTCCGCGACGCCTGGCACGGCGCGCCACGTCGTCGGGATCGTCCATGTACGCCCCGTACGAGGACGACCCTCCGCCTTGCGATGCACCGCACCGGACGCCGCGGGCCCCGCCCTTCGGGCGGACGACGCCACTTTCGAAACACGCCGTAGGCCGTTCGAGTGTCCGCTGAGCGGAGGTTCCCCACGGAGCAATTCGATCTTGCGTGCGAGATGTCATACCAGAGCGGGACGGATGGCGGGCAAGTTCGACAACTGCCCGTCGCGCATACGTGAGGGGCAACTACCGTGTGTGTCCGGTGATCAACGGTGGGCTTCCATTGACGAGCCCGCCCGACCGCCCGACCGAGCCCGACCGAGCACCGTAGAGGGCCACGCATGGACGCCGATTCCTGGTGCCCCACGTACCGAGGACACTGATGTCTCAACTTCGCGCACCCGAGGCGCGACCGGAACGCCGCGAGGGCGGACGGCACGGCCGACCGGGTGGCCGCTCCCACGCGGCCTCCACGAGGGCACGCGCCGCCCATCCGTCCCACGAGGCGCGCATACGGCCCCAGATGCTGCGTATCGCGGTGCTGCCGGCCGTCGCCGTGGCGCTGAGCGGGGCCGCGGCGGTCATCTGCGCCATCCGCTCGTCCGGCGTCCGGCCGTCCGCCTCGCTGTGGATCGCGCTGGGCGGGGCCGGCACGATGGCCCTCGCCGCCGTGCTGGCCGCCTTCGTCGCCGCCAACCGGGTCGTCACCACCGTCTTCGGACGCTGTCTCGCGCTCCGCCGCACCAGCGCGCAGGGCCAGGCCGAACTGCAACGGATGGTGGAACTCCTGCGCAACGGCGAGTCCCTGCCCGCACGGAGGCCCGTGCGGTCCGCCGGCCCCGGCAGCGACGCCTTCGAGCTGCTCGCGCAGGAGATCGGCCGTCAGCAGGAGGTCGCCGTCGCCGCCGTCGTGGAGGCGTCCCGGCTCACGGACCACACGGGCGAGGAGCAGAAGGTCGAGGTGTTCGTGAACCTCGCCCGCCGACTGCAGTCGCTCGTGCACCGCGAGATCCAGTTGCTCGACGAGCTGGAGCACGAGGTCGAGGACCCCGATCTGCTCAAGGGCCTCTTCCACGTCGACCACCTCGCCACACGTATCCGCAGGCACGCGGAGAACCTCGCGGTTCTGGGCGGCGCGGTCTCGCGGCGGCAGTGGAGCAGCCCGGTCACCATGACCGAGGTGCTGCGCTCGGCGATCGCCGAGGTGGAGCAGTACCCGAGGGTCAAGCTGGTACCGCCGATCGCCGGCACCCTGCGCGGGCACGCCGTGGCCGATGTGATCCACCTGTTGGCCGAACTGGTCGAGAACGCCACGGTCTTCTCCGCCCCGCACACCCAAGTGCTGCTGCGCGCCCAGCAGGTGACCGCCGGGCTGGCGCTGGAGGTCGAGGACCGGGGCCTGGGCATGCCGGCCGACGAGCAGAGGCGGATGAACGCCCTGCTCGCCGACCCCGATCAGGTCAGTGTGGCCCGCCTCCTGCAGGACGGCCGGATCGGCCTGTTCGTCGTCGCGTCCCTCGCCCGTCGGCACGGCATCGCGGTACGGCTGCAGAGCAACATCTACGGGGGCACACAGGCCGTACTCGTCCTGCCCCGGACCTTGTTGGGCGTGGACGAGGACGCCCCGGCCGGGCGGGACGCGGTACCGGCGTCGCCCTCCGGACCCGTGCATCGTCCAACGGCCCAGCAGGGCACGGAGGTTCACCATCGGCCGAACCCTCTTCCGGCCCCGAACCCCCGTCCGACCCCGAATTCCGGCCCGAACCCCGGGCCGAATCCGCATGCCATCGCGCCCTCGGCCCCGCTCCCGCACCGCGGCGCGGCCCCGGTCCCCGGCCCGAACCCGGACGCCTCCCCGCCGCGCCCGGTCGCCGGACCCGCCGCGGCACGGCCGGGCGCCCGGCCGCAGCCGTACGTCCCCGGCCAACCGCTGAGCCCGTCCGAGCGCGGCGGTCGCCCCGGCGGCCCCGCCCCGGCGGGGCCCCCTCCCGGAGCCCGGCCCACGGGTGACGGATCACCGGCGTGCGACGGAGAGCACGACGGATCCGGGGCCGCGCGCGGCGCCGCGGACCGGCCCCGACTCCCCAGGCGCAGCACCCAGGAGCACCTGGCTCCTCAGCTCAGGCAGCCCCCGGCCCCGCGCACCGAGGACGAACACGCCCTGCACGACCCGGGTCTCATGGCGGCCTTCCGGCGCGGCATCGATCTGGCCGAGGCCCGCAGCGAGTCCGAGGCCGACATCGACGGCCGGGGCACGGGCACGGACCCGGCCCCCGAACCGGTGGACCGGCCCCGGACCCCGCCGCAGCCCCTGCCGGTCCGGGCGCGGACGGCGCCCTTCGCCCCGCACCGGCGCGTCCCGGGCCAGGACGCGGGCCCGGTACCGGCCCCCGCGCCCGTAGACGACCCCCTCGAAGCGAACCCCCTCAAGGAGTAGATGCACCATGGCGACCGATATGCCGTCCGGTCAGGTCTCGGACCTCGACTGGCTGTTGAGCGGACTGGTGCAGCGTGTGCCGTACACACGCAGCGCGGTCCTCCTGTCCGCCGACGGACTGGTGAAGTCCCTCCACGGCATGGATGCCGACAGTGCCGACCACATGGCCGCGCTGGCCGCGGGGCTGTACTCGCTCGGCCGAAGCGCCGGCGCGCGCTTCGGCGACAACAGCGACGTACGTCAGGTCGTGGTCGAGCTGGACTCGACCCTGCTGTTCGTCTCCACCGCCGGATCGGGCACCTGCCTCGCCGTTCTCGCCGGACGCGAGGCGGACGCCGCGGTGCTGGGCTACGAGATGACCATGCTGGTCAAGAGCGTCCGGCCATATCTGATGACCCCGACCCGACAGGCAGTCGCGGTACCGGGGGCCACGGGGCGGTGAGCGTGTCGGTTCCGCAGGACGGGCCGTTGCTCGACGACGCCGCCGGGCGGCTCATCCGCCCGTACACCGTGAGCAACGGCAGGACCCGTCCGAGCACCGTGCTCGACCTGCTCTCCCTCGTGAGGGCCACGGGCGCCGAACCACAGGCCCTCCTCGGTCCCGAGCACTCCGTCGCGCTGGGGCTGTGCGGCGGCCCCACGTCGGTGGCCGAGATCGCCGCCCATCTGCGGCTGCCCGCGGTCGTCACCAAGGTGCTCGTCTCCGACCTGGTGGACTGCGGGGCAGTCACCGCGCACCCGCCCGCCTTCCATGACACGCCCACCGAACGATCCCTGCTGGAGGCAGTGCTCGATGGCTTACGACGACAGCTCTGACGGCTTCGGCAGCTCCGCCGCGTACGGGAACGGCGAGGGTCCCGAGGGCTACGGGCTTCCCGAGGGGTACGGAGGCCACGGGCGTCCCGAAGGGTTCGGAACGTACGAACGTCCGGAGACCTACGAGAACCTCGGAGGCCATGAGGCCGCCCGGGGACTTCACGTACGTCCCGCGAGTCCGGGGGACCTCGGCCGTCCCGAGGGGTACGGGGGCTCCGGCCCGGGTCACGGTTCCGGTGCAGGGACCGGCTTCGACGGCACTCCCGGCTTCGAGGGCGGTCCCGGTCCCGGCGGGGGCCACGACCCCGGCGTGCCGTACGGATACAGGGGATCCCCCGGGGCGAGCCGCGACCGCGCCCCGGGGGGCACCTATGACCGGGGCCGGGACACCGACGTGTCGGCGGCTCCTGCCGGCTCCCTCGGTTCCGCCGCTTCCGTCGATCCCCTCGACGCCGGAGGACTTACCGCCGAGGGGTTTCCCGTCGCACTGAAGGTGCTGGTGGCGGGCGGGTTCGGTGTCGGCAAGACCACGTTCGTCGGTGCTGTCAGCGAGATCGCGCCGTTGAGCACGGAGGAATTGCTGACCCAGGCGGGGGCCACGACGGACAACCTGGACGGCATCGAGTCCAAGACGTCCACCACCGTGGCCATGGACTTCGGCCGCATCACGCTCGACGAGCAGCACGTGCTCTACCTGTTCGGCACCCCCGGGCAGGAGCGCTTCTGGTTCATGTGGGACGAACTCTCCCAGGGCGCGCTGGGGGCGGTGGTGCTCGCGGACACGCGACGGCTCGCCGAATGCTTCGCCGCCGTCGACTTCTTCGAACGCCGCGGTATCGGCTTCGTCATCGCGGTGAACGAGTTCGACGGAGCCCACCGCTACGCGCCCGAGGAGGTACGGGCCGCGCTCGACCTGGGCCCCGACGTACCGGTCGTGCCGTGCGACGCCCGCATCGCGAGCTCGGGCACGGGGACCCTGGTCACGCTGGTCCAGCACCTCATCAACGCCACCTCCGTCCCGGCCCCGCGGACCGCCTTCGGAGCCCGCGCGTGACGCGGCCCGCCACCGGCCGGCTGCTGCTCACGCCCGTGGAC
Source organism: Streptomyces sp. NPDC002476 (assembly GCF_042889785.1). Taxonomy (NCBI): domain Bacteria; kingdom Bacillati; phylum Actinomycetota; class Actinomycetes; order Kitasatosporales; family Streptomycetaceae; genus Streptomyces; species Streptomyces sp. NPDC002476. The sequence goes on along the minus strand of NZ_JBIARH010000002.1, from coordinate 184,059 downwards.
CGCGACTCCGTCGTGCGTACCCATCGACTGCGGACCCTGGGGCTCGGGGAACGTGCCGACGCCTCGTTCGACAACTTCGACGCCTTCGCCGACCGGGTGGCCGAGGTCACCGACGTCCCCTATTCGATGGTCAACTTCATCGACGGCAACCAGCAGTTCTTCGCCGGGCTGCACACGCCGAGCGGCACGTACAAGGGATCCGACCTGGGTGCCGCCACCGCGGGCAGCAGCCGGGCCGGCCGGTACGTGGCCCTGGACCGCGGCTACTGCCCGCACGTCGTCGTGCGGCGCAAGGCGCTCGTGCTGGAGGACGTCTGTGACTATCCGCGCTTCGCCGGAAACCCGGTCGTCGACGACATAGGCATCCGCTCCTACCTCGGCGCCCCGCTGATCGACCGGACGGGCATCGCCCTGGGCGCCGTCTGCGCGGTCGACACGGTGCCCCGCTCCTGGGGCAGGGCGGGGCTCGACACGATCAAGTCCCTGGCCCGGGAACTCGTCGGGCACATCGATCAGCGGGAGGGCATCAGCACCGGAATCTGACCGCTCGGAGGCTCAGACCTCGACCGTCGTGCCGTCCAGGTACGTCAGCACCACCGAGTCCGCCCTCGAGTGCACCCGCACCGAGTCGCGCGGCGCCTCCGGATGCACGGTGTCCCGGGAGAGGACGACCAGCGAGACATGGATGCTCCGCCCTCCCGGGTGCGGCCGGCTGCGCAGGTACGGGATCGCGGAACGCAGACCGTGGGCGTCGGACTGGAGGTCACGCGCCACGGCGGCCCCCTCGACGCCGCCGTCCCAGCCGTGCAGCGCGACGGCAACGGCGTCTACCTCGACGAACAGTCCTCGCGCATCCTCGTCGAGCGCAACGTCATCACCCGCGCCGGGTACAAGTGGGTCTCCAAATGGGCCGACTACGGCATCCACAACACCGCCCGGGGCAACTGGAACGACACGGCCGCGCCCCCGCTCGCCGGCGAGGGCTCGGCCATGACGGACAACCCCCGGGACAGAACACCTAGGGCTGCGCAACACCTGGGGCTGCGCACCGAGGCGTACGGCTGTGTGCACACCGGGCGGCTGACGCTCGCCCTGGACCACTCGCTCGTGCGGTACAGCGGCGCCGAACGGTCCGTGGCGGGGGAGGGCGACGCGCTCCGGTCTCCGCTCATTCCGTCCGCTCCGGCCCCGTCACCGGTCCAGGAAGGCGCCGATCCGTTCCCGCAGTCCCCGCGCGTCGAGACCGTGTGCGGCCAGGTGCTCGTCCATCTCTCCGTACTTGCGCAGCTCGGCCCGCCCCACTCCGAGCCCCAGCACCCGGTGCGGCACGTCGGCGAGCGCGTCGTTGGCGGCGGCCGTGGACGTCCCCGCCAGATACGGTTCGACGACCACCACGTCTGCGGTGCGGCCGGCGCCGACCGCGCGCCTGAGCCCGGCCCCGTCGAACGGGCGCACCGTCGTCGCGTACAGCACGGTCAGGTCGAGCCCCTCGGTCGCCGCGAGCACGTTGTCGAGCATCGGCCCGACCGCGACCACGACCCCGCCCGTGCCCTCCCGCACCGAGGTGAAGCCGGTCTCCGCGCCGACCGGCCGCGCGCGGTCGTTCGACTGGAGCGACAGCCGCACGTACACCCGGTCGTCGCCGGCCGCCGCCTGCCGCAGCAGCGCCTCCGCCTCGTCCGGGTGGCCCGGGACCTGGACCGTCCATCCGTCGAGGGTGTCCATGAGGGCGACATCGCCCGGCGCCATATGGGTGAAGCCACCGGCCGGCCAGTCGTACGAGGCCCCGGCACTCACCAGCACCCCGCCCACTTCCTGATGGCCGAAGTCCAGTTTGACCTGCTCGAACGGGCGCTCCACCAGAAAGCTGGCGAAGGTGTGCACGATCGGCCGCAGGCCGGTGAGCGCCATCCCGGCCCCGGCACCGACCAGCAGCTGCTCCCTGATCCCGACATTGACCACCCGGTCCGGATGGGCCCGCTCGGCCGGTCCGAATCCGTCCCGGCTGATCTCGGCCAGTACGAGCGCGAGACGGGGGTCCTCGTCCAGCATCTGCGAGACGGTCGAGATGAACCGGTCACGCATCGTGTCCATGTGAAATGTCCTTCTTTCGTTTCGTGGCGTTCTCGTCGGTTCCGCGTGTCCGGTCAGCTCTTGGGGTCGACGTGCGCGACCACCGCGTGCGGCCGTCCGGGGTGCGGCTCGGTGAACGCCGCGAACAACGCTTCGTGGTCGCGTCCGTCCACGGTCGCGACCGACCAGCCGGCGGCCTCGAACCGGGCGGCGATCCCGCCGGGCCGCGCGTGCGAGGCCGACGCGTTGTCGACCACCACGGTGTGCAACTGCTCCAGCCCGGCCGGGCCCGCGTACGCGATCGCCTCGTGATTGCTGCCCTCGTCCAGCTCGGCGTCCCCGACCAGCACCCATACCCGGGGACCGGTCAGCCCCTGTGCCCGCAGACCCAGCACGCTCCCCACCCCGAGCGGCAGCCCGTGCCCCAGAGATCCGCTGCCGATCTCCGCACCCGGTACGAGTGTCCGGTCCGGATGGTGTCCGAGCGGCGAGTCGTACGTCCCGAACCCGGGCAGCAGTTCCTCGCCGAAGAAGCCATGGGCGGCCAGCACCGCGTAGTACGCCATCGGCCCGTGCCCCTTGGACAGCAGGAACCGGTCACGGTCGGGAGCGTCGACGGTGCGGGGCGTCACCCGCAGCACCCTGTCGTAGAGCACCCAGAGCACGTCCAGAGTGGAGGTCGCGGCGGGGCCGTGCTTCTCGTCCCCCGTCATCAGGCTCATCAGCCGGTTCATGTCGCCGTAGTGGCCGGTCGTCGTGACTGTGGTCCTCGTCATGTCTCCAGCCTTGAACATCAAGCCCGGTTGAGGTCAAGGTGGGAAAGGTGTTCGTGACCACCCTCCTGAGTGCGGTATTGTTCTCATGCGCGTTCGGCCAGGGGAAAACCCAGGTCAGACGGGTAGCGGGACGTGGCGCAGCTTGGTAGCGCACTTGACTGGGGGTCAAGGGGTCGCAGGTTCAAATCCTGTCGTCCCGACCGCGCGGAGACGCAGGTCGGAGGCCGTTCTCTCATGACGAGAGGACGGCCTTTCGTGCGTTCGAGGGCGTGGTGGTCGCAGTGCGGTCGCCCGCCCGGAACGCGGACGGACCGGACGCCCGGAGGCCGGACGACGGCGACGCATCGCGAGGGTCCGTACGCGGATGGTGGGCGGACCCTCGTGGGCCCGGAAGGAGTCGCCGCGCATCGCGTCGACCACCTGGCGGCTCGAAGCGTGCCTCGGGTCAGCACCACTCGCCGTCGGACGATGTGATGGACGTCGGCGATGCCGGGACCGGGAGAGGCCGCCGGCACCCTCGGACGCCGTGCCGGGACGGCTCAGCTGTTGATGCGGTCGGTCACCGCGGTACTGCACTCGCCGGAACCGATCCCGGGCCCCGTCGTGCAGTCCCGGAGCGTGATCATTCCGTCCTTGCGCATGTTGTGGTTGCGACGACGTGTGCTCGATGGCGAGTGCCGTGATGCCCCGCGTCGGCACGGAACCGGTTCATGTCCTGGAACCTGTCCGTCGGGCCGGGGTGAGGCGATATCCGCTGACTTGACGTCATGAGTGGTTTGCCGGGGCTCGTTGGAAATCAGCAATGATGGCGATCACGAAGAGGTGCCGGAGCAACGGAAGGACCGCAACGATGCACGACGACCAGGGCCGGTCGGCCGCCGCAGTGTTCGACGCGCTGGGGGAGGAGTACGAGCGGGCGTTCGCCGGCTCGCCCGCCCGCCATGCCTCGCTCCAGCGCCTGCTGGAGGAACTCCCGCCGCACGGAAGGGTCCTGGACGTCGGAAGCGGTACGGGGCGGCCGACGGCGTTGGCTCTCGCCGAAGCCGGGCACGCCGTCCTGGGCGTCGATGTCTCCCCCGTCATGGTGGAACTGGCGTCCCGTCAGGTTCCGAGCGCGTCGTTCGTCTGTGCCGACATCCGCGAACTCGACCTGGAAGAGGGCGGGTTCGACGCCGTGTGCGCCTACTTCTCGTTGCTGCAGATGCCCCGGGAGGACCAGTCGAAGGTGCTGCGGAAGCTCGGGCGGCTTCTGGCACCGGGGGGCGTGCTCGCCGTCGCGACGGTGCCCCTGGACGTCGAGGACGCCTCCGTGGTCTTCATGGGGCAGGAGATGCGGGTGTCCAGCTTCGACGCCGCGTCGTTCACCGAGACGGTCACGGCCGCCGGGTTCTCGGTCCTGTGGGAGCGCAGCGATCTGTTCACCCCGGCGCACGGGGCGGCCGTGCCGGAACCGGAACTGTTCCTGCTCTGCCGTCGGGGCTGACCGGGCCGCCCTACCGGGACGGCCCGACGGGGACTGCCTGGCCGGGGGCGGTGCTCCCTCAGTGCTCGCGCGTGATCCGCGTGCTCGCGCGGAGCCGTGCGCGTGCCGCCGCCCGTCCGCGACCGCCGAGCGGACCCCGCCACCCGCGCAGTGCCCGGGCACCGCACCCGCGCCACTGCGCGGGCGAGAGGGGAACGGGCTGACCGCCCCTGGTGACCAGCGCGTTGACCGGTGTCATCGGGTCCGCGGCCATGGCCTTCGCCAGGAGCACGCCGATGACCAGTGGGGCCAGGGTCACGGCGAGGGCCGTACCGGCCGTGGTCACGTGCTGGAGGCGGGGACGGTGCGGTGTGTGGGGAACCATGACCGTCATTCGACCAGCCGCGCGCGGACGGGGGACCGGTCCGCGTACTCAGCCCGACCGCCTCTCGTACTCAGAGCCGCAGGTGCCCGGGCCGGCGCCCGTCGTGGAGGCCGCCTTGATGCCCTTGGTGATGTCGTCCATGACCGAGAGCGCGGGCGCCTGCGGACCGATGTCGAACCCCGAACGGACGACGACCATCGTGTCCGCGTCGCGGGGGGACGGGAAGGCCAATGACTGCACGTGCCCGTCGTCGCCGTTCTTCGTCACCACCTTCCAGCGCACCAGGTAGCCCTGACGGCCCGCCACCGTGACCGCCCCGGACTTCAGTTCCTCGTGCGAGGTGATGCCGCCGTAGATCTTCTCGCCGTAGGACTCCGTGGCGTTGGCGGAGATGTCCCGCGTCGCCGTGGCCTTCGCCGTCTCCGTGTCGAGCTTCAGGGCCTTCGCCGGCGCGGAGAACACCCCGCCGCGCACGCACGGCTGGGACGCGTCGCCCGGGCAGGGGTACTCGCCCGTGGTCACGCCGGCGCCCGACACTCCCGACCGGCCCGTCCAGCCCTTCGGCACCGGAAGGCTGATGCCGCTGAGCAGGTCGGTGGCGTACCCGTCCTCCACCGGGGGCCGTTCCCGGCCCGGCGCACGGTCCTCGCCGCCCCGGTTCTCCCCGCCACGCCCCCCGGGCGCGCCGTCGGGTCCGGTGGACGGTGCCGTGGCCTCGTCCCGTCCCGCGGGCGCGTCGTCGGAGTCGTTCAGGAGGAAGAGGCCGCCCGCGACGGTGGCGAGCACCACCGCACCGGCGGCGACGCCGATACGCCTGCGGCGTCGCCGGAGGGTGGCGGGCGGCACGCGCAGATGGTCGGTCCATCGGGTGCCGTCCCACCAGCGTTCTTGAAGGGGGCCGATTCCTGTATGCCCGGGGTCGGGATGCCAGCCGGGCGGGCTCGTCTGGGTCACACGGCCCACCGTAGAGCGATTGCCTGAGAATCAGATGAATCCGTTGGCGGGGGATGTGCGCGATGGGCACCATCGGGGTGGTCCCCGGCGGCGGAATCCCCCGCCGGGCAACGCGATCCGTCGCGGGAGCAGCACGGTCTGGAGGAGCGGGACGCCCTGGCTGCCGAGCGCCGGCACGGTCCGGTGGCGCTCGCCGCGGGGGAGACGCGGGCCGGGGTCGCCCGGTTCGGCGGCGGTGCGGGGCGGCACGGAGTCTTCGGCGACTGACTGCGCTCTTTGGTCCGACCATACGTTATATGTGACATAGTGGGGAGCGGAGCAGAGGACGCGACGGCGGCCGGACGACACCGGTCGGGGCAGGGGGTGACGGATGGGGGTCGAGTGGCAGCCCGTACGGCAGTCGCGCACGCACGAACTCGTGCTTCAGAGCATCGAGCAGCGGGTGTTCGCCGGCGAGCTCAAGGCCGGTGACCGCTTGCCCCCCGAGCGGGAGCTGGCGCCGGTTCTCGGGGTCAGCCGGTCCGCGTTGCGCGAGGCCCTGCGGGTGCTGGAGACCATCGGCGTGCTGGTCGCCCAGCCGGGCCGGGGACCGGACGCGGGGGCGCGGATCGTGCGCAATCCGGACGACGCCCTCGGGCGGCTGCTGCGTCTGCACTTCGCCCTTGGCAGCTACGGGCTCCATGACGTCCTGGAGGCGCGCGTCGCGCTGGAGCGGTCCAGTTTCGAGGCGGCCGCGCGGCATGCCTCGAAGGAGGACCTCGACGAGGCGGAGGGCCTGGTCGAGCGCATGGGGGAGCCCGGGATCGAGGTCGCCGAGTTCAACGACCTGGACACCCGGTTCCACGTCCACATCGCCCGCAGTTCGGGCAACGAACTGACCTCCACGCTCACCTCCGCCGTGCGCGAGTCGGTGCGCCCGCTGATCCTGCGGGCGCTGGAGCGGGCCGAGGACTGGCCCGCCACGGCCGCCGCGCTCGACGCCGAGCACGCCGAACTGCTGGGACTGGTCCGGTCCGGGCGGGGCGCGGACGCCGCCGACCTGGTCGAACGGCATATCCGCAACCTCCACGGCACGCTCGTCGACGAGGGTGCCGGGCAGGTGTGAGGCCGCCGGTCGATCTGTTCCGGGCCCGGCTTTCGGGACGTGATTGTCAGGTGCATGACCTCTCACTCATGCCTCTGTCCCTGCATGCGTGCCGCACCCTTCGCGTTCTGGACGGAGGCTAGTATGGTCGGACCATAAAAGAATCGGAGACACGATCGGAGAGGTCCATGCGCATCGGACTCTTCGCCACCTGTCTGGGAGACACGCTCTTCCCGGAGGCGGTGAAATCGACCGCGGTCCTGCTCGCCCGTCTCGGCCATGACGTGGTGTTCCCTCCGGGGCAGACCTGCTGTGGACAGATGCACGTCAACACCGGCTACCAGCGCGAACCCGTGCCGCTGGTGCGGAACTTCGCCGAGCAGTTCGGCGACGCGTCGATCGACGCCGTCGTCACGCCGTCCGGTTCGTGCGTCGGAACGGTCCGTCACCAGCACGACCTGGTCGCCCGGCGGTACGGCGACGCCGCGCTGCGCTCCGGGGTCGCCACCGTCAAGGACAAGACATACGAGCTGTCCGAACTCCTCGTCGACGTCCTGGGCGTCACCGATGTCGGGGCCTACTTCCCGCACCGCGTGACCTACCACCCCACCTGCCACTCCCTGCGCATGCTCCGGGTCGGGGAGAAGCCCCTGAAGCTGCTCCGCGCCGTCGACTCCATCGACCTCGTCGAACTCCCCGAAGCCGACGCGTGCTGCGGGTTCGGGGGCACGTTCGCCCTCAAGAACGCCGACACCTCGACGGCGATGCTCCAGGACAAAATGCGCAACATCGCCACCACCGGCGCCGATGTCTGCACCGCTGGTGACTCGTCCTGCCTGATGCACATCGGCGGCGGTCTCTCCCGCATCGGATCGGGTACCCGGACCCTGCACCTCGCGCAGATCCTCGCCGCCACCCGCACCGCGCCGTACGCCCCGACGGAGGCCCTCGGATGAGCAGCACCTTCCTCGGCATGCCCGCGACCCCGCCCCGCTCCCCGTACGGAACGGGCAATCTGCGCGGCGACCGGACGTTCCCGAAGGCGGCCCACGACGAACTGCGCGACGAACAACTGCGCCGCAATCTCGGCAGAGCCACCCGCACCATCCGCGCCAAACGCCTCGACGTCACCGGTGAACTGCCCGACTGGGAGGCGCTGCGCGACGCCGGATCGGCCATCAAGACCGACACCATGAACCGGCTCCCCGAACTCCTGGAGGAACTGGAGCACAAGGTCACCGAGCGCGGCGGCACCGTCCACTGGGCGCGCGACGGCGTCGAGGCCAACGAGATCGTCACCCGGCTCGTCAAGGCGACCGGAAGCACCGACGTCATCAAGGTCAAGTCGATGGCCACCCAGGAGATCGGCCTCAACGAGCACCTCCAATCCGCCGGCATCACCGCCTACGAGACGGACCTCGCCGAACTGATCGTCCAACTCGCCCATGAAAAGCCGTCACACATCCTGGTCCCCGCGATCCACCGCAACCGCGACGAGATCCGGCGGATCTTCCTCAAGGAGATCCCCGGCGTCGACCCGCGTCTCGACAACGTGCCCGCGCATCTCGCCGCCGCCGCCCGCGCCTATCTGCGCGAGAAGTTCATGACGACCGAGGTGGCGGTCTCCGGGGCCAACTTCGGCATCGCGGAGACCGGAACGCTCTGCGTCGTGGAGTCGGAGGGGAACGGCCGCATGTGCCTGACCCTGCCCGACACCCTCATCACCGTCATGGGCATCGAGAAGGTGCTGCCGCGCTACCAGGACCTGGAGGTGTTCCTGCAACTGCTGCCGCGCTCCTCCACCGGGGAGCGGATGAACCCCTACACCTCGATGTGGACCGGGGTGACACCGGGCGACGGGCCGCAGGAGTTCCACCTGGTCCTGCTCGACAACGGCCGCACCGCGGCGCTCGCCGACCGGATCGGCCGGGAGGCCCTCAACTGCATCCGCTGCTCGGCCTGTCTCAACGTCTGTCCGGTGTACGAACGGGTCGGCGGCCACGCGTACGGATCGACGTACCCCGGACCGATCGGCGCGGTCCTCACCCCGCAGCTCGCCGGGATGGACGCGGCCAAGGGCGACCCCAACGGCTCGCTGCCGTACGCCTCCAGCCTCTGCGGCGCCTGCTTCGACGCCTGCCCGGTCAAGATCGACATTCCGTCGCTGCTGGTCGAACTGCGCCATCAGCACACCGAGCACGCCGGGACGACGGCGGAGAAGCTGGCCATGAAGGCCGCCGCGACAGTGATGCGACGACCCGGGCTGTACACGACCGCGCAGAAGGGCGCCGCCCTGGGCCGCGTCCTCGCCGGACGGGACGGCAGGATCAGACATCTGCCGCCGCCTTTCGACCACTGGAGCGCCGGACGCGACACCGCCGCGCCGCCGAAGCAGACCTTCCGCGCCTGGCTGGCATCGGCCGAGGGAGCCGCGACGATGCGCGCGGCCGCCACCGAGCACACGGACAACCCACGGAAGGAGGAGGAGAAGTGACGACCGCACGCGAGACCGTGCTGGGCCGGATCAGGGATGCCCTGACCCTCGCCCCGGTCCAGGACACCCCCGTGGGCCGCGCCTACCGCACCGGGCGCACCCTTCCCGACGACGAACGCCTGGCTCTCTTCACCGACCGCCTCGTCGACTACCGGGCCGAGGTGCGCACCTGCACCGCCGACCGTACCGCCGCGACCGTCGCCGAGGTGCTGCGGGAACACGACGCACAGCTGATCGGGGTACCGGCAGGACTCGACACGTCGTGGCTCGGCGGGCACGACGGCGAGGTCCGGATCGACTCGGCCGACCTTCCGGCACCGCGCCTCGACGCGCTGGACGGAGTCGTCACCGCGTCGGCCGCCGGCTGCGCCGAGACGGGCACGGTCTTCCTGGACGGATCACCGGACCAGGGCAGGCGGGCGCTCTCCCTCGTGCCCGATCTGCATGTGTGCGTCGTCGACCTGTCGGCGGTCGAGGTCGGTGTGCCCGAGGCGGTGGCCCGGCTGGTGCCGGACCGGCCGACGACGCTGATCAGCGGACCGTCCGCCACGTCGGACATCGAACTGGAACGTGTGGAGGGTGTCCACGGACCGCGCACCCTGGTGGTGGTGATCCGCACCGACGCGTAGGGCGGGCAGGGCCCAGGACACGGGGGCGGGCCCGCGCGGGACCCCTGGCGGGGTGGCGGGGGGCCGCTGCGCGCCCCGGCGACGACCACCGCCAGATGGTTGTCCACCACGTTCCCACCCGAGGTGGGACCGGTCACCGTGGAGTACGACTGACGGCTGTACAGCGGATCGGCCGGGGCACCGGCCTCGCCCTCGTGCGGCAGCACGTGGTCGCTGCCGTGGTTGTGCAGCCGTACGATCCCGTACGTATCCGTGGACTGCACGAGCAGTCCCGGCGCGGGCAGCGCGAGCACCCGGTCGGGTCCCTCGCTCGGCGCGGGCTCCTCGGTCGCCGTCCACAGCGGATGATCCTCCGGGGCCAGCAGCGACACGAACGCCTTGGACGCCCAGTACGGCGACGCGGGGGGCCGAGCAGTTCTGCAGACCGGCCGGGTGCGGGCCGTGCCGGCCCAGGCTCAGCAGCCCGTTCGCGCCCACCGCGCCGCGGTCCAGGAAGGAGCGCAGCGCACCGTCGATCACCGTCGGGAGACACCGGGCGCGAGCGGGGTGTGCCCGGTGACGGCACCGAGCGCGACCGACGAGGCGGCGGCGAAACGGTGGGTCGGCGACCGGCCGAAGTGGATCGGCGCGCCGTCGCCGCCGAACAGCAGCGAGAAACCCTCCAGATGTTCGCTCAGCCGCGCGCCGTAGTGCGCGAACTGCCCGGCGTCGTCCGACAGATGGGCGTCCAGCACGGGGTAGAGGTGCAGCGCCCAGCCGTTGTAGTGGTCGAAGGCGCGTCCGTCGCCGTCCGAGCACCAGCCGTCGCCGCGGTACCAGCCCTCCAGCAGGTCGCGGGCGCGCTCCCCGGTGGCTGGATCGGTCGCGCCTGCGTGGACCGGATCGACCAGAAGCGCTTCGAGCAATTGGTGATCGCGGCGACCGTCCTCGGCGGACTGCGACTGCTGCCGCGTTGAACGGCGCGCGACGGCTCACGACCACGGGTGCGCGGGCGGTGCGGTGGCCGTCGGAGCGCAACGCCCCGGCCCTTCCGGTCGCCGCTCGTGGCGGCGGGGGAGGGCCGGGGCGTTGCGCTCCGACGCGTGAGCGAGCCCGGTCAGATGACGTCCTCCTCGATCTGCGCCTGCTCGCGCGCGGTCCCGTACGCCGAGGGCGTGCTGTACGAGCGGCGTGCTACGAACCACCACACGGTGGCCAGGACCAGCACCGCGATCAGCGCGATCGACGCGTAGTTCATCGAGTCGATCGTCACCGGCGACGACTGCGGGAGCAGGAACAGCACGGTGACGAAGGCCACCCACACCACGGCGATCCAGCCGATGGGCTTGCTCCAGCGGCCCAGGTGCCACGGACCGCGCTCGAAGCGGTCGCCCGAGCGCAGCTTCAGGAAGATCGGGATGGCGTAGGCGGGGGTGATGCCGATGACGTTGATCGCGGTCACCGCTCCGTACGCGGTGGCCGAGTACAGCGACGGCAGGGCCAGCACCGCGGCGACGGCCACCGACAGCCACACCGCGTTGACCGGCGTCTGGGTGCGCGAACTCACCTTGCGCCACAGGGCCGAGCCCGGCAGGGCGTTGTCACGGCTGAACGCGAACACCATCCGGCTGGCGGCGGCGACCTCGGCGTTGCCGCAGAACAGCTGCGCCGCGATGACGATGAGCAGCAGGGCCGTGGCCCCGGAGGTGCCCAGCGCGTCGATCATGATCTGGGCCGGCGGCACATTCGTCGCGGTCTCCTGGGCGCCCTTGTAGTCCTGGATGGCGAACGTCAGCCCGGCCAGCAGGACGAACCCGGCGATCCACGACGCCCAGATGGCGCGGACGATGCCCTTGGCGGCCGTCACCGAGGCGTTCGACGTCTCCTCCGACAGATGGGCGGAGGCGTCGTAGCCGCTGAAGGTGTACTGGGCGAGGAGCAGACCGATCGCCGCCACGTACAACGGGTTGTCCCAGCCGGTGTCGTTGACGAACTCGGTGAAGACGAACTTCGGGGACTGGTGGTGCGAGGGCACGACCGCCAGCACGACCACGATCACCGCGACACCGGCGAGATGCCACCAGACGCTGATGGAGTTGAGCACGCTGACGAGACGGACACCGAAGAGGTTCAGCACCGCGTGCAGCAGCAGGATGCAGACAAAGATGATCATTGTCTTGCCCGGGGTGGGGGTGAAGCCCCACTGCAGGTTCATGAACGCGCCGGTGAACAACGCGGCACCGTAGTCGATGCCGGCGATCGCGCCGAGCAGGCCGAGCAGGTTCAGCCAGCCCGTGTACCAGCCCCACTTGCGGCCGCCGAGCCGGTCGGCCATGTAATAGAGCGCCCCCGATGTCGGGTAGGAGCTGGTGACCTCGGCGAGCGCCATGCCGACGCAGAGCACGAAGAGCCCCACACCCGCCCAGCCCCAGAGCATCACCGCCGGACCGCCGGTCGACATGCCGAAGCCGTACAGCGTCATGCAGCCGGACAGGATCGAGATGACGGAGAAGCTGATGGCGAAGTTGCCGAACCCGCCCATGCGACGGGCGAGAACCGGCTGATAGCCGAGTTCGCGCAGTCGCTGCTCCTCGTCGTGCGATGGGGCGGCCTCCGCACCCGAACGGGCGGGGGTGGATATGGACATGGGAAGACCTCCGTGAGCGGTGGACAGGGGGACGGACGGACAGGGGAGCGGCCGGACCGCGGACGCCTGCGCGAGGTCCGGTCCGGAACGGGGGAGTGCGGTGTGACGGCGCGGCGTACCGGCTCAGCCGGGCGGACCGTGCCCGGGTTCGCGGGGCGCGGCCAGGCAGCGGCTCCGGGCGCGCAGGAAGACCTCCTCGGCGCCCCCCGGGGCTCTGGGGTCACGCGTCCGGTACATCCAGGGGACCGAGGTGAAGTACGGCCCGAGCTCCTCGAACACCGGAGCCGCCTCGGCGAATTTGAGCGCCCCCCACAGCGCGTGGGCCAGATGGTTCAGATCCGGCAGGGAATGGGAGAGCGGGGGAGTGCGGCGGAACCACAGCCGGGAGGCCCGCATCGCGTCCCGTTCGGCGTCCTCGGTGACCCAGTGCAGGTCCAGGGCCTTCTCGTGGCCCTGCTCCCGCCGGTACCGCTCGACCCGTACGTACAACGGAAGCACATGCAGCGCGGAGCCCTCCGGGGCCGAAGAGGCCGCCCATTGGACGAAGTTGAACGCCTCCGAGAGCATTCCGCCCGCCTTGCGCGCGTACACGAACTGGAGCATCCGGTGGTACGCCTCGCGGTTGTACGGGTCACGCCTGTCGGCCTCCGCCAGCAGCCCCCACGGGCCGGGGAAGAGCATCGGTCCCGGCGGGTGCATCCGGTGCTCCTCCAACTGCTGGCGCTCGTCCAGCTGGGACAGGGCGAGCAGACACACCCACGGCACCGGGTCGGCGGGCGAGGCGTGTGCGGCCGTCCGGCAGGCGCTCCACGCCTCCTGCCACAGCTCCCGGGCCCGGTGATGGCCCTCGCGGTGGGCGCGGACGGCCCGTTCCACGACGACCCGCGCGCGCATCACGGCGGCGGCCACGCTGTGCGGCTCCTCGGCCAGCCACGCCTGCACTGCGTCCGAACCGGCGGCGACCGCGCCCAGCACCTGCGTGCGCTGCGTCCACAGGGACCAGTCCGGAGTGCTCTCCAGCAGCTTCCGCATGGACAACCAGCGTCCGGTGCGCAAATCCTGTAACGCGGAACGTAAGTCGTTGTCATGGCCGGCCGGGTGATAGACCGGCCGGAATTCACTGTTGGCCATCGACGTTCCCTGCTCCCGTGCGACGGGACGGAGAGCGGGGCACGGAGTGTCTCCTCAGCACGTCACACAACCCCGTGGCGGAGTGGAACCCGTGGTGCGGCGGAGTGCCCGGGAAGCGGGGTCCCGGCGCTCGGGGCGGTGTTTCGGTCTCATGAATCCTCGGGGGCGTGGGGGGCGTGCTGCTGTTGAATTCCGAACTGCTTTAAAGTGTCAGGGTGTTGCTCGGCGGTGAGTGTAAGGCCAGTCGACCCGAACCCCCGACCGATTCGCGGATCTTACGGCCTGGCGCGTGTTTCGAAAGTCCCGTCCGGCCCGCGACGCCTGGCACGGAGCCTCGCCACGTTGTCGGGATCGTCCGTGTACGCCCTGTACGAGGACGACCCACCCTCCGCCTTGCGATGCACCGCACCGGACCCCGCGGGCCCCGCCCTTCGGGCGGACGACGCCCGTTTCGAAACACGCCCTGGAAGCCGTATCCCAAGTCGACTGATCCTTGCACGGGTTGATTTGCCGAAACGATTCCGCGCCCCCTGTCCTGACGAGCCTTGACGTGGGCGGTGGTCTGCATCACGCTGGGCTTCGCAGATCAATGATCACGATTCTGTTCGAGACACGGATCCGTTCAAGCCGCAGAGCTTCCGCGCCGATGGAGTGTCGATGACAGGCCCGGTACTCGCCGTGGACCAGGGCGCATCGGGCACCGAGGCGCTCGTGGTCTGCCCCGAACGCGGCGTGATCGGTTCCGGGCCGGCCGCGGCACGGCAGCGGGGGAGCTGTCGAGGCCGACCCGGCGGAGCTGCTCGAATCGGTCCTCCTCGCCGGGAGCCGGGCGATGGTGCAGGCGGGCGAACTCGTGTCGGCCGTCGGCCTGGCCAACCAGGGCGGGACGGTCCTCGCCCGGGATCCGGACGCCGGGCGGCCCCTCGCCGACGCCATCGTCCGGCAGGACCGCCACTCCGCGCCGATCTTCTCCGAACTCGAAGCGTACGGCGGCGAGTTGAGGCATCTCACCGGCCTTCCGCTCGACCCATGCTTCGCCGCCCCCAAAATGGCCTGGATCCGTCGGGAACTCACCCGCGAGGGCGTCGTCACCACCAGCGACTCCTGGCCCGTCCACCGGCTGACCGGTGCGTTCGTCACGGACACCGCGACCGCGGGCCGCACCCGACTGCTCCATCCGGAACGGGCCGAGTGGTTCCCGCGCGCGCCCTGGACCTCTTCGGACTTGGCGGCGAACGCCTCCCCGCCGTCGTCGACTCCGACGCGGACGTCGGCACGACCACCGCCTTCGGCACCGAGATCCCGCCGACCTGACTCCTCGTCGACCGACAAGCCGCGCTGCTCGCCCAGAACGTGCTGCACCCGGGCGACGCCACATGCACCTACGGAACCGGCGCGTTCCTGCTCGCCCGGACCGGGCCCGCCCCGCGCCGGGCCGCCACCGGACTGGTCGGCTGTGTCGCCTGGCGACTGGGCGGACACACGCGCTACAGCCGCCCGCGTTCCGCGCCCGGCCAGGCCCGGCGTCCTGGCCCGCGGTACGATCCCGCGTTCCGTGCCCGTGCCGCAGTCGCGTGTTCCGCCGAAGGGTCCTGACAAAGCGTCAGGGAATCAGCAGCCAGTCCGAGCCGATCGCCGCGACCAGCCCCACCACGAGCAGCCACGTGCCGAGGCGAGTGCGGCCGTTCCTGCTGAGCTCGATGACCATTCCGCACAGGATCAGCGCGAGCCCGTACACCCCGACCACGAGTACGGAAGACCTGCTGGCGATCCGCAACGCGAGCACGACGGCCATCGCGGCCATGCCGACCGAGGACAGAGCGACGCGGAGCCTTCTCGCCTGACGTGGCGTCAGTCGTCGGTCCCCGGAACCGGGGCCGACCTGCGCGACGGGCTCCGGACGGGCCTCGTCGGCGGTGCCGATGCCGCGCGCACCGGCGACGCCCGTGTCGGCCGCGTCGGCCACGGCTTCGGCGGAACTCCCGTCGGCAACGGCTGCGTCGGGGGTCTCGACGGGGGTGTCGGAGGCGTCCTCGGAGTCGGTCCCTGCGGCCGGCCCCGCGCCCGCCGACCGTACGGGTTCCCCGTCCGGCCCGGCCTGGGCGTGGCGTACCTGCTTCGTCTCACCCTCCGGAACGCCGTCGGAGGCCGCCCCGGGAGCGGCTATCGGGGCGTCCGCGGCCTGGTCCTGGTCAGAAGTGCTCATGACGCCGGATCGTAATGGCTGCGGGCCTGCCCCGTTCACCGCTCGGGAGGGACGGACGCGAACGTGACGTAGGTTCGACGCATGCCCGGCCACATCCTCGTTCTCGGTGGTACGACCGAGGCCCGGCAGCTCGCCGCCGAGCTGACCGCGCCCGGCCGCCCCGCCACGATCCGCGTCACCACGTCACTGGCCGGACGGGTCGCCCGGCCCCGTATGCCCGCCGGTGAGGTGCGTGTCGGCGGCTTCGGAGGTGCGCGTGGCCTCGCCGACTGGCTGCGCACCCATGACGTGGACACCGTCGTCGACGCCACCCACCCCTTCGCGGACACCATCAGCGCCCACGCGGCGCAGGCGGCTCAGTCCACCGGCACCGCGCTGTTCGCGCTGCGCCGCCCCGGCTGGACGGCTGGCCCCGGCGACCGCTGGTACCCGGCCCGAGACCTCGCCCACGCCGCCGAGCGACTGCCCGGCCTGGGAGAACGGATATTCCTCACGACGGGCCGTCTGGGCCTGGCGGCCTTCGCCACCGGGCCCGGCGCCGACCGGCTCCACTTCCTCGTCCGGTCCGTCGAACCCCCGGACCCGCCGCTGCCCCGGCACACGCAGGTGATCCTCGACCGCGGCCCGTACACGGTCGAGGGCGAGACGGAACTCTTGCGCGCGCACGCCGTCGACGTGCTCGTCACCAAGGACAGCGGCGGCCCCGCCACCGCCGCGAAACTCACCGCGGCCCGGCACCTCGGCCTGCCCGTGGTCGTGGTCCGCCGCCCACCGGCACCCGACGGTGTGCCCGTCGTCCACGACGTGCCGTCGGCGCTCCGGATCCTGTACGCGGAAGGCGGGTTCAGCAGCGACGCAGGAGATACGTGTCCATGATCCAGCCCTTGCGGGCACGCGCCTCGGCTCGCAACTCCTCGATCCGCCCCGCCACCTCGGCGAGGCGCCCGGAGACCAGGATCTCGTCCTCGGTCCCCACGTACGCCCCCCAGTAGATGAACAGGTCCTGGTCGAGATGGCGGGTGAACGCCTGCCGCGCGTCCAGCATCACCACCACGTCGTCGACACCCTCGGGCCAGCCCTCGGCCAGCCGCCGCCCGGTGGTGATCTGCACCGGACGCGCCACCCGGTTCAGCCCCGTGCGGTGCTTGGCCAGCAGCGCGGACACACTGCTGATCCCGGGCACCACCTCGTGCTCGAAGGCCACCGAGCCCCGGCCGGCGATCTCCTCCAGGATGCCGAGCGTGGAGTCGTAGAGCGCAGGATCGCCCCACACCAGGAACGCCCCGCACTCGTCCTCGTCCAGCTCCCGCGCGATGAAGTCCTCGTACAGATCCGCGCGACGCCGGCGCCAGTCGTCCACCGCGGGCGAGTAGTCCGACGTCACGCGGTCGCGCTCCGGGTCCCGGGCCTCGACGAGCCGGTACGAGCGGTCCTTCGCGTGCGCGTTCAGGATGTCCCGCCGCAACCGGGTCAGATCGGACTTCTCCTCGCCCTTGTCGAGGATGAAGAACGCATCCGCCCTGTTCAGCGCCTTGACGGCCTGCAGGGTCAGCTGGTCGGGGTCGCCCGCGCCGATACCGATGACATAGATCTTTCTCACCGCACCGAGTCTGCCCGATGCCCCGGCGCCGGGGGAGCCCGGGCCACCGGCACCGGCCTGCGCCCTCCCGTGAGCGCGGGCCGCGTCCCCAACCTCACGGGTCAGTCACACCTGGCGGCCCCGGGAGAGCAGGCGGGGTGCCTCACCGGCCGCGTCGACGGGCCGTGCCCCGCCGCCCGGTACGCCTTCGTCCTCCCCGGCCTCCACCCGTCGTGCCAGGTCCCCGGCCCAGCCGATCAACGCGTCGGCCGCGATCCCGTGCGGCCGGGCGGTCCCGAACCCGGCGAGCGCCGCCGCTCCGCGCCGCAACAACCGGGCTCCGCCGGTGGCGTTGCCGCGCGCCGCGTGCGTCAGCCCCACGGCCAACTGCGCCAGCCCGCGCCACAGTTCCCGCTCCGACGGGGGCCCGGACTTCCACGCGTCCTCGAACACTTCGTGCGCGTGGAACGGCATTCCCGCGTCCAGCAGCCGCTGCGCCTCCCGCACCGTCTCCTCGGGAGTGCGGGTCACCCCCTCGGGCTGCCGCTCCACTCCCGGGGCCCCGTACGGCAGGGGGCGGCCCAGTCCGTCACGGGGACGCGCGTTGCGCGCCCGGCCCTCGGTGTCCCGGTCCCTGCTGGTGGCGTCCACCATTCGATTGTGCCCCGCACCTGCGATGAAGTGTACGAACCACTGTCCGTGGACCCGGGTTCACGACTAGTGTCGGCACTCGTCCGCACCACTTTGGGGAGGGTAGGGATGAAGCAGTCCCGGCCACTGTACGAGCGCGAACCGGAACTCGCCGCTGCCGCACAAGCCGTGGATGCCCTGTGCGGCTCCCAGGCCACCGGAGGACTGCTGGTCTTCAGCGGCGAGGCGGGTATCGGGAAGACGGCACTGCTCGACGAGATCCGTTCGATGGCTGCCGACCGCTGCACGGTCTGGTCCGCACGCGGTGGTGAAACGGTCACCTCCGTTCCCTTCCACGTCGTGCGGCAGTTACTGCAACCGGCTTTCGACGAGTTCCGGCCCGATGAGGTGCGGGACCTGTTCGGTCCCTGGTACGAGATCGCCGCGCCCGCCCTCGGGCTCGCCGAACCGAGCGGACCGCAGGCCGACCCGCAGGGTGTCCGGGACGGCCTCGATTTCGTCGTGGCCCGGCTCGCCGCCCGGCTGAGCCACCGCCCGCTGCTGCTCATGATCGACGACGCGCACTGGGCCGACGGCGAAACCCTCGCCTGGCTCGACTCCTTCACCGCGTGCCTCGCCGAACTGCCGGTCCTCGTCGTCCGTACCCACCGGCCGGAGGAGATGGCGGCACGGCACCAGGGTGCCGCAACGGGCGGCGCCCACCTGTGCCAGACCCGGGTGGCCCTGCGTGCCCTCACCCCGGACGCCACCGCCGAACTGGCCCGCGCCGCCCTCGGCGAGCACGCCGACGACCCGTTCTGCCGCGAGGTCTGGGCCGTCACCGGAGGCAATCCCTACGAGGCGGTCGAACTCGTCGCCAAGGTCCAGGACCGTGAACTGGCACCGTTGGAGGAGTCGGCCGGTCTGCTGCGCGAACTCGGCGCCTCCGCCCGGGGCAGCGGTCTCGTCGCCCGGCTCGAACGGCTCGGCACCAACGCCACCCGCTTCGCCTGGGCCGTGGCCGTCCTCGGCACGGACATCTCGCAGGACCTCGCCGCCACGCTGGCCGGGATGAGCCAGGCCGAGGCCGCGGACTGCACGGCGCTGCTGCGCGAGGCCCGTATCGTCACCGGGTTCGATCCGCTGGAGTTCGTCCATCCGCTGATCGCCTCCGCCATCTACCGCTCCATCCCGCCGGCCACCCGCACCGCCTTCCACGGACGGGCCGCGTGGGCCATCACCCGTGCGGGGCTCGGCGCCGCGGCGGCCTCCCGGCACCTCCTCGAAGTGCACCCGGACGACGATCCGGAACTCGTCGAGCAGCTCCGCGAGGCGTCCCGGCAGCACCTCGCCGTCGGCGCCCCGGAAGCCGCCCGCCGCTGTCTGGAGCGTGCCCTGGAGGAGCCCCCGCACCCGGACATCAAGGCGATCCTGCTGTACGAGCTGGGCTGCGCCACCCTGCTCACGTCCCCGGCCACCACGGTCCAGCACCTGCGGGCCGCTCTCGACATGCCGGGTCTGGACGAGACACAGCGGATCGACGCCACCTACCGGCTGGCGGCCGCGCATTCCCACAACAACCAGCTCAAGGAGGCGGCGAGCGCGCTCGCCGCCGAGGCCGCGCGCACTGCGCCGGGTCCCGGCCTGATGCGACTGCAGGCCGCCCACTTCCTCTGGGAGGGCATGCAGGCCACGGAGGGCGACGGGCCCGCCAGATCCGAACGGCTCGCCCGGAACGCCGACCATCTCACCGGCCGGGACAACGCCGAACGGGCCCTGCTGACGCTGCGGGCCTTCGACGCCATGATGCGCGGCGAGAACGCCCAGCTGATCGTCGACCTCTGCGAACGCGCCCTGGTCGACGGCCACCCCGCCCGCGGTCTCGGCTGGACCGACACCGAATGGGGCTTCGAGCTGCCCACGCTCGTCGGCATCACGTACGCCTTCACCGACCAGGTCGACCGGGCCGAGGCGCTGTTCGGCGAGGCCGTCCGCGCCTTCGAGATCTCGGGGTGGAGCGGTGCGCACCTCGCGTTCGCGCATACGCTGCTGGGCCTGGTCCACCGCCGTCGTGGCCGACTCGCCGAGGCCGAGGGCTTCCTCCGCGAGGGACTGCGCCTCGCCGACCGTGTCGGCAGCGGACTTCCGGTCCACTGGGACGCGGCCTGCCTGCTCATCGACACCCTGATCGCCCGGGGCCGCGTCGCCGAGGCCCGACAGATCGCGGACCGCTACGACTTCGCTCCGCCCTACCCCAGCGCGATGGTGCTGCCCGACGCACCCTGCCTGCGCGGCAGGCTGCTGCTGGCGGAAGGCCGTACCGAGGAGGCCGCCACCGAACTCGAAGCGGCCGGTCAGGCACTGGAGGCCCGGGGCAGGTTCAACGGTGTGTGGGCTCCCTGGGCCGGTGACCTGGCCCGCGCCCTGGCGGAGGAGGACCCGCAGCGCGCCGCCCAACTCGCCACCGCCGCACGTGTGCACGCCGAACGGTTCGGTACGGACACCGCGATCGGCGAGGCCCTGCGCTGCGTCGCCCTCTTCGCCCGTACCGAGGACGCGGTCCATCTGCTGGCCGAGGCGGTCCGTCACCTGGAGGCGTCCCCGGCCGCGTACGAACACGCCCTGGCGCTCGTCGACTACGGCATCGCGACCCGCTCCCCGCGCGAACTCGCCAGGGCTCACAAACTGGCCACCGCGTGCGGCGCGGAAATGCTCGCCGACCGCGCCCACCAGGCACGTGCGTCGATCCGGTCCTCGGAGTGAGGTAATGTTTGTCCTGCGCGGTCGCCCGGAACACCGGGAAGAACCAAAGCGGGACGTGGCGCAGCTTGGTAGCGCACTTGACTGGGGGTCAAGGGGTCGCAGGTTCAAATCCTGTCGTCCCGACTCGTGAGAGTCGTAGGTCAGGCCGGTTTCGGAGGAATCCGAAACCGGCCTTTGATCGTTTTTGGGGACCGGCGGGCTCGACCGGCGTCGGCGAGTGACGACGATCGGGCTCGGCAGGCAGCGCGGGGCGCGCAGCACGCTCAGGTGCGCCGAGAGAGTGCCGCGCCAGCGGCCGTGATCTTGTGCGCGTCCGGGTGCAGGTCGAGCTGGGTGGTGGTCGGCGAGCCAGTCCGGCAATGCGTCGCAGGGCGTGGACCGGGACTTCTGCGGCGAGGTCGCTGGTGGAATTCCAGGCGTTGGCCAGGAGGAACGCCTGGGTGTCGACCGAGACGACATTATGGCGGGGAGCTGCAGAGTGCGTTGCGTCCTCCTTCTCGCCATGCGGTTCGACGTTGGCTGAAATGACGCTCGTGACGCCCTTTCTGATGATGTGTCACTCATGTTGTGTCGCTGACCGGGCGATCTGGTCGCTGACCTGCTGAGGCAGGACTGCCGAGAATTTCGTGGCGCCAAGGGGGCATGCTCGACCACATGCGCGGAGCGCCCAGCAGGGCGACCTGCGCACGGCTGCCCTCGTCGGTACGAACGGCACCATCGACTGGTACTGCTGCTCGCGTTTCGACGCGCCCAGCGTCTTCGCGGCGATCCTGGACGCCGACCGCGGTGGGGCGTTCGAGCTCGCACCGGACGTGCCCGCTCGGACGAAGCAGTTCTACTTTCCCGATACCAACATCTTGATCACCCGGTTCTTCGCGGACAATGGTGTCGGCGAGGTCCAGGACTTCATGCCGATCGTCGACGACTCGCGCGAGGCGGGCCGCCACCGTCTGATCAGGCGGGTTCTCTGCGTGCGCGGGTCGATGCCGTTCACCGCGCGGGTGGCTCCCCGGTTCGATTACGGTCGGCGTACGCACACAGTGAGTGTGCAACAGGGTCACACAGTGTTCGACTCTCCGGATCTCACGCTGGCGCTGACGTCCAGCGTCCCGGTCGAAATCGACGGTCAGGACGCTGTTTCGTCCTTCACGCTGGACGAGGGCAACTCCGCGGTTTTCGCGCTCGACAGGATAGGCGGCAGGGTGGAGCCGCGGCCCTGTCCCGTGCTGGAGGCGGAGGAACTGTTCGGCGCCACGGTGCGGTACTGGCGCACGTGGCTGTCGCACTCCCGTTACCGGGGACGCTGGCGGGAGATGGTGCACCGCTCCGCGCTCACCCTCAAGCTCCTCACATACGCACCGACCGGCGCCATCGTGGCTGCCCCGACGACGAGCCTGCCCGAGCAGGTCGGCGGCGAGCGCAACTGGGACTATCGATACGTGTGGGTGAGGGACGCCGCCTTCTGTATCTACGCGCTGCTCAGGCTGGGTTTCACCGACGAGGCCGAGGCCTTCGTGCGCTTCCTGTCCGGAAACATCTGCCTGAAGGAAGGCTCTCGCGGACCGCTGCAGATCATGTACGGCATCGACGGTCGCAGCGAACTTCCCGAGCAGGAGCTCCCCCACCTGGAGGGGCACCTGGGGTCGGCTCCTGTCCGGATCGGCAACAACGCCGTCAACCAGCTCCAACTGGATATCTACGGGGCCCTCATCGACTCGCTCTACCTCTACGACAAGTGGGGGCAGCCCCTGTCCAGTGAACACTGGGACGCCGTCGGCACCCTGGTCGACTGGGTCTGTGACAACTGGGACCAGCCGGACGAGGGCATCTGGGAGACCCGTGGCAAGATCCAGAACTTCCTGTACTCGCAGTTGATGTGCTGGGTCGCGATCGAACGGGCGATACGCATCGCGACCCATCGGGGTCTGCCTGCGGACATGCCCCGATGGGCCCGGGCCCGCGACGCGATCTACCGGCGCATCATGCAGCGGGGCTGGTCCACCGAGCGGAAGGCATTTGTCCAGCACGAGGGCGAAGACGTCCTCGACGCCGCCGTCCTCATGATGCCGTTGGCCAAGTTCATCTCTCCGACCGACCCGAAATGGCTCTCCACTCTGGACGTCCTCGGCGAGGGGCTGGTGTCGGACTCCCTGGTCTACCGCTACGACCCCCACAGCAGTCCGGACGGACTGCGGGGTGAGGAGGGGACATTTTCGATCTGCACGTTCTGGTACGTCGAGGCGCTCACGCGAGCCGGCCGCGTGGACGAGGCCCGGCTCGCTTTCGAGAAGATGCTCACCTATGCCAACCACGTCGGGCTGTACGCCGAAGAGATCGGCCGCACCGGCGAACAAGTGGGCAATTTCCCCCAGGCCTTTACCCACCTGGCACTCATCAGCGCCGCGTTCAACCTGGACAGGGCGTTGGGCTGAGTCCGGCCGTGCTCCCGGTCCGCGGCTCGACCGAGCCGCGCAATCCGGGTACCCCTTGCACGGCCCGCGCGGTTCCCGGCGGCATGTTCGCGGATCTCCGGAGTGATACGTTCTGATTCAGGGCGTTTCATGGCATTTCGGGGTGTTTGGGTGTGCCGGAAGAAGAGCGGGGAGCACACGTGACGGCAGGGCTCCGCCCACCGGCCTGGGTCGGCTGGCTGCTCGTGATGCCGGCTCTGCTGGTGG
Source organism: Streptomyces sp. NPDC002476 (assembly GCF_042889785.1). Classification (NCBI taxonomy): domain Bacteria; kingdom Bacillati; phylum Actinomycetota; class Actinomycetes; order Kitasatosporales; family Streptomycetaceae; genus Streptomyces; species Streptomyces sp. NPDC002476. The sequence goes on along the minus strand of NZ_JBIARH010000002.1, from coordinate 160,589 downwards.
GCATACTGTTGAACGTCTTTGCGCCCGAGCCGTACATGGGGCTCCCACTGCTGGCCGCGGCCCCGCTGGTCGCCGGTGCCATGCTGTCGTTCCGGGCCTGCGCCGTCGTCGCCGTCGTCGCCTGCGGTTTCTCGGCGCTGCTGGATCTCGCGCAGCATCGCTCCGTCTCGGCGAGCTCCGTGGACATCGCCGTGGTCGGCCTGATCGGCGTCCTGGCCCTCGGGGTCAACCGCCTGCTGCGGCGCCAGGGCAGGGACCTCGCGAGGGCCCGGGGCGTCGCGGAGGCCGTACAGCTCGCGGTCCTGCCGGACCCGCCGTCACGAGCCGGACCGCTCGGCGTCGCCGCCGGATACACCGCCGCGCAGGCCGAGGCCAGGATCGGCGGCGACCTCTTCGCCGTGCAGGAGACCCCCTACGGCGTCCGCCTGATCATCGGGGACGTGAAGGGCAAGGGGGTGCAGGCCGTCGCCTCGGTCTCGGTGGCCATCGGCGTGTTCCGGCAGGAGGCCGAGAACGCCCCCACCCTCGCCGAGCTGGCCCGGCGACTGGACATCGCGCTCAGCCGGGAGGCCGAACGCGGCGGGAGCGATCTGGCCCAGGAGGACTTCACCACGGCGGTGCTGGCCGAGGTGCCCGGCAGCGGTGAGCTGGTGCGGCTGGTCAACCGCGGCCATCCGGGCCCCTATCTGATCCACGACGGCACGGTCCTACGGCTGGACGCCACCGTCCCGCAGCTCCCCCTGGGCATGGGCCTCGGGGCGGTCGCACCACCCGACGGGGCCACCGGCACCGACGTCGTCCCGCTGCCGCCCGGTGCGCTGCTGCTTCTGATCACCGACGGGGTCACCGAGGCGCGCGACCGGACGGGCACCTTCTACGACCCCTGCGCCTCGCCCGTGCTCACCGGAGCCGGTCCCATGGACGCGGACGACCTGGTCCGCGCGGTGATCGCGGATGTGGCCCGGTGGACCGGCAACGGCCAGGAGGACGACATGGCCGTCCTGGCCGTCGTGCGCCGCGGCTCCGGTCCGGGGCCCGGCTGAGCGACACCGGTCCCGGCACCGGCGGGCGGGGCGGGCCGGTGCGGCGGCCGGCCGGGCTACGCGTCGGCCGCGGTGGTCGCGATGGCCAGCCGGTGCGCCGGCGGGTGCTCGATCGCGAGGTCGGGGCGCCAGGCGGCGAGAACCTGGGCCGAGGGGCCGAACATCCGCTCCGGCAGCGCGTCGAGCGCGGTCCACTCCCAGACGCCGATCAGATGCGGCTCCGTCACCCGCGGGCTTCCCGACTCCAGCGTCACCGCGGCGGCCATCGACACCCGGTTGATCCCCGCCACCACGTCGTGGAGCATGGCGAAGACCGTCACGTCGTCCACGCCTACCTCCAGCCCCGTCTCCTCGCGCAGTTCGCGGACGGCCGCCTCGGCGATGGACTCGTGCGTCGGGTCGACCTTGCCGCCGGGGAGCTCCCACGTGCCGCCGTGGCGCATGCCGAGCAGTACGCGCCCCCGGGCGTCCTGCACGACGACGCCCACGCCGAGCGCCGCCTGCGCCACCGGCGGGCGGGAGTCGCGGGCGGGGGAGTCGGCAGAGGTGGTGTGCATGGTGCTCCTCGGGGTCGTGCGCGGGACCGTTCGGGCACGTGAGCGCGGGGCCGCGGCGCCCGGCGGTCGTGCCGGGGGACAAGCCTACGTACGTCGCCCGCGGTCCCGTGAACGGGCGGTGATCACGCCCGCGGTGACCGGTCGTACGGGCCTTCGCCCCGGGGTGCGCCCCGGTGGCGCGGCCTCGGGCGGCCGGCCGCAGCGAGGCGGCGGCGATGCCGAGGTGCACGGACCGACCCCAGGCCGGTTCCAGCGCGTCCGCCTCCATCCCGTCGCCGAAGACCACCATCCGGTCGGACCGCGCGGAGCAGGGCGGCCGCGTCGGACGGGCATCCGTGCGGGCGGGCGGCGGCGTGCCCTATGCGTCGGGGAAGCCGCCCGGTGGGCCGGCCGGGAGCCTGTCGGGGGGCTCGCCCGGGAGTTCGCCGCGGATGGCGAGGTACCTGGCCGGTACCTCGCCCCCGCCGTGCACCGCCAGGTCGGCGCCGTTGACGTAACGGGCCAGGCCGCCCGCGAGATACAGGCAGGCGTGCGCCACGTCGTCCGGCGCCGCCATGCGCCGCATCGGGATCACGCCGTCCACCGCGGCGCCCTCGTCCGCCCCGTACACCGACGCCGCGCTCCCGGTACGAACCGGGCCGGTGGTGATGTGGTTGACGCGCACCTTCGGCGCCCACTCCAGGGCCAGCGCCCGGGTCAGCGCGAGGAGTCCGGCCTTCGCCGCGGAGTAGGCGGCTGTGCCCGGCTGCGGGGTGTGCGCGGAGACGCTGCCGATGTTGATGACCGAGCCGCCCGTGCTCTGCTCCCGCATGACCCGGTTCGCGGCCTGGGCCACGTAGAAGGGTGCCAGCAGATTGAGGGCGACGATCTTCTCGACGAACCTCGGTGACACGGTGGCCGCGTCGGCGTCCGGGGAGCCCCCCGCGTTGTTGACGAGAACGTCCAGTCGGCCGAACCGCTCCACCGCCCCGTCGACCAGCACCCCCGCGGCCTCCGGATCGCGCACGTCCGCCGGCAGGAAATGCGCCCGGCGGCCCCCGCCCCGCGGCGGCTCGGGGGGGTCGGTGCGCCCGCACACCAGCACCTGGGCCCCGGCGGTGAGGAACGCCCTGGCGATCACGGCGCCGATGCCCTTCGTACCGCCGGTGACGATCACCGCCCGTCCCGAGAAGTCCAAGGGTCCGTCGCTGTCCATGGTCCGTCCGCCTCTGCCGATGCCGATGGGGGAGCGCCGATCGAGGGGCAATCTACCAATCGTTTGTTCGGCGAGCGAGGGGGGTGCCGGAGGTGCGCGCGGGGAACGCGAGGTGCCGTGGAACGAGGAGCGCCGCCGGAACACGGGCGGCCGGTGGTTCCCGGGGGAACCACCGGCCGTCCGGTTCGTGCGCCGCCCCCGTCCCCACGGTGCGGCGCAGGTGGGCCGTCGTCAGCCGCTCGAGCGACGGTCCACGTCCTCGGGGACCGGGGCGCCGGGGGTGCCCAGTCCGAGTGCGGGGAGAACGGCGCTCTCCACGAAGCGGGTGAGATACGCCTCGTCCGCGAATCTCCCGTCCAGCAGCGGCCGTGCGCGCAGCACGCCCAGCAGCTGCGCGGAGACGTACTCCGCCGCCGCGCTGTCCGCCGGGATCTCGCCGCGATCCGCGCCGCGCCGCACCATGGCCTCGATCGCCGCGATGTCCGGCGCGATCAGCGCCTCGCGCAGCGCGCACAGCAGGTCGGAGTTCTGCAGTGCGGCGTGGCCGAGCGCATGCATCAGCTGGGTCTCGCGGCCCGAACCCGCGCCGATGACGCGCGCGGCCTCGCGGAGGTCCCCCGCCAGCGTGCCGGTGTCGATGTGCGGGAGCTCCGACCGCCGGGTGCCGCGCAGCGCCGCCACGACGAGCTCCGGCTTCGACCCCCACTGCCGGTAGAGGGTGGACTTGCCGCAGTGCGTCCGCGCCGCGACCCCCTCCATGGTGAGGGCCTCATACCCGGACTCCCGGAGGATGTCCAGCACGGCCGCGTAGAACTCCCGCGCGCGCTCCGGCGTGATCTTGGAGCGGCGCGGCGGGTGCGCCGGTGCGTGCGCGGTGTCCTGCGACGTCATTGCGGCGTCCTCCCGGCGAGCTGCGACGAGGTTCATCGATATGTCAGTCTACCGAAACGCGCGCGTACCGATACGCGAACGTATCGGTACACTGGCGTATCGATTTGGCGTGCGTCCGACCACGCCTTGGCGTGCGTCCGACCGTGCCGCCGATACACACAGCTTCGTCAGCAAAGGGGCGCCGGGTGATGCATGCCGGTAGCGGGCCCGCGGACCGTGAGCCGGAGGGCTTCGCCCGGCCGTCGCTCGTCCGCGAACTTCTGCTCGTCGTCGGGTTCTTCGCTCTCTACAAACTCGGCCGGCGGGTCGCGAACGGTCACGTGGAGGAGGCGTTCCACAACGCCGGTCGTGTCTGGGACCTCGAACGGGCCGTGCGGCTGCCCGACGAGGGCGTGGTCCAGGGCCTGCTGCTGCACGACGTGACGCTGGTCCGTCTCGCCGACACCTACTACGCGGTGGTGCACTTCCCGGCCACGCTCCTGTTCCTGGCGTGGCTCTACTGGCGCCGCCCGCGCCACTACGTGTGGTCGCGCCGGATCCTCGTCGCGCTCACCGGCGCCGCGCTCGCGCTCCATCTGCTGTTCCCGCTCGCCCCGCCCCGGATGCTGGCCGAGGCCGGACTTGTCGACACCGGCCGGGTGTACGGACCGTCGGTGTACGCCGCGGACCCGGCGACCGACACGATGGCGAACCAGTTCGCCGCGATGCCCTCGCTCCACTTCGGCTGGGCGGTCATGGTGGCCGCCGGGCTGATCGCCGCCACCCGCGCCCGGTGGCGCTGGCTGTGGCTGCTGCATCCGCTCGTCACGCTCCTGGTGATCGTCGGCACCGCCAACCACTACTGGCTGGACTCGATCGTGGCCGGTGCCCTCCTCGCGGTGGCGTGCGCGGTCCTGCCGCTGCGCCGCGTGCGGTCGGCGCCGGCACGGCGTCCGTGGCGTGCGTCGGGCGGCACGCGGGCACCCGACGCCGTGCCCCGGTCCGCCGGACCCGCCGCGCCCGCGGCCCACGCCGCCGTACCGGGAGCCCGTACCGCGCCCCCGCACGTCTCGTCAGGGGTGTGAGGCGTCCGGCCGCGGCGCACACCGCGGGCCGGACCGGCCGACGCCGTCTCGGACGTCCGACACCGCCGGGGCCGTACCGGGCCCCTCGCGCTCGTCCTTGCCCAGGGCCCGGGTGAGCCACCCGATCCAGAAGCTCTCCAGATCGATCCCGCCGCGCAGCACCAGATGCCGCAAGCGGTCCGGCTCGGAGTCCCGGCCGGGCGGGAAGTCCCGCTCCTCGATCTCCAGATACTCCGCCAGCTGCCGCCGGTGCAGCTCCAGATGGCGGCGCAGCTCCGCGTCCAGCCCGGGGGCGCCGACGACCGCCGCCGCCCGGATCCGCAGCAGCAACGGGTCGCGGACCTGTTTGGGGTCCTCGGAGCGGGCCACCCACGCCGCCAGCTCCTCGCGGCCCGCGGGCAGCACCTCGTACTCCTTCCTCCGGCCACGGGCAGGCTGCTCCGACGGCAGCGACCGGATCTGCCCGGCCCGTTCCAGCTTCCCCAGCTCGCGGTAGATCTGCTGGTGCGTGGCGGACCAGAAGTAGCCGATCGACCGGTCGAACCTGCGGGTCAGCTCCAGTCCCGACGAGGGCTTTTCGAGCAGGGCGGTCAGGATCGCGTACGGGAGTGACATGGGGTGCATCCTAGGGAGTGCCGACCGGGCCCTCCCGCCCTCTCATGGCGGAGCCGGCTCCGTCAGAGCGCGGCCGCGACCTCGGTGCCCTGGCGGATCGCGCGCTTGGCGTCCAGCTCGGCGGCCACGTCCGCGCCGCCGATCAGACGCACCCGACGGCCCGCCGCGATCAGTTCCTCGTACAGCTCGCGGCGCGGCTCCTGGCCCGCGCACACCACCACGGTGTCGACCGGCAGGACGCGCCGCTCGCCGTCGACCGTGAGGTGCAGGCCCTCGTCGTCGATCCGGTCGTAGGCCGCGCCCGCGATCATCGTCACGCCCCGCTGCCGCAGCTCGGTGCGGTGGATCCAGCCGGTCGTCCTCCCCAGCCCCGCACCGACCTTGCCGGGCCTGCGCTGGACGAGGTGGACGGTGCGCGCAGGTGCCGCGCGTTCGGCGGTCCGCAGACCGCCCCGCTCCCGGAGGGCGGTGTCGACGCCCCATCGCCGGAAGAACGCCTCGGGGGCGGTGCTCGCCCCGTCGCCCGGGTCGGTCAGGAACTCCGCGACGTCGAAGCCGATCCCGCCCGCCCCGACGATCGCGACACGGTCGCCGACCGGCGCCCCGTCGCGCAGGACGTCGAGGTAGCCGACCACGCACGGATGGTCCAGACCCGGTATCGCGGGGGAGCGGGGCGTGACGCCGGTGGCCAGGACGACCTCGTCGAAGTCTTCGAGCATCTCGGCCGTGGCCCGCGTGCCGAGCCGGAGTTCGACCCCCTCCTCCGCGAGCCTGGTACGGAAGTAGCGCAGCGTCTCGTCGAACTCCTGCTTGCCGGGAACCCTGCGCGCCACGTCGAGCTGTCCGCCGATGCCGTCCGCGGTGTCGAAGAGAGTGACCCGGTGGCCGCGCTCGGCCGCCGTCACGGCGCAGGCGAGACCGGCGGGTCCGGCGCCCACCACCGCGAGCCGCCTGACCGTCCGGGTCGGCGAGAGGACGAGTTCGGTCTCGTGGCAGGCGCGCGGATTGACCAGGCAGGAGGTGACCCGGCCGCCGAACACGTGGTCCAGGCACGCCTGATTGCAGCCGATGCACGTGTTGATCGCCTCGGGGCGCCCCGCGGCCGCCTTCGCCACGAAATCGGGGTCGGCCAGGAACGGCCGGGCCATCGAGACCATGTCGGCCCGGCCCGAGGCCAGGATCTCCTCCGCGAGTTCGGGCGTGTTGACGCGGTTGCCCGTGATCAGCGGCACCGACACGGCCCCGCGCAGACGCTCGGTCACCCAGGTGTAGGCGCCGCGCGGCACGGACGTGGCGATGGTGGGGATGCGGGCCTCGTGCCAGCCGATCCCCGTGTTGATGATCGTGGCCCCGGCCGACTCGATCGCGCGCGCCAGACGCACGACCTCCTCCGACGAGGAGCCGTCGGGCACCAGGTCCAGCATCGAGAGCCGGTAGATCAGGATGAAGTCGTCTCCGACCCGCTCGCGGACCCGGCGCACGATCTCGACGGGGAACCGTATCCGGTTCTCGTACGAGCCGCCCCAGCGGTCGGTGCGGTGATTGGTGGCCGCGACGACGAACTCGTTGATCAGATAGCCCTCGGAACCCATGATCTCGACGCCGTCGTACCCGGCGTGCCGCGCCAGCTCGGCAGCCCTGACGAAGTCCTCGACGGTCTGCTCGACCTCGTCGTCCGTCAGGGCGTGCGGCGTGAAGGGGCTGATCGGCGCCCGGAGCGCGCTCGGCGCCACCAGGTCGGGGTGGTGGGCGTACCGGCCGAAGTGCAGGATCTGCATGGCGATCCGGCCGCCCGCCGCGTGCACGGCGGAGGTGACCACCGCGTGCCGCTCGGCCTCCGCCTCGGTGGTCATCCTGGCCCCGCCGGGCGTGGAACAGCCCCGGGCGTTCGGGGCGATGCCACCCGTGACGATCAGGCCGACGCCGCCCCGGGCACGTTCCGCGTAGAAGGCGGCCATCCGCTCGAAGCCGCGCTCGGCCTCCTCCAGGCCGACGTGCATGGAACCCATCAGCACCCGGTTGGGCAAGGTGGTGAACCCGAGGTCGAGCGGGCTCAGCAGATTCGGGTACGGGCTCATGCGGCGGCTCCTCGCGCGGTGTCGTTGCGCCAGTTGTAGACCACCGGAACGCCATTGTGCAACAAGTTGCATAATGGCGTTCGCCGCAGAGCGGCACGCGCGCGTCCCCCGGACGGCGTAGTGCCGCGTCACACCGGCGGCCCGCGTCACGGAGAGTGGGAGCCGGGGCGGCCGTCCCGTCCGGGAGCCGCCGGCCCCGCTCCGGATTGCCGGACGCCGAATTCCGGGCCCCGCGGAGAGTCCCATGTCCCGTCCCGGCCGGCGCGATCTCGGTCTGCTCGTCCTGCGCGTCGGCACCGGCGTGGTACTGGCCGCGCGCGGCACCCGGAAACCGGCCGGCCGGTTCGGTGGCGGAGGCATCGCGGGAACCAGCGCCGCGATGGAGGCCATGGGATTTCATCCGTCGAAGCACGGCGCGGTCGCCCCGGCACCCTCCCGGCGCTCGTACTCACGTTCGTATCTCGTCTCATTGACGGCTTGTCATACTTCGCTGGCAGAATCCCCACATGTGCAAGGGTGAGCCGATCGAATACCTGCGGGACGAGGCGATGGTGGTGATCCCGCCGGGCGACCCCGAGGTGTCGACGGCCTTCGCCGTCTTCGACGAATCGGTCGAGGCGCTGCGCACGTTCGTGCTCGGCCGGCTGGAACGGCGCGGGAGCATGGTCCCGGCCCCCGCGGGCGTGAAGTGCGACGTGGTGGTCCCCGTCGTGGTGAGCCTGGTGCCGCGGCCGGACAACTCGTACGACGAGCGGGCCGTCTCGGTCGCCGCGCCGCGCCGCCCCGGCAGGGCGGTTCGGTGCTGGACCGTCACATGGGCTACCTGTACGACAGTTTCCTCCACCACCAGGGGGCGGACATCCACCGCCTCGCCGAGGCCGCCGATGTCGCCGTGGGCTGCCACGGCTGGATCGAGCTGAACCGCGTCGACGCGTTCGAGTGCGAGGAGGACGACGAACACGCCTCCGACGGGGAGGAGGACCGGCTCCCGAACCGGCGACGGCCGTTCACGCGTGCCGAGCAACTCGCCGCGGTTCACTGGATCGGGCGCGTGCGGCTGAACCTGCCCGACGCCGACGAACTCCGCTCGCTCGTCATGGACTTCCTCGAAGCCGGGCCCGCAGTCGCGCAGACCGCTCCGCGACGGGCGCCCTCCGGCATCGACGCGCCCGCCGGGCCTGCCGCCCGTGTGCCCGCCGACGTGTCCACCGGGACATCGGCGGATATCCCGGAGCAGGGCGCCGGGGCGGCGGACTCCGGCCTGCGGGGAGCTCTCCACGGGCGCCTGGCCGCACAGCTGCGCGCGGCGCTCGCGGCCCGGGCCGCGTCCGGCACCCGGGGGCGGGAGACCGCCCGGGACCGGGTGCAGGCCCTTCGCGACGAACGGGCGGAGGCCGAGCTGCGGGCCTGGGCCCGCTACCGCCGACGCCCCCACACGTACGAGGATCTGCGGGCCGTCAGCCGTACCGTCCACGGCACGCACAAGGTCCTCGTACTGGACCGCACCGGGCTGGAGGTCGGTGAGTACCTCCTGCCGGACGGGCCGTTGACACTCATCGACGAACGGGCACGCCCCGAGGCGCTCGTCGCGCTGCGCCGGCACGGCGTCGAACCGGGGGAGCCGTCGGTGCTCGCGGGACTCGACGCGTACCCGACGCCACCGTGCTCCCCAAAGAGGCCTGGTCGATCCGGCTGATCGAGGACGCGGTGGCCGTGCGCGATCTGCCGCAGGCCGCGCTGGGGCTCATGGAACAGCGGTCGTACTACGAAAAGGTGCAGCGCAAGACCGAGTTGGCGCGGGAGGCGGGCATCCGCCTCGTCACCCTAACGGCCGCGGACCTGGACCGGCTCCCGGAGATCTTCGCGCCCTGGCTCCCCGCCGACCGGGAGGACCCGGCGCGGCGGGCCCCGGTCCGGGAGGACTGACCGGCCGGGGGGTCACCACCGCCGTCGGTGCCCGCCGGGCGCCACCGGCAGCCGAAGCGCGCCGGGAAGGGCGAACCGGCGGGCGCGGGCCCCGCCCGACCGGTCCGCCCTATGCCTGGTCCGGGGCGTGCCCCGCGTCCGGCTTCGAGCCCTCGGGCCCTGTCCGGGTGACGGTCTCCCCGCGGATGACGCGACGGCCGTGGGTGTCCGCCCCGGTGTCCGCGGGCGATCCGGCGTGCCGCTCCTCCTTCATCGCCCTCGCCTCGGCCTTGAGGATGCGGGCCGACTTGCCCGCGGACCGGGCGAGTTCGGGAAGCCTCTTGGCGCCCAGGACGCATATGACCACGATCAGGATGATCGCGAGCTCGCTGATTCCGAACATCAGTCGTCGCCCTCGTCGCCCTCGAAGAAGTCCCCGACCTCGTCGACGACTTCGGCGGCGACCATGCCGCCGACGACGCCCACCGCGAGCCCGGCCGCGCCCGCCGCTACGGCGGTGCCGACGCCCGGTCCGGAGCGGTGACCGCCGTCGTGGTGGTGAGTGCCGTCGTGATGGTGGGCGCCGTCATGGCCGTGACCGCCGCCGTGGTGCGCGGCGTACGGGTCGCCGTGACCGTGGGCGCCGTACGCGGGGGCGGGGGCGTACGCGGAGCGGTGCTCGACCAACTGCCGCAGCCAGCCGTCGACCAGCGCCCGCCAGTCCTGCTGGTGGACGGTGTCATGGGCGACCGCGAACCGGGTGAGCGCGTCGTGCCCGGAGGAGAAGAGACCGCCGCGCTTGTCGGCCTCCAGGACCACGTCCATGCCGCCCGGAGCGGCGAGGAAGGTCACCTCGATCTCGTTGACCCGGTCCGCGTACTGCGGCGCCGGAGTCAGCTCGATCTCCTGGTAGAAGGGGAGTTGCTGGTGGGTGCCGCCGATGCGTCCGTACTCCAGGTCCGCGGACCTGAAGCCGAAGCCGAGCTGCCCCAGCGCCTCCAGGACGGCCTCCTGGGCCGGCAGCGGGCGCACGGCGAGCTGGTCGAGGTCGCCCTTGTCCCTGGCGCCGGCCACCGACAGTTCGGTACGGACACCGAGGACGATGCCCAGGGCCTGCCCGTACAGTTCGGTGATCGGTGTCTCCCAGGGGAGGGCGATCGTGAAGGGAACGGCGCGCTGTTCGCCCTCATGCAGCCGGAAACCGCCGCCGACGGTGAAACGCTCGAAGGCCACCACGCCTTCCCGTTCCCCCTCCTCGAACTCGGCCTCCACCCGCGCGACGAGTTCCAGCGCGATGTGCTCGATGTCGAAGCCGGCGCTGCCACCCTTGAGGTGGACCTGACCGGACAGCGTGCCGCCCGGCACGGCCGCCCCGGCGTCGAGGACCGTGTCGACGGTGGGGCCGCCCACACCGAGTGAGCCGAGCAGTCGTTTGAACACCATCGAGGCGTCCACTCCCTTACACACGTACGAGGTTGCGCGGATGTCCGGAACACTGGGACGGACATCCGTGCTCTACAGGCGTGTAGAAGCATAGAGCTGCCGACGCGGCTTCGGGGCGCACGCGGCCGTGCGGAGCGGGAAAGTCCGAAACGGATCGCCCAGTCGTCCGTGCAGCCGCTTGACGGATCCGTTCGGTCGTGCCTTCGGTGCTGGTGACGCGGCCCGTCGCGGAGTCGGGCGGCGGTCCGCGGCCGGGAGGTCGGCGTGTTCGGTGGCGGGTGTCCGCCGGGCCGCTCCCGCCGGCTTCCGCGCGAGACAGGTGATGGTCGGCGACGGCGGCTGGACGGCCCGGCCAAGGCGCCGTGGCTGACGGCCGAGGAGGCCCGGCTGGTCCAGGACGTGGTCACCCGCGAGCAGAACGAGGGCGCCAAGGCGGCCGGCAACGGGTCCGGCTCCCTGCTGACCGTGCTGCGCGACAAGAGGACGCCACCGGCAACCACCTGTCCGGACTGTGGGTGTCCGTCGTGCTGCTGGCCCTCGGGGCCCTGGCGGCCACGCGGCTGCGCTTCTCTCCGAAATCCTGAGAGACCGGCTTCTCCCGGAGTCCTGAACGAACGGCTGTGTCCGGGCCACGACAAGGCCCGGACACAGCCGTCCGTGGACACGGGCCGCCGTGCACAACGCTCCGGCCGGGCGGGGGTGCGGCGCCGCACCCGGTCTCAGCCCTGTTCCTCTTCCCCTCCCGGGCGCAGGAACCAACGGCGTGCCTCCTCGGCCACCTCTTCCAGGGCTCCGGGTTCCTCGAAGAGATGCGTCGCCCCCGGGACCACATGGATCCGGTGCGGAGAGCGCAGCCGCCCGGCCGCCTCCTCGTTCAACCGCAGCACCCCCTGGTCGGCGCCGCCCACGATCAGCAGCACCGGGGCGCGCACCCGGTCCAGAGCCTCCTCGGCCATGTCGGGACGGCCCCCGCGGGAGACGACCGACCGGACGTGCCCGGGCCGCTCCGCCGCGGCCAGCAGCGCGGCCGCCGCCCCGGTGCTCGCCCCGAAGAGACCCAGCGGAAGTCCGGCCGAGTCCGGCCGCGCCGCGAGCCAGTCCACCGCCGCCACCACCCGTCGGCCGAGCAGCCCGATGTCGAACCGGTACTGCCCGGTCACCACGTCCTCCCGCTCCTCCCGGACGGTCAGCAGGTCCAGGAGCAGCGTGCCCAGTCCCGCCTCCCGCAGATACGCGGCCACCGCCCTGTTGCGCGGGCTGTGGCGCGAACTGCCGCTGCCGTGGGCGAAGAGCACCACACCCCCCGCCCCCGGCCCGACCGCCAGGTCACCGGCGATCACCGATCCGTCGACGGGTACGGAAACAGCCTCCGAGGCCACCATCGTCACCCACTCCTTCCCGGGAGGACCGCCGCGCCCGTCCCGGCTCCCGCCACCCGTCCGCCGGACGGCGCGGGCCAGCCGGTGGTCAGCCCCTGCGCCGCCAGCTGACGGGCCTCCGCCGCTTCGATGCGTGCCGCCTGCTGCTCCGTGAGGACGTCGCACACCCAGTCCCAGTGCAGCGCCACCAGATCCCCGGGGCCGAGCCCCGGGACCAGTGAACGGCCCCCTGTGGACCAGCGTACGGACTCCCGGCGCGGAGCCCCGTGGACCAGACGGCCGCCCGTCCAGAGCAGTGGCCGGGACTCGACCTCGGCCCGCTCGCCGCCGACCGAACGGACCACGCCCGTGCGGATGCGGCACCGGTCGAGGACGGACAGCGCCGTCGGATGGCCCGAGGCCACCAGGAGACGCGTCCAGGGGTATACCTCGAAGACCTGGAAGCTGTGGTGGGCTCGGGCGCGGTCGGACGCGTCCTGCCACGTGCCGCCCCCCTGGCCGCGGAAGCGTTCACGCAGCCGGGCCAGCAGGGCGGCGGGATCGGTGCGTTCCAGGAGCTCGTTGCCGATCCAGTACGCCTCGACCACCCGCTCGTCCAGGGGGTCGGGGAGCCCGGCCGCCTCGGCGAGCAGTTCCAGGTAGCACCAGGCGCCCTCGAACCGGCGGGCATGACGCTCGACGACCGCGGTGTCCTCGGGGCGGAGCAGGGCGGAGGCGTCGGCGGGGCCGCAGTAGCCGAGTTCGTTGGGCGGGTAGGCGTACCGGGCGAACAGGGCGGCGCCGTGCGCGCTCACTCAGCAGATCCTCGGGAGCTGCTCGCCGACCGGCAGGCCGACCACCCGGGAGCCGCCGAGGCCCGTCCTGGCCACCACCATGCCGGGATGGCCGGCCACGCACGTGCCGATCCGGCGGGCCGCGCGGCCCAGCGGGTGCGACGTGAGGGCCGCCAGCACGGCGTCGGCGGACTCGGCGGGCACGAAGGCGATCAGCTTTCCCTCGTTCGCCACCTGGAGCGGGTCGAGTCCCAGCAGACCGCACGCGTCACGCACCGCGTCCGGCACGGGCAGCTCGCGCTCGACCAGTTCGACGCCGACGTCCGAGGCGCGGGCGATCTCGTTGAGCGAGGCCGCGACCCCGCCGCGCGTGGGATCGCGCAGCACGCGTACGTCGGCCCCGGTGGCGAGCATCGCGGCGACCAGGCCGTGCAGGGGCGCGGTGTCGCTCTCCACCGCCGTACCGAACTCCAGGCCCTCCCGGCAGCTCATCACCGCGATGCCGTGCACCCCGATGTCGCCGCTGATCAGGACGGCGTCCCCCGGACGCGCACGACCGGGACCGATCTCGACGCCGTCGGGGATCACACCGATCCCCGACGTGGTGACGTAGACCCCGTCGCCGCTGCCGCGGTCGACGACCTTGGTGTCGCCGGTGACCAGCCGGACCCCGGCCGCCTCGGCCGCAGCGCCCATGTCGCGCGCGATCCGTCCGACGTCGGTCAGGGCGGTGCCCTCCTGGAGGATGAACGCGCAGGACAGGAACAGTGGCACGGCGCCCGACATCGCCAGGTCGTTGACCGTTCCGTTCACCGCGAGGTCTCCGGTGGAACCGCCGGGGAAGAACATCGGCTTCACCACGAACGAGTCCGTGGAGAAGGCCAGCCGTGTGCCGCCGCCGACGGTCAGCACCGCGGAGTCGCCCATCCCGGAGACGGCCGCCGCGCCGTAGGACGGGAGGAACAGGTGCTCGATCAGTTCGGCGGACATCGCCCCGCCACCGCCGTGGCCCATCACGATCACGGGGGTCTCACGCAGCGGGGCCGGGCAGACCCACCCCTCGAAGTCGAGGCCGGTGTCCGGGGCAGGGGCGGGGGCGTGCTTCGTCGTCTCGGTCATTTCGCTTCGACCAGTTCCAGTCGGCGGTACGCGTAGTAGGCGGAGCAGGCGCCCTCGGAGGACACCATCGTGGCGCCCAGCGGATTCCTCGGGGTGCACTCCTTGCCGAACGCCTGGCACGCGTGCGGCTTGATCAGCCCCTGGAGCACCTCGCCCGACCGGCACAGCGGCGACTCCGACGTACGGATCGCCGCCACGTCGAACCGGCGTTCGGCGTCGAACTCGGCGTATTTCTCGGCCAGTCGCCAGCCGCTGTCGGGGATCATGCCGATGCCGCGCCACGTCCGGTCCGTGACCTCGAAGACGTCCCGCAGCATCTCCATGGCGGGGAGGTTCCCCGCGGCGGGCACGGCGCGGGGGTAGGCGTTCTCCACCTCGTGACGGCCCTCCTCCAGCTGGAGCACCACCCTGCGGATGCCTTCGAGGATGTCGAGCGGTTCGAAGCCGGTGACCACGATGGGAACCCGGTACTTCTCGGCCAGCGAAGGGTACTGCGAGGTCCCCATCACGCTGCACACGTGCCCGGCGGCCAGGAACGCCTGAACCCGGCAGCCGGGGGACTCCATCACGGCCGCCATCGCGGGCGGCACGAGGACGTGCGAGACGAGCAGCGAGAAATTGCGCACGCCCAGCCGCCGTGCCTGATGCACCGCCATGGCGTTGGCGGGGGCGGTGGTCTCGAAGCCGATGCCGAAGAAGACAACCTCCCGGTCAGGGTTCTCCCGGGCCAGTCCCAGCGCGTCGAGCGGGGAGTACACGACGCGCACGTCACCGCCCGCGCTCTTCACCGAGAAAAGGTCCTGGCCGCTGCCCGGTACGCGCAGCATGTCGCCGAACGAGCAGAAGACGACCTCCGGCCGGGCGGCGATGGCCAGTGCCCGGTCGATGATCTCCAGGGGCGTCACGCACACGGGGCAGCCGGGACCGTGGATCATCTCCACGCAGTCGGGCAGCAGTTGGTCGATGCCGTGCCGGATGATCGAATGGGTCTGGCCACCGCAGACCTCCATCATCACCGCGGGCCGGGTGGCGGTCGCGTGGATCTGGTCGAGCAGTCGCTCGGCCAGCCGGGGATCGCTGAACTCGTCCAGGTACTTCACCGGTCGGCTCCTTCTTTCGGGGACTGCTGTGCGGCGGCCGCTTCGAGGCCGTCGCCGAACTCCTCCTCCAGGAGCCCGAGCCGCTCGAAGTCGGCCAGGGTCGCCCGGGCGGAGATCTCGTCGAGCCGCTGGATCGCGAAGCCGACGTGCACGATGACGTACTCGCCGCTCACTGCGTCGGGGACGTACTGGAGACAGACCTCCTTGCGTACGCCGCCGAAGTCGACCTGCGCCATCGGGACGCCGTCGACCTCGGCGGTATGGAGCACACGCCCCGGTACTGCCAGACACATGGTGTCTTCCCTCTCTGCGGGTCATGGGTGGGATTCGCTCGCGGACGTCAGCAGGACGACGCCGCGACCAGCAGTTGCCCGAAGGCGAGCCCGCCGTCGTTGGGCGGCAGGAGACGCGGACGCAGGACGATGAAGTCCCGTGCCGACAGGGCGGTCCGGGTCGCCTCCAGGAGAACGGCGTTCTGGAAGACGCCACCGCCCAGCGCCACCACACCGATCCCGGTCCGCCTCCGGAACAGCTCGGCGAGACCGGCGACGAGAAGGGCCACGGCCGTGTGGAAACGGGCCGCGACCACCTCCGCGGGCACGCCCGCCCGAACGTCGGACACCACCGCGCGGATCACCGGACCGGGGTCCGCGAGCAGCGGTTCGCCGTCTCCCGGTACGGCCCGTGTGCCGAAGGCGTAGGCGTGCCCGGCCGGCTCGGGCGATGCCGCCCGTGCCAGCCCTTCCAGCGCCATCGCCGCCTCGGCCTCGTACGCCACCTCGTGCCGCACGTCCGCCAGCGAGGCCACGGCGTCGAACAGCCGGCCCATGCCGGAGGTCGGGACACAGCCGAGGCCCGTCGTCAACTGGTGGGCCAGCACCCCGCGTTCGCCCTCGGGGCAGGCCACGACCGAAGGAATCCCCTCGTCCCAGGGGACACCCGCGGCGTGCAGGTGGGCGAGCGCCATCCGGTACGGGCGCAGCACGCTCGCGTCGCCACCGGCCAGGGGCACGTACGCCAGGTGTGCCGCCCGCCGGTACGACGCGTACCCGGCGATCAGTACCTCGCCGCCCCACATCGCCCCGTCGGTGCCGTGGCCGGTGCCGTCGAAGGCGAAGCCGATGACCTCGTCCTCGGGGCCGAGGCCGTGCTCGCCCATCACGGACGCGATGTGCGCGTGATGGTGCTGCACGGCGTGCACGGGACGGGCCCCGGCGCGGGTGCGGGCCCAGGCACCGCTGCGGTAGCCGGGGTGCCGGTCGGCGGCGAACCGCTCGGCCTCGACGCCGGTCAGCAGCGCGAGATGGTCGGCCGTGCGGGACAGGGCGTCGATCGTCGAGAGGTCGTCCATGTCGCCGATGTGCTGGCTGACCCAGGCGCGGGAGCCCTCGCCCAGTGCGCAGGTGTTCTTGAGGTCGGCGCCCGCGGCCAGCAGTGGCGGCACCTCGAAGGGGAGGGGGAGGGGGAGCGGCGCGTATCCGCGCGATCGGCGCACGGGCAGTTCGGCACCCGCGACGAAACGGCTGACCGAGTCGTCGCACGGTACCCGGATCGGCCGGTCGTGCCGGAGCCAGGCGTCGACCAGCGGGGCGAGTTCGGTCAGTGCCTTCGCGTCGTCCGTGACGATGGGCTCCCCGGAGCGGTTGCCGGACGTCATCACCAGCGCGTCTGGGCCGGGTGCGTCGCCGTCGAGACCGAGGAGCAGGACGTGCAGGGGGGTGTACGGAAGCATGATGCCGAGGTCCGGGCTGCCCGGGGCCACGGCGTCCGCGACCCCGACGGCGGCCGCGCGCGAGCGGCGGGGAAGCAGCACGATGGGCTTCACGGCCCCGCTGAGCAGGTGCTTCTCGTCCTCGGTCATGGTCACCAGTTCCTCGGCCACATCGAGGTCGGCGACCATGACGGCGAAGGGCTTGCCACCCCGGCGTTTGCGGCGGCGCAGCCGGTCGACCGCCGCCTCGTCACGGGCGTCGCAGGCGAGGTGGTAGCCGCCGATTCCCTTGACCGCGACGATCCGTCCCCCGGCGAGCAGGTCCCGGGCACGGCGCAGCGCTTCGTCGCGGTGCAGCGGCGACCGGCCGTCCTTCTGGATCAGTTCGAGCCGCGGACCGCAGGCGTGGCAGGAGATCGGCTGGGCGTGGAAGCGGCGGTCGCGCGGGTCGTCGTACTCCGTGCGGCAGGTCTCGCACATCGCGAAGTCCGCCATGGTGGTGGCCGCGCGGTCGTAGGGCAGGCCGGTGACGATCGTGAACCGCGGACCGCAGTGGGTGCAGGTGATGAAGGGGTGGCGGTGACGGCGGTCGTCCGGGTCGCGCAGTTCGGCCAGGCAGTCCCGGCAGGTCGCGGTGTCGGGGGAGACCAGGGTGCGGGCCCGGCCGGTGGCGTCGGAGTCCGCGATGGTGAACCCGTCGCCCCCGCACAGCGGCCGTCCGGTCTCCGTCACGGACTCCACCATGGCGAGCGGCGGCGGTCCGGTCCGCAGCCGGTGCGCGAACTCCGCGACCGCGTCGGAGTCCCCCTCCACCTCGGCGACCACCCCGTCGCCGGTATTGGCCACCGAGCCGACGAGGCCGAGCCCGGTGGCGGTGACGTGGACGAACGGGCGGAAACCCACGCCCTGCACCACGCCGCGCACCTCGAAACGGCGGCGGACCCGCTCCTGGCGACGGTCCGCCTCGCCGTCCTCCCGGGGGCCGCTGCCCATCAGCTCCAGCCCCGACAGCGCGGCCGCCGCCTCGGCCTCGTCGATGACCTGCGTGGCGAAGCCCATGTGGAGCAGCACCCAGTCGCCGGTGGCCGGCGGCGCGTCGAGCATGCCGATGTTGACGCGGCGCCGGGCCCCCTCCACGTCGACGAGGGCGAGCTGGCCCGCGTATCCCTCGACGATCTCCACGACGCGTCCGGGAATGCCGAGACACATGATCAGGACCTCCGGAGCGGGTCGGGCGCGGTGGCCGGTTCCTGGCAGGGCGCGGTCGCGGTCAGCCGATGGACCAGCGCCCGCACGGTTTCCACCGCCCGGGGGACGGCCGCGGCGACGGCCTCGCTGAGACCGATGCCCTCGTCGACGTCGGCGGGCGTGCAGCCCACGACGTGAGTCAGCGGAAGCGTACCGCCTAGTTGGTCCAGATTTGCCAGCACCGCAACCGGATTCATGCCATGTGCGTCGAATTCACCGGATCCGAGGTCGTCCGGACCGACCTCCAGCACCGTCAGCTCACCAGCCGCTCCGCCGCCGGGACAGGCGTCGACCAGCACCAGCGCCTCGTACCCGTCGAGCAGGTCGTACGCGAGGTGCAGCCCCCGGATGCCGTAGTCGACGACCCGGACCCCGGCCGGGAGCGGTTCCCCGCAGGGGTCGGCGGCGAGCCGGCGTACGACCTCCGGGCCGAAGCCGTCGTCGCCGAGGAAGAGGTTGCCGACGCCGGCCACGAGCAGTCCCGCGGACACGTCAGAACCCCTCCCCGGCACGTGGCGCACTCACATGGAGCGCATTCTGAGATACCTGCGGATGTCGGGGATCGAGCGCACGCCGACGACGACGGCGACCACGGCGAGCGCGGCGACCACCCCCGTGGTGACCAGTCCGAGCGATTTCACGATGGGTTCTCCTTTTTGGGCTCCGATGGACCGGGGACGCCCCGTCCGGGACCGCCGACGGGCAGCGGCTCCAGTTCGTCGGGGGCGAAGTAGAAGGAGCGGCCGTACCATTCGTGCAGGTCGGCCGCCGGGTCGTCGACGAGGACGAGGGCCACGTGCGTGCGTTCGTCGACATCGCGCAGCACGGCCGTCACCCGTGCCACCCGACCGGCGAAGAAGAGGTCCTGGGCGTCGGCGCGGCGGGCAGGACGCACCCGCACGAGACTGTCCCTGGCGACGCGCACCCCGTCGATCACGACGGCCTCGGACCCCGGCGGCGCGCCGCCGCCCGCGGGACCGTCGGCCACGGTCTCCGGCCTCCTCCCGAACCGGTCCGCGACGGGCACCTCCCGGCACGCCGCCGGGGTGTCGGGAGACCGGATCAAGCCGTGCAGCTGCCGGAGGTCCTCCGGCGCCATCGCGTCGCAGCGGTCCACGATCTCGCGGGCCCGGGGATCGGTGGCCCGGGCCCTGGCCTTCTCCTCGTCCGTCATCGTCATGATCCGGAGCGTCAGGAGTTCGTCGATCTCGGTAGAGTCGAACAGGGCGCCCGGGCTCTGCTCGGCGATCTCCGGATGGTCGTAGAGAATGATCGGCGCGCCGAGCACCGTGTCCGTGGACCCCTTCGGCCCCGCCAGGACCGGCCAGCACCGCCGCTGCTCGCACCGCGACGCCGCGGCGGCGGCCGCGTCCGGCGGCTCGCGCAGGGAGACGAACTCCGCGCCGTGCGGGGCCCGCAGCAGCAGGTGCGCGCCGAGCAGCGAGGCACGGACCGCGGACTCCTTGTCCGCGGCCGTCATGGCGTGCTCGTTGTCCACCGACACCGACAGCCGCAGGAATCCGTCGTCCTCGGCCGTACGGGTGCGGACCCTGGCCAGCAGTGGCTCGCGACGGCGAACGATCTGACCCACGATCACACCCCGTGCATCCGTGATGGGTTCGCACTCCTCGCCGCCGGGCACGGAGCAGACCCGATCGGTCGAGCCGGTCAACGGGACCGGCCCCGGGTCCACCTCCCGCTCCACCGCCTCGTCCCAGCTGAGGAACGCCACGCCGTCCACGGTGAGTTCAGCGACGTCGAGGTCGCCCCCGTCCGCCTCCCGCCTGCGCACCTGACGCACCTGGTGCTGGAGGAAGCGCAGCCGGACCGTCACGTCGCCCGCGGGCGGCGGACCGGGCGGGAAGGACAGCAGACACTCCATCGCCATGCCCGGATCCTCGGCGAAGCTCGTGGGCGCCGCCAAGGGCGGCCCGAGCACACCGAACTGCCAGCGGGACCGGTTCTTGGGGGAGCCGGCGCGGTACGGGTACAGCAGATAGCCCTCGTACAGCACCGCGTCGGCGATCCGGCGCACCGGATCGTGATCCGCCGGAGCCGTGGGATTCGTCCGGGTCACTGGACCACCTCGTCGAGGTCATCGGCGGCGGCGCCGCCCGCTTGCGACAACAACGTGCGAACCGTCTCGTCCCAGCTGATCAGCCCGCGCCGCTCCCGGAAACGGGCGAAGTCGGCGAGGACGTCGTGATCCAGCCTGATCCAGCCGGAATGCGGGTAGTGGGACGCGATCACCTGACGCCACACCTCGACCGGCAGGTGATAGCGCGCCTCGCAGTCCCAGGGAACCTGCCGTACGCCGAATCCGGCGCGGCCTCCTCCCGAGGTGAAGACGGTGCCCGAGAAGAGCAGACTGAGCGGCACCGCCCCGTCCCCGAGCGCGTGCAGATAGCGCGAGCCCACGACGTCGAAGTCGTAGCTGCACGGCAGCGCGAGGTCGGTCTCGGTGGAGCCGGTGAACCCCTGCACCGTCGTGTCGCAGCGCATCCACAGGAACGGGCGCAGCGTGCCCGACCACCGCTCCCGCCCGCCGAACAGGCCCCGGAGCGCGTCCTGTTCGGCCAGGTCGTAGGGGCGGCGCTGCGGTTCGATGCGGACCTGGCAGCGCAGCACGATCGAGTGGATCCGCTCGCCCGTGCCGTCCTCGATCCTCAGCCGTGCGGTCAGCTGCGGCGCCGCCGTGTACGGCTCGGCGACGATGTCGCGAACCGAGAACGCCAGTCCGCGGGACGCGGGCCCGTTCACGAGGGACCACCCCTGCCCGCGGGCCCGGAGGCCGTCCGCCCCGTGCTCACCGGCCTGCTGCGGGCGTCGACGCGTTCGAAGAACGCGTCGAGCGCGGCGTGCGCCTCCCGGCCGCCGTCGAATCCGCGCCACAACGTGCGCAGCCGGCCGGCCAGTTCGTAGCAGGCGTCGATCGGCACCAGGTGGCACGAGGACACGTCCTCACGGCCGGCCCCGTCGTTCCGGCGGACGAGGAGAGCCTCGACATCGGAACGCACCGTCGACAACGCGGGGTCGGCATCCACCAGCGCCGCCCAGGCGTCCAGCGGCAGTTCGGACTCCGTCGCCCCGGCCGGGCCGGGATAGAAGGCGACGGTGCGGTCCCGTGTGGAGTCGTGGAACAGGAAGGCCAGGCCCACCGGGATCCGCAACGCGTCCCACGCCCGCGCGTCCGGCGAGAATCCCTCGAAGCGCAGATACCGGTCGGGGACCGCGCGATAGCGCTGCCGCGCCCCCTCGTCCGTGAACAGCAGATGGCAGGACCGGCAGCAGCACATCAGGGCGCGGCTCTCCAGGTCCACCACGTGCCGGTGCTCCTCGGCAGCCGGGGCCGCGCACATCTCGCAGCGCTCGCCGGTGACCGGCTCGGGACGGTCACGGCCGATCCGGAGCAGCACCGCGGCCGGGGACCCGGAACGCCCCGGGGGCGCGCTCACGGGGCGGCCACGGGTGCGGACGGCACGGCGACCGAGGCGGAGGCCCCGTCCACCAGCAGGGGCAACGGGTCCAGGTGCGCCCCGCCGGCGTCCGCGTCGAGGCAGGCGCCCGCCCGCCGGACGTCGTAGTGGGCGCGGCAGGCGGCACAGCGCAGGACTCCGTCGTCCGGACCGCCGCCCAGGCGCCGGGCCAGCGTCGCGCCCTCCAAGGGCCGCTCGCACCGGGCGCACCGGTCGTGGAACGCGAACAGTTCCGTGCCGATCCGGCAGGCGATCAGGGGGAAGCCACCGGCGCTGAGCCGTTCGACCTCGCCGGGGCCCAGCGCGACCAGGGCCGGGACCGTTTCCCAGACCGCGCCGGCGTCCTCGCCGCCGCCGTCCGGCGGTCCCGCCTCGCGCAGCCGGGAGTACAGCGAGTCCACCGCAACCAACGGCCCAGGAGCAGTGGTGTTCCCCGCGCTCCCGGTCGCGGGCTCGACCTCGATCGTGGTGATCTCGGGTGCCGCCGCCTCGACCGCTCCGCGCACGGCGAGCGCGAGCGTGGCGGAGGACGACGGGCAGCCGTCGCAGGTGCCCAGCAGCCGCAGCCGTACGGCTCCGTCGTCCGTGACCCCGAGCAGTTCCACATCGCCGCCGTGCGAGCCGAGATACGGACGCACGCTCTCCAGCGCGCTCTCGACCCGGTCCTCCACACCGTACGGGTGCAGCCCGTGCACCAGGAGCATGCCGGCCACCAGGTCGTCGGCGGCCAGGGCGGCCAGGAGCGGGTCGTCCAACCGGCCGTGCGCATGGACCAGGTCGAGGAGTCGTTCGAGTCCGGCGCCGTAGAAGTCGGTCACCAGCCGGACCAGTTCCTCGCCGCGCTCACGGGCCGCGGTCCCTCCCGCCGCACAGGCGGTGAGCAGGCTCTCGATGCGCTCGCCGGTCGTCCGCCAGGGCTCGGAGGTCGGGGGAGGGGACGTCTGCAGCTTTGCCACGTCACTCACTGCCCGCGGACTGGGTGGGGGAGTGCAGCAGCTCCAGCTTCTTGCCCTTGCCGAGGTACATGTGCACGCCGCACGGCAGACAGGGGTCGAAACTGCGCACCGTGCGCATGATGTCGATGCCCTTGAAGTTCTCCCGGTCGTTCTCCTCGAAGATCGGCTGGCCCTGCACCGCGTCCTCGTAGGGCCCGGGCGTCCCGAACGTGTCGCGCGGACTCGCGTTCCACGGGGTCGGCGGGTACGGGTGGTAGTTGGCGATCTTGCCGTCCCTGATCACCATGTGGTGCGACAGCACTCCGCGCACGGCCTCGGTGAAGCCGCAGCCGATGCCCTCCTCCGGCACCTCGAACTTCTCCCACGTCCGGGTCCGGCCGGCCCGGATCTCCGTGAGCGCCTTCTCGGCGAAGTGCAGCGCACAGGCGGCGGCGTACGCCTGGAAGTAGGTGCGCGCCCGATTGCGTTCGAGGGTGTTGCTCCATCGCGGGATGTGCCACTCCAGCTCGACCGGGCCCTTGAGCGCGGTCTTCGGGAGGTTGATCTTCACACTGCTGCCGGTGGCCCGGACGTATCCGATGTCGACGAGGCCCGCGAGGGCAGTGACCCAGAGCCGGGCCAGCGGACCGCCACCGGTGTCGAGTGCGAGGTAGTCCTTGCCGTCGAACCAGCGCGGCGACATGACCCAGCTGTACTTGCCGTCCAGATCGCGCTTCTGGGGCTGCGGGTTGGTGTGCTGGTTCCAGGGGTGGCGCCGGTCGACCGGATTGCCGAGAGGGTCGTTCGTCACGAACATCTCCTGCTCCTCCCAGTCCCGGTAGTACGAGGAGCCGAGCAGGATGCGGATGCCGAGGTTGATCTTCACCAGGTCGGTGGTGACGAGCTTCCCGTCGACGACGACACCGGGGGTCACGTACATCTTCCGGCCCCAGGAAGTCATGTCCCCGTACGAGAAGTTGCAGTGCTCCGGGTCCTGGAACGAGCCCCAACAGCCGAGCAGGACACGGCGGTTGCCCACCTGCTCGTACCCCGGCAGGGCCTCGTAGAAGAAGTCGAAGAGGTCGTCGTGCATGGGCACGACCTTCTTCATGAACTCCACGTACCGCTGGAGCCGGGTCATGTAGTCCGTCATCAGCTGCACGGTCGCGACCGTGCCCACACCGCCCGGGTAGAGCGTGGACGGATGGACGTGACGCCCCTCCATCAGGCAGAACATCTCGCGGGTCATCCGGCTGACCTGAAGGGCCTCGCGGTAGAACTCACCGGTGAAGGGGTTCAGCGAGCGCATGATGTCGCCGATGGTCCGGTACCCGTGGTCCCCCGCGTGCGGGGAAGGCGTGCGGTTGGCCTGTTCGAGCACGCCGGGATTGGTCTCGGCGACCATTTTCTCGCAGTAGTCGACCCCGACCAGGTTCTCCTGGAAGATGTTGTGGTCGAACATGTACTCGGCGGCCTCGCCGAGATTCACGATCCACTCGCCGAGGTGCGGCGGCTTCACCCCGTACGCCATGTTCTGCGTGTAGCAGGAGCACGTGGCGTGGTTGTCGCCGCAGATTCCGCAGATCCGACTCGTGATGAAGTGGGCGTCGCGCGGGTCCTTGCCCTTCATGAAGACCGAATAGCCGCGGAAGATCGAGCTGGTGCTGTGGCACTCGGCAACGGTCTTCTGCTTGAAGTCGATCTTCGTGTAGATGCCCAGACTTCCGACGATCCGGGTGATGGGATCCCACGCCATCTCCACCAGTTCGTCCTTGCCCTGGCTGATCGCCGTCATGGGGCCGCCTCTTCTTCCGTTTCGATGCGTTTCCGGCCGGGCCGGTTCATGAATACGCGGTCACCAGGTGCGCGTGGCCCCGGTCGTCAGTTTTTTGCCGCGCTTGCGCCACTTGGGCTCGCGGTCGAGCGTGTGCGTGGTGATGCCCCGGAGTCGCCGCATCGTCGTGCCGTACGGCTTCACGGTGTTCGACGAGAGCCGGGCTCCCGGCGGCTCGTCCATGAACGGCATGAATTTGTCGGGGAATCCCGGCATGGTGCAGCCGATGCAGATTCCACCCACATTGGGGCAGCCGCCGATGCCGTTCATCCAGCCCCGCTTGGGCACATTGCATTTCACGGCGGGACCCCAGCAGCCGAGTTTCACGATGCATTCGGGTGAGCCGTATTCCGTCGTGAAATCGCCCTGCTCGTAGTAGCCGGCCCGGTCGCATCCCTCGTGCACCGTGCTGCCGAACAGCCAGACCGGGCGCAGCGCCTCGTCGAGAGGGATCATCGGGGCCTGGTCGGTGGCCATGTAGAGCAGGTAGGTGAGTGTCTCGGAGAGGTTGTCCGGCTGGATGGGGCAACCCGGGACGCACACGATCGGCACCCCGGCCCGGGACTTCCAGTCCCAGCCCAGGTAGTCCGGCACCCCCATCGCGCCGGTCGGATTGCCCGCCATGGCGTGGATCCCGCCGTACGTGGCGCAGGTGCCGGCCGCCACGATCGCGGTGGCCTTGGGGGCCAGTCGGTCGAGCCATTCGCTGGTGGTCACGGGCTGTCCGGTGACCGGGTCGTTGCCGAAGCCGCACCAGTACCCCTCGTCGTGCAGCCGCTCGTTGGGGATCGACCCTTCGACGACCAGGACGAACGGGTCCAGTTCGCCGCGATCGGCCTTGAAGAACCACTCCATGAAGTCGTCGGCGCCCTCGCGCGGCCCGCTCTCGAAATCGATGAGCGGCCAGTGCACGGCGATCTGCGGCAGCCCGGGCAGCGCGCCGAGCGCGATCTCCTCGATGCTGGGCTGCGTGGCGGCGGTCAGGGCGACGGAATCCCCGTCACAACTCAGTCCCGCGTTGATCCACAGCACATGGATGAGAGTGTTCTCCGCTTTTATCGCTGCTTCTGTCGGCATGGCCCGCTGCCTTCCGGTCTCGAACCGCTCGCTGTCGGACGTGAGGAATGTGGACGTGGGGATGGTGCTGCCACACGTGATGAATTCGACGTCACGCGAATTGCTACCATCTAGGAGCAGCCGCGATCTCCTGTCAACATATGATTCTCCGGCAGGGAATCGCTTTCCTCTCGGTGGTCGCGTCCACGTGAGTGAATTCCGGAGAGTGAGGCGCTGATGCATGAATTGTCAATCACTCAGGGCATCGTCGAAGCGGTGTGCGAGCGCGCCGATGGAAGGCCGGTACGGGCCGTCAGGGTGCGGGTAGGGGTACTGACCGCCGTGGTGCCCGAAGCGATGCGTTTCTGTTTCGACCTGACGACCGCGGGAACGGTCGCGGAGGACGCGCTCCTGGAGATCGATCACGTGCCCGGAAGGGCGCACTGCCGGGCGTGTGGGACCGACTTCCTCCTGAACGATCTTGTATTGCTGTGTCCGTGCGGCAGTTCCGACGTGGACGTCACGTCGGGCCGGGAGTTGCAGATCGTCTCTATGAGAGTGGGTTGACGGCATGTGCGGTACTTGCGGATGTGCGGACGGTGGCGGCGAAGGCGGCGGAGGTACCCGGATCACCGGACTCACCCGACCGCATGCAGCACACCCGAACGGCGGGCATGCTCATGGCGGTCATGACGGCCACGACCGTGACCGCGAGGCACACGGCCACGACGGCCACGACCACGACGGCCACGACCACGGCGGGCACGGCCACGACCTCGTGCGGGGACCCGGGCCGCTCGCCCCGTCGGCCGCCGCCCACGGGGCGACCGGGGGAGACGGGACCGCCAGGCCCGACGGGGAGACCGTCACGCTCGAACAGAGGGTGCTCGCCAAGAACGAGGACCTGGCCGCGCGGAACCGTGCCTGGCTCGCCGAACGGGACATCGTGGCGATGAACATGATGAGCTCGCCCGGCGCGGGCAAGACCACCCTTCTCGAACGCACCGTCAGGGAGCTGACCGCACGGGGCCGTTCGGTCGCGGTGATCGAGGGGGACCAGGAGACGACGCTCGACGCCGAGCGCATCGGGGGCGCGGGCGGTGACGTCGTACAGATCAACACCGGTGCGGGCTGCCACCTCGACGCGGAGATGACGCGGGACGCGCTCACGGCCCTCGCCCCGAGGCCCGGATCGCTGGTCCTCGTCGAGAACGTGGGCAACCTGGTCTGTCCCGCACTCTTCGACCTCGGGGAAAGCAGCCGGGTCGTGATCATCTCGGTCACGGAGGGCACGGACAAGCCGATCAAGTACCCCCATATGTTCGCGGTCGCGGACCTCGTGATCATCAACAAGATCGACCTGCTCCCGTACGTCGACTTCGACCCCGACCAGTGCCAGAAGTACGCCGCGTCCGTCAACCCGGGCCTGCGGGTGCTCAGGGTCTCGGCGACCACCGGAGAGGGGATGCCGGACTGGTACGGCTGGCTGGACGAGCGGCATCGTCGGGCAGTGCGCTGACCCCACGGTCATTCGTCGAGGCCCGACGTGGAACGGGAGCCGGGTTCGCAGGCGGAAATCGGTTACGCAGCACGGCCCGGTCGAGCGGAATCCCAGCCGTGTGCCCCGCGTGTCAGTCGTGGGGGACGACGGCGGCGGGGCAGCGCGCGTGGTGCACGGCGGCCTGGACCACGGGGCCGAGATGCGGTGCCGGGGCGCGACGGTGCCGACGCCGGCCGACGACCGGCAGCGCGGCACCGTCGGCGGCCCGTACGACAGCCCTGGCCGGGCTTACGACCTGGGGAACGAGAGGGAGTGGATCGGCGAGCGGCGTCGTGCGGCTTCGAATCCAGGGCGGAGGAGGGAGGCGGATGGGGTCTGTCCTGCTCGAAAGCAGCTGAGAGCTCGGGGAAGGAGCGTCGGTGACCGACGACGCGGGAGGCGGAGTCGCAGGGCGTCGGGAGCCCGCTCCTTATTGCTCCCCAGGTCGTTACGAGCGCGGCGGTGCGTCCACCGCCCCCCTCAGGTCCGGCGGACGGCCGGCCTGTCTCATCGGACACGTCGTACTGGGTCCGGCGAGCGATACGTCCGGCGCTGACACTTGACTTCGAGCACGCTCTCCTCCGTAACGTCATCCCATGCCGGACGAAAAGGACCAGGTCGGCTCCGGGAAGCTGCCGCGCTCGCTGTACGAGCGCGAGCTGTACCGGCTCCAGACCGAGTTGGTGAAGCTTCAGGAGTGGGTGCGGGCCGAAGGCGCACGGCTCGTCGTCGTGTTCGAGGGGCGTGACGCGGCGGGCAAGGGCAGCACGATCAAGCGTGTCACCGAGTTCCTCAATCCCCGGGTGGCCCGTATCGTCGCGCTGCCGCGGCCCACGGAGCGCGAGCGCGGCCAGTGGTATTTCCAGCGCTATGTCGCGCACCTTCCCGCCGCGGGGGAAATGGTCCTGCTCGACCGGAGCTGGTACAACCGCGCGGGCGTCGAGCGCGTCATGGACTTCTGCACGATGGAGGAATACCAGCGGTTTCTGCGACAGTGCCCGATCTTCGAGCGGATGCTGGTGGAGGACGGCATTCTGTTGCGCAAGTACTGGTTCTCGGTGAGTGACGCCGTACAGGAGCAGCGGTTCCGGCGTCGGCTGCAGGACCCCACCCGCCGGTGGAAGCTCTCCTCGCTGGACCTGGAGTCGATCAGTCGCTGGGAGGCCTATTCGCGGGCGAAGGACGAGATGTTCGTCCACACGGACATCTTGGAAGCCCCCTGGTACGTGGTCGAGAGCGACGACAAGCACCGGGCGAGGCTGAACATGATCGCCCATCTGCTCTCGACCCTGCCGTACGAGGAGGTCACCTGGTCGGAGATCGAACTGCCTCGGCGCCCACCGGCCACGGGATACCAACGCCCGCCGAGGGACCTTCAGACCTACGTCCCCGACCACGCGTCAGAACTGAGCAGGTGAGCCGGGGGCGGGTCCCCCGGTCGGGCGGCCAAGGCATGACGGCCACCGGGCGGTCGGCATGGCGAAGCAGGGTATGAGCGCCCCGGTCGAGCTGCGGCCCGGCTCGCGCCGACGGGCAGCACCGGGCGCCGGCTCTCAGTAGCCCGGACCGTGAGGTCCTTGAGACCCTGTGCGGTGGTCACCGCATCGGGTCAGTCGTGCCGGTCGCTCGCGCCGGCACCTGATCGGCGAGACGGCGCCGTGTGCGGCAAGTTCCCGCACCCTGCCGAGGGGCGTCGGCGGTGCCCGGGAGGTCCTTCGCCCGGAGTACTCCGGCAACGCGCGTCCGGGTCGTCTGAGGCAGCCTGATGACGCCCGGCACGTGCCGTCGGTTTCGGGGAGACCGCAGGGCCGGGCCGGGAGGACGACGGTGAAGAGACCGGTCCGAGGCAAACCGGAGGGTACGGATGGTCACGAGACGCAGGGTTGTCCAGGCGGCGGTCGGAGGAATGGCCGCGCTCCTTCCAGCCGGCACCGCTCGTCCGAGGCTGTGGACGGCGTCCCGAGGGGACGTCCTCGACCCTCGGAAGGTGGGCAAGTACGTCGAGCCTCTCGTCGTCCCGCCCGTCATGCCGTCGATCCGTGGCACCCTCGGTGCTCCGGTCGAGAACTACGTCATCGGCGTGCGGCAGTTCCGACAGCAGGTGCTGCCACCCGGTCTGCCCGCGACAACGGTGTGGGGGTACGGCTCCACCGGGCATCCGGGCACCTTCCACTACCCCGCCTTCACCATCGAGGCCCGGTCGGGAACGCCCGTGCGCGTGAGGTGGCAGAACCAGTTGCGGAGTCGTGACGGCCGGTACCTGCCGCATCTGCTGCCGGTCGACCCCACATTGCACTGGGCGAACCCTCCGGGCGGACCCCGGGGCCGGGACGCGAGTCCCGTGTTCCGCTCGACGCCCGGACCGTACACCGGCCCCGTGCCGATCGTGACGCATCTCCACGGCGGGCTGAACACCGAGGAGAGCGACGGCTACACCGAGGCCTGGTACCTTCCCGACGCGCTCGACGTTCCTGCGGGGTACGCCGAGGTCGGCTCCTTCTACGAGGAGTTCAGGGGAAAGTTCCAAGGCCGGTTCGGCGAGGTCTGGAATCGGGGCGAAGCCGTGTTCCAGTACGCCAATGAGGAGAGGGCCTCGACGTTCTGGTTCCACGATCACGCCCTGGGCGTCACACGCCTGAACGTCTACGCCGGGCTGGCCGGGTTCTACCTCCTGCGAGGAGGCCCCGCCGACCTTCCCGAAGGGGTGCTGCCGGGCCCCGCGCCCCGGCCCGGGGATCCGCCCGGGCGGAAGTACTACGAGATCCCCGTCGTCGTCCAGGACCGCTCGTTCCATGTCGACGGCAGCCTCCACTACCCGGCCGGGCGCCGCGATTTCGACGGGTTCGGCGGACCCTACATCCCGGGCAGCGACATTCCTCCGATCTGGAATCCGGAGCTCTTCGGCAACACGATGGTGACCAACGGCAGAACCTGGCCGTTTCTCCGCGTCGAGCCCCGTCGGTACCGCTTCCGGATCCTCAACGGGTGCAACTCGCGGTACCTGATCCTGAAGATCACCACCCACCCGCTCGCCCGCAGGCCCGCGCGTGCCGCACTTCCGTTCTGGCAGATAGGCAGCGAAGGCGGCTTCCTCCCGGCGCCGGTCCAGCTCGACCAGCTGCTCATCGCTCCCGCCGAACGCGCCGACGTCGTCGTCGACTTCACGTCTCTTACGGCCGGGACGGAGCTGTACCTCACCAACGAGGGGCCCGACACGGCGTTCCGGGGTGGGAAGGCCGGGACCGATTTCTCCCCCGCGGACCCGGCCACCACCGGGCAGATCATGAAGTTCGTGACGGGGACACTCACGGCGCCGGACAGGAGCGTGCCTCCCGGTCGGCTGTCGCTTCCGCCGTTCGAGCCGCTGGGGGAGGCGAGCCGTGTCCGGCAGCTCTCCCTCAGCGAGCAGAAT
The DNA here is from genome assembly GCF_042889785.1 of Streptomyces sp. NPDC002476. Taxonomy (NCBI): domain Bacteria; kingdom Bacillati; phylum Actinomycetota; class Actinomycetes; order Kitasatosporales; family Streptomycetaceae; genus Streptomyces; species Streptomyces sp. NPDC002476. The sequence continues at coordinate 130,215 of NZ_JBIARH010000002.1, read as the reverse complement.
TCCGCCTCGCTGCCGCACGTCGGTCCCCGGCAGTTGCTGCTCGGCACCCTGGACCGAAAGGGCGCCGCCGTGCCGATGCACTGGGACGACCCCGTCACGGAGACCCCGACGCTGGGGACGACCGAGGTATGGGAGATCCACAACTTCACGAAGGACGCCCACCCGATCCATGTCCACGAGGTGCAGTTCCAGGTTCTCGGCCGACAGATGGCCGGCCGCCCCGCGCAACCCGCCGAAGCGTGGGAGAGAGGCTTCAAGGACACGGTGGTCGCCTACCCGGGCGTCGTCACGAGGCTGAAAGCGACGTTCGACCGGCCGGGCCGGTACGTCTGGCACTGCCACATGCTCGAACACGAGGACAACGAGATGATGCGCCCCTACACGATCGGATGACGGCGGTGGCTCGACGCACCGGGATTTCGTCAAGGGCAGGGTGCCGCTCCGCAGCCGCTCCGTCCCGTCAGCGCTGCGCAGGGACGCGGCCTTGATGCCGCCGGCTCCCAGGCCGGCTCCGCTCCTCCCGCCGGCGACGACCGGCAGAACGGCGACGACGTATCGCTGGTCGCTCGCCCGATGACGACAGTCCCACCAGCGTCCGTACCGAACACCGGTACACGGAGGCCGAGTTCGCCATTACGGCACGATCTTGCCCAAAGCCCTTCTAAGATCGCCCGCAAGGCGGTTCTCCGCATCTCTATGTACTCCCTCACGAGCAGGGCATCAGGCCCTTCTGAACGCTGAGAGCAGGGGATGAGATCTAAGAATGAAGAAGTGAAGGGAGCCGCGCCCCAGCCGCGTCGGCGACGGCCGGGCGTGCTCGGTCGCCGCACCGTTGGCTGCCTGGCCGCGCTTGCCCTGGGAATCGGTAGCGGCTCGTTAGCCGTGGCGCCTGCGGCGTACTCGCAGGCGGGGGACGGATCCGTGACGGTCCGCGTGATCCGGGCCGTGGACACCAGTGGTGTGTGGAAGCCGGCGTTGGAACCGGGCATCGCGGGCGTCAAGGTGACCCTCACCGACGACGCCGGGGTCGGTGTCGAGGGGGTCACGGCGGCCGACGGCACCGTGACGCTGACTCCGGCGGCGGGTGAGCCCACCAGCGGCAGGTACCGGGTGCAGGTGGTGAATCCGAAGCCGGGTGTGCTGTTCCCGGCCTTCGCCTCGCGCCAGGGTCTGGACGGTGCGCCCAACCAGTTGAGCAGCAATGAGGAGTTCGTCGACCTCTCCGGCGGGAAGAGCGTGGCGTTCACCACCGGGCTGTGGAGTCCGGGCGACTACTGTCAGAAGAACGCACCGCTGATGACGACCTGTCAGCCCACCACGCGCGAGGGCGGGGCCCAGCGTACGCTGGCCTCCTTCCCGTACGACGCGCGCGGCCAGGGCGGCGTCGACGTCGACGTCACGAACATCGCCACCAACGCCGAGACCGGCACACTGTTCGGTATCGCGTGGAACAAGGCCGACAAGCGGGTGTTCTCCTCGGCGCTGGCCAAGCGCACCACGGACTACGGTCCGGGTGACGCCGGGGGCATCTACGTGACCGACCCCGGGCGGAAGAAGACCTCCCTGTTCACCGTCGTCCCGGACGCGGGGGCGACGGCCCACGGCCCGGGTACCGACGACGCGTTCCTCGTCGTGCCCGGCAAGGAGAGTCTGGGCGGCATCAAGATCACGGATGACGGCAAGGACCTGTTCGTCGTCAACCTCAACAACCGCAAGCTCTACCGCTACGACGCCACCGTGCCGACCGCCGCGGCGCCGAAGGCCGTCTACTCGATCCCGGACCCGGGCTGCCCGGCGTCCGGGGATTGGCGCCCCTTCGGCCTGGGGATGCAGGACGGCACCGGCTACCTCGGCGGGGTGTGCTCCGGCGAGTCCACCGGGAAGGTCTCGGACCTGCGCGCGGTGGTTCTGCCCTTCGACCTGGGCACCGGCGCCTTCCAGAAGGCCGTGCTGAACCAGCCGCTGGACTACCCGCGCGGCTCGACGGTCGGCGGTGGCCCGTGCGACGGCGCGGGCTGGTTCCCGTGGACGAGCACCTACCCGGCCTCGCAGAACGGCAGTCCGTGCGGCAACTCCACCATCGCCAACCCCGAACCGGAACTGGGCGAGATCGCCTTCGAGGCCGACGGCTCGATGCTGCTGGCCTTCCGCGACCGCTTCGGCGACCGCGCCCCGGCCGGCACCACGCCCGGCTCCGCTGCCGTCGTCATGTCGGGCGGTGACCTGAACAAGGCCTGCCCGGCGAACGACATGTATGTGATGGACACCAACAACGGCTGCGGGCTGTCCCCTCGGGGCACCCGGTTCTTCGACACCAGCTGGGGTGGTCACCGCAACACGGCGTTCGCCGGCATGGCGCACTCCAAGGTCGAGAACACCATCGCGACCTCCGCCTTCGACCCCGACCACACCGCCTACGGCTACGGCACGTCGTTCCTCCAGCGTGACGGCAAGCAGGACCCGAAGTTCGGCCTGCGCCTCAACCCGCCGGGCGCCGCGGCCCCGTTCGGCAAGGGCGCCTCGATGGGCGACCTGGAGGTGCTCTGCGACCAGGCCCCGCTCCAGATCGGCAACCGGGTCTGGTACGACCCCGAGCGCAAGGGCATCCAGAACCCGGGCCAGCGCCCGGTCGTGGGCGCGACCGTCAACCTGTACGACGAGTCGGGCAAGCTCGTGGGGACGACCAGGACGACGGCGCGCGGCGAGTACTACTTCGACGACTCCAATGTCACCGGCGGCCTCCGCCCGAGGACCAAGTACACCATCCGCCTCGACAATCCGGCCGACTACGCCAAGGACGGGCCGCTCCACCAGTGGGTGTCCACGGACGCGGATGTCGGCGACAACCACTTCATCGACTCCAAGGGCATCGTCCCGCGCGGTGCGAAGTTCCCGGAGCGGGCGCTGACCACCGGCGGGCCGGGGGAGAACGACCACACCTACGACTTCGGCTTCCGACAACAGGAGGGCGTGCTGCGCCTGGTCAAGCACGACCAGGACGGCAAGCCGCTGGCCCGGGCGAAGTTCCAGCTGTGGAAGGAGACGAACGGCTCCGACGACTTGCAGACCACCGGGGCGGAGCCGGACACGCGGGTCGACAAGCCCTGCACGACCGGGACCGACGGAGTCTGCCGGGGCACCGGCGCACCGGGCACGTACTACTGGCAGGAAGTCAGCCCGCCCGCAGGGTACGCCGTGCCCGACGTGGCGGTGTTCGGGCCGCTGGTGCTGAACCCCGAAAATCTCGACGCCGGGGTCTCGGTGACAGCAGTCAACCACCGGCTGCCCGGCACCACCCCGACGCCGACACCGACGACGCCGGTACCGGGCAAACCGGGTTCGCCGGGGGCGCCGGGTGCACCGGGTGTACCGGGGCCACCGGGTCACGCACCCGACTCGGGTCTGGCATCCACCGGCATGAGCCGGATGGTTCCGCTGGCCCTGGCCGGCTGCGCCGCGCTCACCGTCCTCGGTGCCGCGCTGGTCGTCCTGGTGCGCAGGCGAAGGGCGCAGTACAGCTAGTGCCGTGACCGGAGAGGTCTGCCCGGAAGGAGCGTCGGGGGGGGGGGGGGGGGGGGGGCGGCCCCGCGCGCCGGCGCCCCGCCGCCGGCGGGCCCCGCGCCGGGGGGGCGAGAGGGGGGGCGCCGCGCCGGCGGCGGGGGGGGCGGGGGGCG